>DATDGI010000096.1:0-24290 GCA_036522155.1 Streptosporangiaceae bacterium
CGCCCGGCGGTGGGCTGGCCAGCGCGGTGGCCATGGCACTGCACGCGGAACTTCCCACGTCCGCGGTGTGCGCGGCGATCGCCTGGCACGCGCGGCCGCGGGATCCGGGCCAGCGCGGGCCGTGCCAGGTAGGCTCGCCGCGTGCGAGTGCTGCTGCTGGGCTCGGGTGGCCGCGAGCATGCGCTGGCCCGGGCACTGGCCGCCGACCCCGGCGTTACCGACCTGCATGCGGCGCCGGGCAACCCCGGCATCGCCCGGCTGGCGACCGTTCACCCGGCCGATCTGGCCGACCTCGCCGCTATCACCGGGCTGGCCGCTAGCCTCGCTCCCGACCTGGTCGTCGTCGGCCCGGAGGCACCGCTGGTGGCCGGCCTCGCCGACCTGCTCCGGGCCAAGGACATCGCCTGCTTCGGGCCCGGCCGGGCCGCGGCCATGCTCGAAGGATCGAAGTCCTTCGCCAAGCAGGTGATGACGGCGGCCGGCATCCCCACGGCCGCCGCACGGACCTGCCGCACCGAGCCCGAGCTGCTGGCCGCGCTGGCTGAATTCGGCCCGCCCTACGTGGTGAAGGCGGACGGGCTCGCGGCCGGCAAGGGAGTCGTCGTCACCAGCGACCACCAAGCGGCTCTCGCGCACGCGCAGGGCTACGGCACCGTGGTGGTCGAGGAGTACCTGGACGGCCCTGAGGTGTCTCTGTTCGCACTGGCCGACGGGGTAACCGCGCTGCCGCTGCGGCCCGCCCAGGACTTCAAGCGGGCAGGCGACGGTGACACCGGCCCGAACACCGGCGGAATGGGTGCCTACGCACCGCTGCCGTGGGCGCCGCCCGGCCTGGCCGAAGAGGTGGTGGGCACGGTCATCCAGCCCGCCCTCGGCGAACTGCGCCGCCGCGGCACCCCGTACCGGGGGCTCCTCTACGCCGGGCTGAGCCTGACCGCGGCGGGCGTGCGGGTGGTGGAGTTCAACGCCCGCTTCGGCGATCCCGAGACCCAGGTGGTGCTGGACCGGCTGGCCAGCCCACTGGCCGGACTGCTGGCGGCGGCCGCGGACGGCTCGCTGGCCGGGGCCGGCCCGCTGCGCTGGGCGCCGGGCGCCACGGTGACGGTGGTGCTCGCCGCCGAGGGCTACCCGGCCGCACCGGCCAGCGGCGATCACATCACCGGCATTGACGATGCCGAACGACTGCCGGGGGCATACGTGCTGCACGCGGGCACGGCCACCGATGCGACCGGGGAACTGGTTTCGGCCGGCGGCCGGGTCCTCAACGTGGTCGGCTCCGGCCCGGACCTGGCCGCGGCCAGGGACGCTGCCTACCGGGCCGCCGCGGCCGTCCGGATGCGGGGCGGCTGGTACCGCCACGACATCGCGGAGGCCGCTGCTCGCGGCCAGCGGGAGCCCACCGCCGCCGATGAGCTGACGGGCGGCCGCCTCGCCCCGGCCCCCGGGGCCTGACCCGCCGATCCCATGCCCCCCATGCCTGCATCCGGCCCCGGCGGCCCACCCAGCAGCGGCAGCGGCCACGACGGCCGTCCGCCGCCTGCGGACGGCCCCGTCTCCGGGCACGCGTCACCAGACCGGCCGCCAGGCGGCACGGCACCAGCCAGCGCACCGGCCGCGGGGCGCCCGCGCGCGGACGGGGCGCCGCTGCGGGTGAGCACCCTGGAACTGTTCTTCGACCTGGTCTTCGCGTTCACCCTGACCCAGCTCACCGCGCTGCTGGCCAGCCACCTGTCAGTGACCGGGGTGGCCCAGGTGCTGCTGATCTTCGGGGTGCTGTGGTGGATGTA
Source organism: Streptosporangiaceae bacterium (assembly GCA_036522155.1). GTDB lineage: Bacteria > Actinomycetota > Actinomycetes > Streptosporangiales > Streptosporangiaceae > UBA9676. Next base: position 1,788 of record DATDGI010000096.1, read on the forward strand.
CGGGGGATACGCCTGGCTCACGAACACCCGGACCCCGGACCGGACGCCGGAACGGCTGCTCCTGCTGCTGGGCATGGCCGGGTTCCTGGTGGTAGGGCTGGCCATCCCGCACGGGTTCGCCGGGGAGGGGATGGGCGCGGCCGGCGGCCTGCTCGGGCTTGGCTACCTGGTGGTGGTCCTCGTGCACGCCTCGCTGTACTACCGGCTGAACCGGAACATCATGCGGATCGCCCCGTTCAACGTCACCTCGGCCCTGCTGGTGATCCTGGCCGGGGTCGCGGACGGCCCCGCCGTCTACGCCCTGTGGGCGGCGGCACTGGCCATCCAGGTGCTGTCCCCGCTGATCGCCAGCCCGGGCGGGCGGTTCGAAATCCGGCCCGCTCACTTCGTGGAGCGGCACGGCGCACTGATCATCGTGGCGCTGGGCGAGTCGGTGGCGGCCCTCGGCATCAGCGCCGCCCGGCAGGGTGCGACCGGCTCGCTGGCCGGCGCCGCGGTGCTCGGGCTGGCCCTGACCGCGTGCCTGTGGTGGGTCTACTTCGGCACCGGCGATGACGACCGTGCCGAACGGGCCTTCACCGCCGCCGATCCCGCGCGGCGCCCGGGGCTGGCGCTGTCGGCGTACTTCTTCGCCCACATCCCGATGCTGCTGGGGGTGGTGGCGATGGCGGCGGGGGTGAAACTCACCCTCGGCCACCCCGGGCAGCCGGAGCCGGTCGGCCAGGCCCTGGTCCTGTCTGGCGGCGTCGCCTTGTTCCTGGCTGGCGATGCCTGGTTCCGGTCGACGCTGCGGCTCGGCCCGCCCTGGCCCCGGCTGGCCACCGCCGGGGTCGCGCTGGCGGCGGCCGCCCTGGGGGCGACCGTAACGATCGACGCCCAGCTCGCGGTGCTGCTGGCCGTGCTGGTGGCGATGCTCGCGCTGGAGCGGCGCATCCCGGCCGTGGGCGGTACCAGCCGGGCCACAGCCCCCCGGGCCAGGCTCGCCCGGGCCAGGTCCGGCCGCGGCCGTGCGGGAGGATAGACCCGTGATCGGGCGGTACACCCTGCCGGAGATGGGCCGCGTCTGGAGCGAGGCCCACAAGTACGAGCTGTGGTGCCAGGTGGAGACGCTGGTGCTGGCCGCGCAGGCCGAGGCGGGCACCGTCCCGGCGGAGGCCGTCGCGCCGGTGCGGGCCGCCCCGCCGCCGACCCCGGAGGCGGTGGCGGCCCACGAGGCGGTGACCGGCCACGACGTGATCGCCTTCCTGACCGCCTGGGCGGACAACACCTCCCCCCGGGCGGCGGCCGCGTACTTGCATTTCGGCATGACCTCCTCCGACCTGCTCGACACCGCGCTGGCGCTGCAGCTGGCCGAGGCCACCGACCTGCTGGTGGCCCGGGCGACCAGCCTGGTGGCGGCGCTGCGCGAGCACGCCCTCGCCCACACCGGCACGCTGCGGGTGGGCCGGACCCACGGCATCCACGCCGAGCCCGACGTCTGGGGCCACCGGGTGGCCGACTTCGCGTTCGCCATGGCGCGGTGCCGGGACCGGCTGGCCCGGGCCCGGGCGGCGGTCGCGGTCGGCAAGCTGTCCGGCCCGGTCGGCACCTACTCCAACATCGACCCGGCCATCGAGGCGACCGTGCTCGCCCAGCTCGGCCTGCGCCCGGCCGACGTGGCCAGCCAGGTGGTGTTCCGGGACGGTATCGCCGAGTGGGTGAGCGCCCTCGCGCTGACCGCTACCGCGTGCGAGGCGGTCGCGCTGGAGGTCAGGCACTGCCAGCGGACCGAGGTCCGGGAGGTGGCGGAGCCGTTCGGGGCCGGGCAGAAGGGCTCCTCCGCGATGCCGCACAAGCGCAACCCGGTCAGGTCCGAGCGGATCTGCGGGCTGGCCCGGGTGGTACGCGGCTATGTGACGCCGGTGACCGAGGGGATGGCGCTGTGGCACGAGCGGGACATCTCCCACTCCAGCGTGGAGCGGGTGGCCCTGCCAGACGCCGCGATCGTCACCGACTACCTGCTGCACCTGACCGCCGGCCTGGTCGAGGGCCTGGCGGTGGACCCGGCCCGGATGCGCGCCAACCTGGAATCCACCGGCGGCCTGATCTACACCTCTGGCGTGCTGCTCCAGCTGGTCACCGCGGGCATGTCCCGGGAGGACGCGTACGCGCTGGTGCAGGCGGCGGCGATGGACACCTGGCAGACCGGCACCTCGTTCCGCGAGACGCTCCGCAAGCGGGCCGCGGCCCAGGGCCAGGAGCTGGACGAAGCCGCCCTGGACGAGGTGTGCCGCCCGGAGCGGTACGTCGAGCGGCTCGGCCCGGTGTTCGGCCGCCTCCGGGCCCTGACATGACCGGACCACCGGCCGCGCAGCCAGCCGCCGGGCTCCGGCACCTGTACTCCGGCAAGGTACGCGAGCTCTACCAGATGCCGGACGGCACGCTGCTGCTCGTCGCCACCGACCGGATCTCGGCCTACGATCACGTGCTGCCGACGCTCATCCCGGACAAGGGGAAAATCCTCACCCAGCTGTCGCTGTGGTGGTTCGGGCAACTGGCCGGCCTGGTCCCGAACCACCTGGTCGGCGCCCCCATCCCGGCGCAGTTCGCGGGCCGGGCCATGGCCTGCCAGCGGCTATCGATGATCGGGGTGGAGTGCGTAGCCCGCGGCTACCTGGCCGGCTCGGGGTGGCGCGACTACCAGCGGACCGGGGCGGTTTGCGGGGTGATGCTGCCACCCGGCCTGGCCGAGGGGTCCCAGCTGCCGGAGCCGATCTTCACGCCAGCCACGAAGGCGCCGCGGGGCGAGCATGACGAGAACATCCCGGCCGCCGCCGTCGCCGCCCTCACCGGCGCGGACGCCGCCGCCGAACTGGCACGGGTGACGCTGGCGGTGTACCGGCGCGGGGCCAGCCTGGCCGCCCGCGGCGGCATCATCGTCGCGGACACCAAGATCGAGCTCGGGCTCGACCCGCAGGGGCGGCTGCTGCTCGCCGACGAGGTGCTGACGCCCGACTCGTCACGGTTCTGGCCCGCCGGCCGGTGGCAGCCCGGCCGGCCGCAGCCGTCCTTCGACAAGCAGTTCGTGCGCGACTGGCTGGATTCGCCGGAAGCGGGCTGGAACCGCCGCGACCCCGGCGCACCGCCTCCCGAACTGCCCGGCTGGGTCGTGGATCGCACCAGAGAGCTGTATATCGAGGCGTTTGAGCGCATCACCGGCCGTCGCTGGCAGTAGGTTGGCCTGCGTGCTACCGGCGGCTGGCGGGCCGGTACGCGGCGGCCAGCCAGGCCCGGCGCCACGCTCCCGGGCTGACCGGCTGTTCCACGATTACCTGGCACTATGGAACCGAGGGCTCGGTGAGGAACGGACGTGATCAGAACGGATGCTGATGCCGGACTGGGGCTAACGCGCGCCCCAGGCCCGAGATGCCCGCAATGACCTGCAGACGGCCGGCCCAGTGGGATACTGGAGCGCGCACGCCCGCGGCTTCCCGCTCACCACGCGGCGAGCCGGCGGCCCGTGCCCGGCAGGCCCGCCGCGTTATCCGGCCGTGGGCCGGCCCTATCGGCACCAGAGGAACAGGAGCGGCGCGCTCATGACCGTTGGCCCCGAGACCTGCTACCGCGTGCGGGGCGGCGTCCCGTTGCACGGCACCGTCTTCATCCAGGGCGCCAAGAACGCCGCGCTCAAGATGATCGCTGCCTCGCTGCTTGCGCCGGAGGGCCGGACGGTGCTGCGCAACGTCCCCCCCATCGAGGACGTGCGGCGGGCGGTGGAACTCGCCGAGGCCGTGGGGGCGGTGGTCAAACTTCACGAGGCGGAACGGACCCTGGTGGTGGACGCGTCATCGCTCACCAGCCCGGTGCTGCCCGCCGACATCGCGCGCCGGTTCCGCGGGTCGGTGCTGTTCGTGCCCGCCCTGCTGCACCGGCTGGGTGAGGCGGTCATCGAGGGCATCGGCGGCTGCAACCTGGGCAGCCGCAACCTCGACTTCCACTACCGGGGGTTCGCGCGGCTGGGCGCCACCGTGGACGAGGCGGGCGACCGGATCCACATCAAGGCTGGCCGGCTCCGCGGCGCCCACCTCTACCTCGACACCCCCTCCCACACCGGCACCGAGAACCTGATCATGGCGGCGGCGCTCGCCCCGGGCACCACGGTGATCGACAACACCGCACTCGAGCCCGAGGTGCAGGATGTGATCGCGTTCCTGACCAAGATGGGTGCGCAGATCAGCGGCGGGGGCACCGGCTTCGTCACCGTCCGGGGCGTGGACGCGCTGGTCGCCACCGAGCACACGGTGATGGCCGACCGGATCGACGCCGGGGTGTTCGCCATGGCCGCCGCCATCACCGGTGGTGAGCTGAGCCTGGTGGGCGCCAACCTGGAGCACTTCGGGGTAGCCCGCTGGAAGCTGGAGCAGATGGGGGTGGAGTTTGCGTCCAACGGCGCGATCCTCCAGGTGCGCCGGCCTCGGCCGCTCCGGCCCATCAACGTGGTCACGAGCCCGTACCCGGGGTTCGCGACCGATCTGCAGTCCCCCATCATGGCGCTCAGCTGCCTGGCCGATGGCAGCAGCTACATCCGGGAGACCATCTACGACGGGCGCTACACGCTGCTGGGTGAGCTGACCAAGATGGGCGGCGAGGTGGAGGTAGACGGCAACGTGGCCATCGTGCACGGGCCGTCCCAGCTCAGGGGGACCAAAGTGGTCGCGCACGACCTGCGCACCGGGATCGCCCTCATCCTGGCCGGGCTGCGCGCGGAGGGCGAGACCGTGGTCGCCCCCGGCTACCTGATCGACCGCGGGCACGCGGCGATCGCCGACCGGCTCACCACCCTCGGCGCCGACATCAGCGTGGAGGAGAGCGGCTGAGTGAGGGCCTGGCAGTCAGCGGGACCGCGGCCAGTCACCTGCCGGACCTCCCCTTATCGGCAGCGGTTACCGGCCGCGTCATCGCGCAGTCTCACCCGGCTCCCTTTTCAGCGGCGTTCCGTTGGGTTACGAAGGAAACAGCCCCGTAGCCGTCCGACCGAAGGCCAGGCCGTGAAATCACCGGAGCAAGTGCCCGCTGCCGCGGGCCGTGCGTTAACGCATTACCCGGCTGACGCATGATGACCGGGCAGCGGCAGGCCCCGCTTGAGCTCACCATCGGTGTCGTCGGCCCGCACGAACTGGTGGAGCGGGTCATGCTGTCCGGCCCGGTCATGCTGGGCCAGCCCGCTTCCCCGCCCAGCCTGACGGCGGGCGGCTGGCCGCAGGGATCCTCGCTGGCCGGGCCCGGGATGGCCAGGCGGCTGGTGGCCGCCGCCTACCGGAACGAGCAGGAGGCACCGGACAAGGTGCTCCGGCTGGGCCCGCAGATCGACGTCTTCCTGTTCGCCAGCCCGGTGCCGCAGGAGTACGCCCGCCGGGCGGGCGTGCTGCGGGCCCCGGCGACCTGTGTGCCGCTGGCCGGCAGTGCCCTGTTCGCCACCTTGCTGCGGGCGCGGGCGGAAGCTCGTTATGACCTTTCCAGGGTGAGCGTAGATGTGCTGGGCCGCAGCGATGTCGAGGACGCCTTCGCCGAGCTGGGCATCCCGGCCGCCAACATCCACGTGCGGGAAGAGCCGGCCAACGCGGCCGCGCTGGCCGCTTTCCACGAGCGGCTGTGGCGCCATGACCAGAACTCGGTCGCGTTCACGTGCCTGGAGTCGGTGGCGCAGCGGCTCTCCGCGGCCGAGATCCCGGTCTACGTGATCCGCCCGACCGGCAGCGCCATCCGGGCCGCGCTGTACACCGCCACCCTGCTCGGCGCGCATCGCCGGCTGGAGGAGGCGCAACTGGCGGTGGCGGTAGTGGACGTGCCCACGCTGAGGGAGACGCCCCGGCGGCCCGCCCCCCGGCAGTCGCAGGAGGAACTGCGCCTGACCGTCCACCGCTTCCTGCTCCAGGAGGCCCAGCGGATGCTGGCAACCGTCTGCCCGGTCAGCGACCACACCTTCCTCATCGTCGCCACCCGCGGCTCGCTGGCTGGCGTCACCGACGGCTTCCGTGTCCCGCCGTTCTCCGACCGCGCCCGCAGTGAGCTGGGCATTGCGGTCGAGGTGGGGGTCGGCCTGGGCCGGACCGCCCAGGAGGCCGAGATGCACGCGCGGGCCGCGCTGGCCCGGTCGCACGCGGGCCCGGGCAGCCGCGGGTTCGCCCTGGACCGGGAAGGCCACGCGCTGGTCCCGGCGCCACGGTCACCCGCCGCGGCCTCACCGGGCCGGCCGAAGGGCCTGGAGACGCTTTCCCGGCTCGCCGACAAGCTGCCCAGCGCCGACGGGGCCCACGTCGTGGACGCGGAGACCGCCGGGCGGCTGCTTGGCGTCACCTCCCGGACGGCCCGCCGGCTGCTGCACACCCTGGTGGACGAGGGCCTGGCCTGGCCGCTGCCGCCCAACCGGACCCCGCAGCCGGGACGGCCGCGCCAGTTCTACCGGCTGGTCACCGAGAAACTGGACAACCGCCCGCCCTGACCGGGCGGCCCGGTCCCGGCCCGGGCCAGGCTCAGTGGCGGCGCGGGTAGGCGCGGGCGACCGCGAGGAAGAGGTCGTTCTCCTCCTCGTCCCCGATCGATATCCGGGCGCCGTCGCCGGCGAAAGGCCGGATGGCGACCCCGCTGCGGGCGCAGGCGGCGGCGAAGTCCTCGGTGTCGCCCGCCAGCGGCAGCCAGACGAAATTGGCCTCGGTCGGCGGCACCGTCCAGCCCCGGCCGAGCAGGTCGTCGCGGACCCGGGTGCGTTCGGCGACCACCTGCCCGACCCGGGCCAGCAGTTCCGGCTCGGCGGCCAGCGACGCGAGCGCGGCGGCCTGCGCGACCGCGTTGACCGAGAACGGCAGCAGGGTCTTGCGCACCGCCCCGGTGACCGGCTCGTGCCCGATCACGTAACCGACCCGCAGCCCGGCCAGCCCGTACGCCTTGGAGAAGGTCCGCAGGACGGCGACGTTCGGCCGCTCACGGTAGCTGTCAAGCCCGTCCGGCACCGCCGGGTCCCGCACATACTCGCCGTAGGCCTCGTCCAGCACTACCAGGCAGTCCGCGGGCACCTGATCAAGGAACTTGTCCAGTTCCGCGCGGTGAACCACGGTGCCGGTCGGGTTGTTCGGGTTGCACACGAAGATGAGCCTGGTCCGGCCGGTGATCGCGGCCGCCATGGCCGGCAGGTCGTGGGCCTGGTCCTGGAGCGGGACCCGCACCGCGTCCGCGCCAGCCAGCTTGACCAGGGTCGGGTAAGCCTCGAACGAGCGCCACGCGTACATGACCTCGGTGCCCGGTTCTGCGGTCGCCGTGAGCAGTTGCTGGGCCACCCCGACCGAGCCGCAGCCGACCGCGACGTGCTCGGGCGGCACGCGGTGCCGGCGGGCGATCGCCTCGGTCAGTTCGGCCGCCCCGTTGTCCGGGTACCGGTTGACCCCGGTGCATGCCTCCGCGATGACCTCCACCACCGATGGCAGCGGGCCATACGGGGACTCGTTGGAGGACAGCTTGATGGCGCGCCCGTCCGGGCCGGCCACCCGCTGGCCCGGCTTGAACGGGGCAAAGTCGTCCAGGACGCGGCGGAACCGTGGCAATGGTGCTGGCACCTGATCCTCCTGAGCCGAACCTGATGGCCCCAGTCTGCCACCGGGAGATCAGTGCTGGAGCGAGGCGAGCACCTGGGCGAAGATCGCCTGCATATCCGCCCCGAAGAGCACGAACCGGGCCTCGTCCAGCGGGCTGGCGGCCTGGCTGACGGTAGTGAGGGCGATCCGCGCCGAGTCCTCGGCCGGCCATCCGTAGGCGCCCGCCGACACCGCCGGGAAGGCGACGGTTGTCGCGCCAAGTTCGCCGGCGATGCCCAGCGACCGCGCGTAGCACGACGCCAGCACCGCGGAACGGTCCTCGGTAAAGCTGTAGACCGGGCCGACCGTGTGGATCACCCAGCGCGCGGGCAGGTCGCCGGCCGTGGTGGCGACCGCCTGGCCGGGCGGCAGCCCATCCGGGTACCGCGACGCCCGGAGCTCGCGGCAGGCGGCCACGATCGCCGGGCCGCCCCGCCGGTGGATGGCCCCGTCCACCCCGCCCCCGCCGAGCAGGGAGGAGTTCGCGGCGTTGACGATGGCGTCGACCCGCTGCTGGGTGATGTCTCCGAGGGCCAGGGTGATCTTCATCGCCAAGTGACTTCCCCGCTAGCTGAGTCTTTCCATCGAGTATGGCGGCTGCCGGTCCGGCCGTAAGAACTCCGCCGCCGACCGACACAAATGGGGCGGGCGGCATCCGCACTCGCGATCTTGAGGCCGCGATCGAAGACCTCGCTGCCGGGCGGACGGTGAGCGTTGGCGAAACGGAGGCGTTCGGCTGCAGCATCATCTGGTAGGCCGGTACTGGCGTTCCGCCTGACTCGCCGGCCGGCGAGCGGGCTGCTGGATGCTGAGCGGAGGAAGAACATGGCAGTCAACCTCAATCTGCTGCGGCTGCGTGAGGCGGGCGTCTCCATCTGGCTGGACACGCTGTCGCGCGAGCTGCTCGACAGCGGCGGGCTGGCCGAGCTGATCAGCGACTATGGCGTCACCGGGGCGACGTCCAACCCGACGATTTTCGCCCGGGCGATCACCGGCTCCGACCGGTACGACGGTCAGCTGAGGAACCTGGTGTCGGGCGGGGAGCGCGACCCGCAGGAGCTGTTCTTTTCGCTCGCGCTCGACGACGTCCGTACCGCCGCCCGCCTGCTCCGCCCGGCCTACCAGGCCAGCGAGGGCAGTGACGGGTTCATCTCGTTCGAGTGCACCCCCGATCTGGCCGATGACACCGAGGCCACTGTCGCCCAGGCCGCCAGCCTGTGGCGGCGGCTCGGCCAGCCGAACGTGATGATCAAGGTCCCGGGCACGGCCGCGGGACTGCCCGCGATCGAGGAGCTGACCCGCCGCGGCGTGAACATCAACGTCACGCTGCTGTTCTCGATCGAGCGCTACGAGCAGGTGATCGACGCCTACCTGCGTGGCCTGTCGAGGCGGGCGGAAGCGGGCGAGCCGGTGGACAGGACCGTCTCGGTGGCGTCGTTCTTCCTGTCACGCATCGACTCCAAGGCCGACCCGCTGCTCGATGCGGACTCGCCGCTGCGCGGCCAGCTGGCGATCGCCAGCGCCCGCGCCGCCTACCAGCGCTACCTGGCCAAGTTCGCCGGCCCGGGCTGGGAGCAGCTCCGCGAACTCGGGGCCAGGCCACAGCAGCCGCTGTGGGCCAGCACCGGAACCAAGAACCCCGGCTACTCCGACGTGCGCTACGTGTCGGAGCTGATCGGCCCGGGAGTGATCAACACCATGCCCGAGCACACGCTGCGCACGTTCGGCGATCATGGGGTGGTCGCGCGCACGCTCGATGCCGACCCGGGCGGCGCACAGCAGACCCTCTCCGCCGCCGCGGCCGCCGGGATCGACCTGGCCAGCCTCACAAGCCAGCTTGAGCGCGAGGGTGTCCGCTCGTTCTGCGACTCCTACCATGAGCTGATGGACTGCATCGAGCGCAAGCTCACTGCGGTAGCACCCTGATCACCACGATCATCGGCGCCCGCCCGGCTTCCGGCCGGCGACGAGGACGTAACCCAGATAGGGGACGGCCTTGGCCACGCGGGGCATGAGCCACACCATCTTGCGGGCACAGGCAGGCCGGACGGCGACCCGTCCCATCACGGCCAGGCTGCCCGCGAGCCCCTCGTCGGCCAGGAAACCGCGGGGGGTCATCATCTCGAACGGGCCGGACTCAGCCGTCAGGCCGGCCAGCCCGGCGCCGGCGTAGATGTCCAGCCATTCCTCGACCGTGTCGAACGACATGCCCGGGCAGACCTGCCCGAGGAAGACCTCCCGCGCCTGGTCCGTGGGCGGCTGCCGCCAGCAGAACTCGGTCGCCAGGACCCGTCCGCCCGGGGCGCAGACCCGCACCAGCTCGGCCGCCGCCTTCCGGCGGTCGACGAACATCGTGACCGCCTCGGCGATGACGACGCCGAACGAGCCGTCGGCGAACGGCAGGGCGCAGATGTCGCCCTTCTCGACCGTGATCCGGCCCGCCTGGCCGGACGTGGCGACGTTCGCCGCCGCCCGCTCCAGCATCAGGGGCGTGATGTCCACCGCGGTGACGCGGGCGCCGTACCGGCGGGCGATCTCCACCGCCGTCGTCGCCACCCCGCAGCCGGCGTCGAGGACCCGGCTCTGCGCGCCAATCCCCGCCTTGGCCAGCAGCGCCTCGGTCGCGGCCCGCCCGCCGGGGTGGATGACCCGCTTCCCGATCACGGCCATGAACGTGTAAGGGTCCAGCGAAGCCACGTTGATGTCAGCGGGTCTGGTCATGACCCCTCCAACCTTCAAACGAATACTTGAATAGGCTGACAGCGCGGTACGAGTCTTGTCAAGTATTCAAACGAGTAATTGACAATGATCCTCACCGCGGGGATCATGGCAGCGTGGGAGACCCGGCCGCCAAGGATGCGCTGTTCGACGCCTTCGCCGAGGTGGCGAAGGCGCTGGCCAGCGGGCGGCGGGCGGAGATCGCCGACCTGCTCGCCCAGGGCGAGCGGCCGGTCGACGAGATCGCCACCGAGATCGGCCAGAGCGTGGCGAACACCTCCCACCACCTGCGGGCGATGGCCCGGGCCGGCATCGTGACCACCCGCCGCGACGGGACCCGCATCTTCTACCGGCTGGCCAGCGACCGGGTGGCCGAGCTGTGGGCGGCGCTGCGTGACGTGGCGGCCGAGCATGTGGCCGGGCTGGAACGGCTGGCGCGGGCCTACCTGGGTGAGCGCGACGGCATCGAGGTCGTCGGCCGGACCGAACTGGCGGCCCGGCTGCAGCGCGGCGAGGTCGTGGTGCTCGACGTCCGCCCGGCGGCGGAATATGAGTCCGGGCACATCGCGGGGGCACGTTCCACGCCCGTCGGCGAGCTCCGCCGCCATCTGCGCGCCCTGCCGCCCGGCGCCGACGTGGTCGCCTACTGCCGGGGCGCCTATTGCGTGTACGCCGACGAGGCGGTGCGGGAACTGAACCGCCAGGGGTTCCGCGCCCGGCGCCTCATCGACGGTTTCCCGGAGTGGAAGCGGGCCGGCCTGCCGGTGGCAGCGGCCGCGGCCGGAGGGGGTTAGCGGTGGCCGGAACGCTGATCGTGCCGATCGTGGACGAGGGCCTGGGGAACTCGGCCTACCTGGTGGACCTGGGGGACGGCCGGGCGCTGGCCGTCGATGTGCCGCGGGACCTGCGGGCTGTCCGGTCGGCCGCCGGGCGGCACGGGCTGACGGCCGCGTTCGCCGCCGACACGCACCTGCACGCCGACTTCCTGTCCGGGGCGCTCCAGCTGGCCGCCGAGGACGGCGCCCAGATCCTCGCGTCCGCGGCCGGGTGCCGGGCCTACGGTCACCGGGGGCTGGCTGACGGCGATGAGGTTGACCTGGGCGGGCTGACCTTGCGGGTCTGGGCTACCCCCGGCCACACCGCCGAGCACCTTGCCTACCTGCTGCTCGACGGGGCGCAGGTGCTGGCGGTGTTCACCGGGGGGTCGCTGCTGGTCGGCGCGGCCGCCCGCACCGACCTGTCCGGCCCGGAGCACACCCTGCCGCTGGCCCGGTCACAGCACGCCTCCCTGGGCCGGCTGCTCACCCTGCCCGATGCCACGCCGGTGTACCCGACCCATGGTGCAGGGTCGTTCTGTTCCGCCCCGCCCGGGGCGGAACGCACCACCACCATCGGGCGGGAACGAGCCACCAACCCGCTGCTGGCGGCCGCCGGCGAGGACGCGTTCGTGGACGCGCTGCTGGCCAGCCTGGGCACCTTCCCCGGCTATTTCCTGCGGCTGCCCGAGGAGAACCGGCGCGGCCCGGCGGTCGTGCCCGCCACCCCGGTGCTCACCCCACTGGACCCAGGCCAGGTCCGCGCGCTCCAGAACGACGGCGGCCAGGTCATCGACGTGCGCCCGGCCGTGGACTACACCGCCGGTCACATCCCGGGCTCGCTGGCCATCCCGCTGCGCGATGCGTTCGCGACCTGGCTGGGCTGGCTGGTGCCCGGCCCCGGCACCCCGCTCATCATCATCGCCGGCCCCGGCCAGGACCTGACCGAGGTCATCTGGCAGGCGCTGAAGATCGGATACGAGAACCTCGCCGGAATGGTGGACGGCGGCATGCCAGCCTGGGAAGCCGCCGGGCTGCCGGTCGCCGCCACCCCGCTGCTCACCCCCGGCCAGGTGGATCCGGCCACCGTCATCGACGTGCGGCAGGCCAGCGAGTATGCCGCCGGGCACCTGCCCGGCGCCCGCCATATCGAGCTCGGCACGCTCACCAGCCAGGCCCCCGCCGTGGCCGGCCGTCCGGTCGTGACCATGTGCGGGCACGGCGAGCGCGCCACCACCGCCGCCAGCGTGCTGGAGCAGGCCGGGCACACCGCCCTGGCGGTCCTGCCCGGCGGCCCGCCCGACTGGGCCGATGCCACCGGGCTGGCGCTGGAGAGGGGCGCGTGACCTCTCCCGACCCGACCCCGCCGCCGTCGGCCGCGGGCCGCGCCCCGCCCGCCAGCCCGCCGCCCGGCCCCGGGGTCCGGCTCGGCCTGCGCGCCAACCTGGCCCAGTTCTCGCTGCTGGTGGCGGTCAACGCCCTGGTCGGCGGCACCCTGGGCCAGGAGCGCACCGTTGTCCCGCTGCTGGCGGAGCGGACCTTCCACCTGGCCGCGTTCAGCAGCGCGCTCACGTTCATCCTGGCCTTCGGCGCGGTCAAGGCGGTCACCAACTTCTTCGCCGGCACCCTGTCGGACCAGCTGGGGCGCAAGCCCGTGCTGGTCGCTGGGTGGCTGGTGGCGCTGCCGATCCCGCCGCTGCTGATCTGGGCGCCGGCCTGGGGCTGGGTGGTGGCCGCGAACGTGCTGCTGGGGGTCAACCAGGGCCTCACCTGGTCCACCACCGTGATCATGAAGATCGACCTGGCCGGCCCCGCCCGCCGCGGCCTGGCCATGGGCCTGAACGAGGCGGCCGGTTACGGAGCGGTGGCCATCACCGCCCTGGCCACCGGCTACCTGGCCGCCGCCTACGGGCTGCGCCCGGCCCCGTTCCTGCTCGGCGCGGCCTACATCGCCCTGGGCCTGGGCCTGTCCGCCGCCGCCGTCAGGGAAACCCGGGGCCACGCCCGGCACGAGGCCGCCGCTCACGTGCCCGCGGCCGGTCACCTGGGCGCTCACCTGACCACCCGCCAGGTCGCCCGGCTGACCAGCTTCTCCGAACCGGCCCTGTCCGCCGCCTGCCAGGCGGGCATGGTCAACAACCTCAACGACGGCGTCGCCTGGGGCCTGTTCCCGATCCTGTTCGCCCGGCACGGCCTGACCGTCAGCCAGATCGGCATCCTGGCCGCCCTGTACCCCGCCGTCTGGGGCGCCGGGCAGCTGGCCACCGGCGCGCTGTCCGACCGGATCGGCCGCAAATGGCTCATCGCGGCCGGGATGGGGGTGCAGGGCGCCGCGATCGCCATGACCGCCCTGGGCGTCACCTTCGCCGCCTGGGCGGTGGCCGCCGTGCTGCTCGGCGCGGGCACGGCCATGGTCTACCCCACCCTGCTCGCCGCCATCGGCGACGTCGCCCACCCCACCTGGCGGGCCAGGTCGGTGGGGGTGTACCGGCTCTGGCGCGACGGCGGGTTCGCCGTCGGTGCCCTGCTGGCGGGCGTGCTCGCCGACGCCTTCGGCATCCTGGTGGCCATCTGGGTCGTCGCCGCCCTGACCGCCGCCTCCGGCCTCGTCGTCGCGGTGCGCATGTACGAGACCCGGCGCAAACCAGCCTGATCTGGGGCACGGCCGCGGCCGGCACCGGGTCACCGGCGCTCCCGCCCAGGCGGGGCCCGCCGGCCGGCCCCACGGGGCGGGCCGCCTCTTTCGCGGGCATTCACCCCGGGTTAGAGTGACGCGGTGAGACGACTGGGTGAGCTCGAGCGGGCCATCATGGACGTGCTCTGGGAGAGCACCGAGCCATTGACCGTGCGTCAGGTCGGGGCCGGGCTGACCGACCGTGACCTTGCCCATACCACGGTGATGACGGTGCTCGACCGGCTGGCGAAAAAGGGGTTCGCGCGGCGGCAGCGGGACGGCCGGGCCTGGCGTTACCGTGCGGCGGCGGACCGGGAAGCGTACGTTACCGAGTTGATGCTGCACGCACTGGATCAGACGGGTGATAGGTCGGCCGCGCTCGCGAGTTTCGCGCGCCGCGTGTCGGACGCCGAGGCGCAGGTGCTGCGCCGGGCGCTGGAATCACTCGGAGAGATCGACCGGGACTGATCCTTCGTGTTCCCCCCTGTTCTTGTCCTGGCCGCCGTCGCCGTGGGCACCATCCCCGGGGCGGCGGCCCTGCTGTCCGCTCGCTGGCCGTACCGGTCACCGGCCGCGGCGATCCTGCTCTGGCAGGCGCTCGGGCTCAGCTGGGGGCTGGCGGCGGTGGGCGCGCTGGCCGGTCTCGGCGCCCGGCCGGCCGGGTGGGGGGTGGCCGGCGGAGCACTGACCGGGGCCGCCGATGCGGCCCGCGCTGCCGCGCTCGGCTCCGGCCCGGCCCTGCTGGCCGCGGTCGCACGGCTGGTCTTCCTCGCGGCGGGCGCTGCCCTCCTGGCCCTGCTCTGCTGGGTGCTGCTGGCCGCTTCCGCGGCGGTCGTGATGGCCCGGCGGCGGCACCGGGCACTGCTCCGCCTGCTCGCCCACGGTGACCCGAAGGTGCCGGGTGCGCTGGTGGTGGACAGCCCGGCCGCGGCGGCCTACTGCGTGCCCGGGCTGCGCTCCCAGATCGTGGTCAGCGCGGGCACCCTGGATCTGCTGGACGCGGCCGAACTGGCGGCGGTGCTCGCGCACGAGCGGGCCCATCTGCGGGCACGGCACGATCTTGTGCTGCTGCCGTTCAGCGCCCTGGGCCGTGCCTTTCCCCGCTGCCGGCTCGTCCGCCAGGCGCACGGCAGTGTCGCGCTGCTGGTGGAGATGCTCGCCGATGACCGGGCGCTGCGGCACCGGCCGGCCCGGGAACTGGCGACCGCGCTGATCCGGGTGGGGGCGTCCGGCGCGGGCCCGGCGCCGTCTGGGGCGCTGGCCGTGGTTCAGGCCCCGGATGGGGAGACCGCGGCCCGGGTGGCCCGGCTGCTGGTGCCCGCGCCCCCACTCCCGGCTCCGGCGCTGGCGCTGATCTGCGCGGCCGCCGCGGTGCTGGTCGCGGTCCCGGTCGGCCTGCTGCTCCTGCCCTGGTGACGACGGTCAGGCGTCGGAAACCCTGATCCGCAGCCGGCGGAACCCCCTGCCCTTGTTCTCGATCTTGACGACCTCGATCCGGCCGACCTGCCGCGTGGAGGCGACGTGGGTGCCGCCGTCGGCCTGCTGGTCCAGGCCGACGATGTCGATAATCCGGACCTCCTTGACCTCGGGCGGGACCAGGTTGGTGGCGGTGCGGATGATGTCGGGCAGGGCGAACGCCTCGTCCCGGGGCAGGACCCGCACGTCGATCCGCCGGTCGGCGGCCACCTCGGTGTTGCACGCCGCCTCGACCGCCTCACGGAAGCCGGGCGGCACCTCGGGCAGGTTGAAGTCCATCCGGGCCGTGAGCGGCTCCATGTTCCCGCCGGTGACCAGCGCGCCGAAGTCCCGGAAGACCACTCCGCAGAGCACGTGCAGGCCGGAGTGGGTGCGCATGAGAGCGGTCCGGCGCTCGTCCTCCACCGCGCCGCGCACCACCGTGCCTACCGGTGGCAGTGGGTCGCCCTCGGCCGGGATCAGGTAGAGGTCGTCACCCTTCCTGGCGTCCACGATGCGGGTCTGCACCCCGCCCCAGAGCAGCACACCGTGGTCCGGCGGCTGCCCGCCGCCACCGGGGTAGAACGCGGAGGTGTCCAGCACGATGCCGTCGGGCCCGGCGGCCAGGACGGCCGCGTCCCAGTCGCGCAATGTCTGATCGTCAAGTTCTAGCCGGTGGGTGCGCCAGGAAGCCTCACTCATGACGGCAGCCTACTGCTGACGCCCGGGACCGGCGGCCCGTGCTTACCAGGGCCCGTACGGCCCCGAACTCGACCCCCGCCGGAACTCCTTGACCTTGGGCCGGACGTCGGTGAGGTAGATGGCGGCGGCGACAAAGGCGATGATCGGCAGGATCGAGATCAGCGTCACGCTGTAGGCCAGGCTGGCCAGCCCGATGACGGCCGCCACCCCGGTGATGATCAGCCAGATCGGCTTGGTCTGCTTGCCCGCTGCCGGAAAGGCCCCCGTCGGCCGGCGCAGGGTGTCGATGAAGGCCCACGCTTCGGCGACGAAGGCCGCCGCCATGAGCACTTCGAAGAACCACGACAAGGGGGTCAGCGCCCCGGACCACAGCACGGCCCCAGACTATCCGGTCCGGGCGGTGGATATGCGCGGGAGCGGATCAGTCGCCCGGACCGGGCAGAGCCCGCTGGCGTCAGTCCTTCGCCGTGCGCGGGTGGCTGCTCCTGCCGTTCAGCGCGCCCCGGCCGTGGGTGGCCTCGCCGCTGATGGCCCGCTTCCCCCGCCGGGCCAGCTTGTCGTACTCGGTCACCGCCCGTGCCCGGGCGGTCTGCACCACCTCGGTGGCGCGGGCGGACAGCGTGACCACCGAGGTCTCCGCGCGCCACCGGGCGAACCGGCCCGGCAGTTCCCGCAGCGTCTCGGTGGCGAGCACACCGGCCCCCGCCGCCGCATGCACGGGCTTCCTGTCAGCCAGCTTGCGCATCTCGTTCCGGACATCAATGGTGGGACTCATTGCCGATGTCACCTTCCCGGCCTGCCGCTGGGCAGGCCTGTTGCCTACTGCTCCGGCCCTTCCTGGCCGGCGCTCGCCAGTTCTGCCTCGTTCTCGTGGCCGGTTACGGCGGCCACGCCCTCCCCCTCGCCGTCACCCAGATCGCTGGCGTCCGCGGCCGCGTCCACGTCCGCCCCGGGCTCGGCCTCGGACTCCCGGGTGTCCAGCGCGGTTTCCCGGCGGAACGATTCGTAGATCTCCAGCAGCACCTGCTTCTGGCGCTCGGCCAGTTCCGGGTCGGCCAGCACCGCGGCCCGCACCCCGGAATCCGGCCCGCGTTCCTCCAGGATTCCCGCCTGCACGTACAGCACCTCGGCCGAGATGCGCAGGCCCTTGGCGATCTGCTGCAGGATTTCGGCGCTCGGCCGCCGCAGCCCCCGCTCAATCTGGCTGAGATACGGGTTGGACACCCCCGCCGCCGATGCGAGCTGGCGCAGCGAAATCTTCGCCTGCTCGCGCTGTTCGCGGATGTACTGCCCGATCGAGCTGACGTTTACCGGACTCACCGGCCCAGTCAATCAGGTCCTGCTTGCAATTGCAAGCACGGTTGCAAGCACCCGCCACGGTCACCCGTGCTGCGGGCCGACGGGCGGCAGGCCGCCGGGCAGGACCGGCCGCACCTGCCCCACGATCTGGCCCCCACCGTGCACCGGCACGCTCCCGATCCGGTCCAGGGCGGTGGCATCGGCGCCGGCCCACACATCCGTGCGCAGCCCCCTGAGCAGCGCAACGGCCAGTGCGGGCAGCGCCCGCGGAGACCCGTCCTCGATCTTGATCGCGGCCGCCCAGCCGTCGGCCAGCGCGAAGGCCAGCACGCCCTCTGCTCCGGACTTCACCAGCAGCCCCCGCACCGCCCCCATCAGCGCGCTTTCCGGCCGGTTTGTCCCTGCGGTCCAGTGCGGGTAGGCGCGCATGCCGTCGGCCACCTGCCGTTCGGCCGATCCCGGCGCGGCCAGGACCATGCTCCGGTAAGCACGGGCCAGCCCGGCCAGGGACAGGGCGAACAGCGGCGCGGCGCAGCCGTCCACGCCGGCCGCGGTCACCGTCTCCCCGGACAGGCTCTCCACCGTCTGCCTGATCTGCTGCTGCAGCGGATGCGCCGGCTCCAGGTAACTATCGGTCGGCCAGCCGGCGGCGGCACAGGCGGCGAGCATGGCCGCGTGCTTGCCCGAGCAGTTCATGTGGATCCGGTCGGCCTGGCCGCCTTCGCGCAGGTACTGGCGCTGGGCCCGGTCATCAATCGGGAGGCCAGGCGGGCAGCGCAGGGCGTCCTCGGCCAGCCCCGCCCCGGCCAGAATCTCGCGCACCCCGGTGACGTGGAACGGTTCGCCGGAGTGGCTGGCGGCGGCCAGCGCGACCAGGGGGCCGTCCAGCCGCAGCCCGGCCCGGAGCATCCCGGCAGCCTGCATCGGCTTGTTGGCCGAGCGCGGGAACATCGGCGTGGCCACCGCGCCCGCCCGCAGCACCACGTCCCCGCCCGGATCGAGCACCACCAGCGCACCCCGGTGCCGGGATTCGGCAAAACCTGACCGGATCACCTCGGCCAGGATCACCGGATCCTCAGCGACGGCCGGTCACCCCCAGCAGGGCGCGAGCCTGGCCGGGCGTCAGCGGCGGCCGCTGCGCCAGACCCGCCAGGGTGGCCGCGCGCTCGACCAGTTCGGCGTTGCCGGTGACCGGCCGGCCACGAGCGAAGCTGGTGGTGTCCTCCATCCCCACCCGCAGGTGGCCACCGGCCGCCAGGGCGGCGAACATGACCGGCAGGGTGGTCCGGCCGATCCCGGTCGCCGACCACGTCGCCCCGGCCGGCAGCGCCGAGACCGCCTGGACCAGGGTGGCGGCGTCGCCCGGCATGCCGCCCGGGACTCCCATCACCAGGTCGCAGTGAACGTGGCCGCCGTGCGGGGCGCCGAGGTCGGCCAGCAGCCGGTGCAGGGTGGCCACGTGGCCGAGGTCGAACAGCTCGAACTCCGGCACTACCCCAAGTTCCTGGGTCCGCGCGTACAGCTCACGGATGAACGGCCACGGATTGCTGAACACCTCGTCGCCGAAGTTGACCGTGCCGCAGGTGAGCGAGCAGGCATCAGGTGCGGCGCCGAGCACCGCGAGCCTGCTCTCGAAGCCGTCGCTGACGGCGCCGCCGGTGGATAGCTGCACGATCAGGTCGGTGCCCTCCCGTAGAGCGGCGACCGTGTCGGTGAGCCGTCCCAGGTCCAGCGTTGGCTGGGCCTCGGCGTCCCGGATGTGCACGTGGATGACCGCCGCCCCGGCGGCCTGGCACTCCTTGGCCGCGGTCACCAGCTCGTCCAGGGTTACCGGCAGGGCGGGCACGTCGGCCTTGCGCGATTCGGCGCCGGTGGGCGCCACGGTGATCAGCGTCCCGTCCCGGGAGGTGACGGTGCCGGACGGCGGGCGGCTGGCGGGCATGTTCGTCATGATCCGCAGGATGCCCCTATCCGCGGCCAATCGTCCAGCGGGTCCCCTTCGGCCGGGTCCTGTTCAGCGGACCCGGCCGAGCGGGCCGGCTCAGCACCAGGCCGGTCACACCGCTCCGAGCTGGCCGACCGGGTCGGCCCAGCCCGCCGCGCCACGGTCCGGACGGCGCGAGCCGCTGGCCTCGGCGCCCAGGCCGTCCGGCCCGATGGCCGTCCCCACCCCCGGGCTGGCCGCGCCATCGGCGGCCGCGGAGACACCGAGATGGGTGCGGGTGAATTCCAGGGCTTCGGCGAGATCGGCCAGCCTGGCCTCGCGGGTGGCCGCCCGGCGGGTGTTGACTTCCAGCACCACGGTGCCGGGATAACCGGCGGCAGCCAGTTTCGCCAGCAGCGGCGCGCACGGCTGGGCACCGCGGCCTGGCACCAGGTGCTCGTCACGGTAGGTCACGCCGGTGCCGTCGGCCATGTGGACGTGCACCAGCCGGTCGCCCAGGTCCTCGGCCATGGCCAGCGCGTCCGAGCCAGATACGGCCGTGTGCGAGAGGTCCAGGGTGACGTGCGGGAAGTCCATCAGGACCGGGTTCCAGTCCGGCGCGTACGGCGCCACCTCGGCGCCGCCCGCCCGCAGCGGGTACATGTTCTCCACCGCGAACACGACGTCGGTCTCCTCGCGCATCCGCGCCAGGCCGGGCCCGAAGTCGCGGGCGTAGTCGCGCTGCCACCGGAACGGCGGGTGAACGACCACGATCCGGGCACCCAGCTTCTCGGCCATCTCCTTGGACCGGATCAGCTTCTGCCAGGGCTCACGGCCCCACACCCGCTGGCTGATGAGCAGGCAGGGCGCGTGGATCGCCAGCACCGGCACCCCGTGGTAGTCGGCGAGCCGCCGGAGCACGTCGACGTCCTGGCTCACCGCGTCGGCGGAGACCATGACCTCGATCCCGTCATAGCCAAGGCGGGCGGCGGCCTCAAAGGCGTCCGGTGCCCGGTCCGGGAAGACCGAGGCGGTAGACAGCGCGACAAGGGGCCTGGTGGCCTTGACGGCGGGCCTCAACGTGACTCCTTCCCCCCAGCGGACTGGGGCATTTACGCCCGGCCAGCTTATGCGGCCCGGCCCACCGGGCCGGTCACCACCGCGCCGAAAAGGGACGGCGGTGGCCGCTCTGGCCTGCCGGAACGACGCCGGTCCGGGTCGGCGCCACGGGACTGTCATACCCGGCCGCTAGCGTGCCGATCATGAGGAAGTCCTCCACTCCGTCGGTGTACCGCTGTGCCGAGTGCGGCTGGCGCACCACGAAATGGTCGGGCCGCTGCGGCGAGTGCCAAGCCTGGGGGACGGTCGAGGAGACCGCCGGGCCAGCGGTGGCCCGCCCCCGGCTCGGGCTGGCGGCGGCGCCGGTGGCGATTGTTCCCGCCGTCCCCATCACCGAGGTGGACGCCGGCGCGGCCAGCGTCCGGCCGACCGGGCTTGACGAACTCGACCGGGTGCTGGGGGGCGGGCTTGTCCCGGGCTCGGTTGTCCTGCTGGCCGGTGAGCCCGGCGTCGGCAAGTCCACGCTGCTGCTGGAGGCGGGCGCACTCGCCTCGGAGTCGGGGACCGTGCTGTATGTGACCGGCGAGGAGTCGGCGGCGCAGGTGCGGCTGCGGGCGAACCGGATCGGGGCGGTCGGGTCCCGCCTGTTCCTGGCCGCCGAGACAGAACTGTCGGCCGTGCTCGCCCACGTGGATGCCGTCCAGCCGCAGTTGCTGATCGTCGATTCGGTGCAGACCATCACCGCACCAGGGGTTGAGGGCACCCCCGGCGGGGTGACCCAGATCCGGGAGGTCACCGCGGCCCTGATGGCGCTGGCCAAGCAGCGGTCGCTCACCACGGTCCTGGTCGGGCACGTGACCAAGGACGGCTCCATCGCCGGGCCACGGGCGCTTGAGCACCTGGTCGACGTGGTGCTGCACTTCGAGGGTGACCGCCACGCGCAGTTGCGGATGGTGCGGGCGCTGAAGAACCGGTTCGGCCCGACCGACGAGGTCGGCTGCTTTGAACTGGGCGAATACGGGCTGATTGGGCTGCCCGACCCGAGCGGGCTGTTCGTCTCGCAGCGCAGCGCGCCAGTGCCGGGAACGTGCGTCACGGTGGCGCTGGAGGGCCGGCGCCCGCTGCTGGCCGAGGTGCAGACCCTGGTCGCCGCGACCACCCTGGAAATCCCGCGCCGGGTCACTTCCGGGCTCGACTCCGCCCGGGTGGGGATGGTGATGGCCGTCCTCCAGCGCCGGGCCGAAATCTTGATCGGCAAGCAGGACGTGTACGCGGCGACGGTGGGCGGGGTCCGGCTGACCGAGCCGTCGGTGGATCTCGCCATCGCGCTGGCCATGGCCAGCGCGGTCGCCAATCTGAGCATCTCCGGCTCGGTGGTGGCTATCGGGGAGGTGGGGCTGGCCGGGGAGGTCCGGCGGGTGCCCGGGGTGGCCCGACGGCTGGCCGAAGCCGAACGCATGGGTTTCCGCCGGGCCATCGTCCCGGCCGGAACGGCCGGCCTGCCCGGCGCTGACGGGGCGCGGGACGACCGGGCAACCGGACAGGGCACGCTGACCGAGGTCCGGGAAGTAGAGGACGTCCAGACCGCGATAGCGATCGCCCTGGCCAGCTGACCAGCCGCCAGCCGCGGCCCACCAACCACGACCGGCAGCCAGCACGACGGCCAGCGACCCCCCACTCGCGACCAGCAGCAACGACCAGACAGCGGGCGGAAACGGCTGCCCCGGCCACCATCAGCGCCCACTCGGCACTGTCTGGGCCGCCGGCTGGCTGTGGGATGATCCAGTCGTCATGGCAACGGCAGGCCCTGGCCAGGTGGCGGCGATCCTGGACTGGTACGCGGCACACGCGCGTGATCTGCCGTGGCGGCGGCCCACCGCCACCCCCTGGGGCGTGCTGGTCAGCGAGTTCATGCTCCAGCAGACCCCGGTGGCCCGGGTGCTGCCCGCCTACCAGGCCTGGCTGGCCCGGTGGCCGGACCCCCCCGCGCTGGCGGCGGCCACGCCGGCCGACGCGGTCCGGCAGTGGGGCCGGCTCGGCTACCCCCGCCGGGCCATCCGGCTGCGTTCAGCCGCGCAGGCGATCACCGACCGGCATGGCGGGGAGGTTCCACGCTCGATCGAATCCCTGCGCGAACTGCCCGGTGTCGGGCCCTACACCGCGGCGGCGGTGGCGAGCTTCGCGTTCGGCCAGCGGCATCCCGTGCTGGACACCAATGTCCGCCGGGTGCTGGCCCGGATGCGGGCCGGC
>DATDGI010000097.1:0-36142 GCA_036522155.1 Streptosporangiaceae bacterium
TCGACCCGGGCGGGGACGGCGCGGACCTGCTGGCCGCGGCCGCGGCCGCGGCCAACCCCGACCAGGCCCTGGCGGCGCTGGACCGGCTGCCGCACGACGGGGAGCTGGCCGCAGCCCTGCGGGCCGGCCCGGAGCTGCGCCAGCGGCTCACCCTGGTGCTGGGGTCCAGCGCCGCGCTCGGCGACTACCTGGCCCGGCACCCGGACGGCTGGCGGCTGCTCGCCGGCAGCGAGCCGCTGGCGGCCCCCTCCGCCGCCGGCCTGCGCACCGAGCTGCTGACCGCGGTCGGCGCGGACCCCGGCGCCACCGAGCCGGTGGCGGGGACGGTCCCGGCGGCCGGGCGGAAGGGTGGCGGCCAGGCGGCGCCCGGCAGCGACCCGGTGATCGCGCTCCGGGTGGCCTACCGGCGCCGGCTGCTGCAGCTGGCCGCGCGGGATCTCACCGGGCAGAGCACGCTCGACGAGGTGGCCGCTGAACTGGCCGACCTGGCGGCGGCGGTGCTGGAGGCGGCGCTCGCGATCGCCCGCTCGCTGCTCCCGCCCGGTGCTCCGGCCTGCCGGCTGGCGGTGATCGCGATGGGCAAGTGCGGCGGCCGCGAGCTCAACTACGCCAGCGACGTAGACGTGATCTTCGTCGCCGAGCCCGGTGGGGATGGGCCGCCGGGCGGGAATGGGCGGGCAGGCGGGGACGGCGGCGCCGCGGACGCCGAGCACGTCGCGGCGGCGCTGCGCACCGCCAGCCAGCTGGCGGCCGGGATGATCCGGGTCTGCTCGCAGAGCACCCCCGAGGGGACGCTGTTCCCGGTCGATCCGAACCTGCGCCCGGAAGGCCGGGACGGGCCGCTGGTCCGGACCCTGGCCAGCCACGTCGCGTATTACCAGCGGTGGGCGAAGACCTGGGAGTTCCAGGCCCTGCTCAAGGCCCGGCCGGTGGCCGGCGACCCGGATCTCGGCGCCAGCTACCTGGCCGGGCTGGTCCCGCTGGTCTGGCAGGCCGCGCAGCGGGACAACTTCGTGGAGGACGTGCAGGCCATGCGGCGCCGGGTGATCAGCACCCTGCCCGCCGCCGAAGCGGGCCGGGAGCTGAAGCTCGGGCCCGGCGGGCTGCGCGACATCGAGTTCGCGGTCCAGTTGCTGCAGCTCGTGCACGGGCGCGCCGACGAGGCCATCCGCAGCCCGGCCACGCTGCCCGCGCTGGCGGCGCTCGCCGACGGCGGCTACGTGGGCCGGGAGGACGCGGCCAGCCTGGCCGCCGCCTACCGGTTCCTGCGGTCGGTGGAACATCTGCTCCAGCTGTGGCAGCTGCGCCGCACCCACACGCTGCCCGACGACCCCGCCGTGCTGCGCCGCCTGGGCCGGGCCCTGCGGACCCGGGCCCAGCCCACCGTGGCTGGCACCAGATCGCCGTCCCGCGCCGACCCCGCCGCCGAGCTGAACGCCGCCTGGCGGCAGCACGCCGCGGAAGTACGGCGGCTGCACGAGAAACTGTTCTACCGGCCGCTGCTGGCCGCGGTCGCCCGGCTGCCCGGGGACGTGGCCAGGCTGACCCCGGAGGCGGCCCGGGCCCGGCTGGAGGCGCTCGGCTACGCCGACCCGGCCGGGGCGCTGCGGCACATCGAGGTGCTCACCGCCGGGGTGTCCCGGCGGGCCGCGATCCAGCGCACGCTGCTGCCGGTCATGCTCGGCTGGTTCGCCGACGCCGCCCAGCCCGATGCCGGCCTGCTGGCGTTCCGCCAGGTCAGTGAGGCACTGGGCCGCTCGCCGTGGTATCTGCGGCTGCTCAGGGACGACACCACGGTCGCCCGGCGGATGGCTCGGGTACTGTCCGCCAGCCGGTACGCCACCGACCTGCTGCTGCGGCAGCCGGAGATGGTCGCCCTGTTCGGCGAGGACGGGCAGCTCACCCCGCGGCCCGGGACCGCGCTGCGGGCCGAGGCGGTGACCGCCGTGCGGCGGCACGCGGCCCCGGCGGTCGCGGTGGCGGCCGTGCGCGGGCTGCGCCGCCGGGAACTGCTCCGCACCGCCACCGCCGACCTGCTCGGCCTGTCCGGGATCGAGCAGACCGGGGAGGCGCTGACCGCGGT
Source organism: Streptosporangiaceae bacterium (assembly GCA_036522155.1). Lineage (GTDB taxonomy): Bacteria > Actinomycetota > Actinomycetes > Streptosporangiales > Streptosporangiaceae > UBA9676. The sequence goes on from DATDGI010000097.1 coordinate 2,084, forward strand.
GGCCGGGGCGGCCGTCAGCGCGGCGCTGCAGGTGGCGATCCGGACAGCCGAGGCGGACGGCCCGCTGCCGACCCGGCTGTGCGTGGTCGCGATGGGCCGGTTCGGCGGGCACGAAACCGGCTACGGCAGCGACGCGGACGTGATATTCGTGCACGACCCGGTGGCCGGCGCGGACGAGCAGGCGGCCACCCGCGCGGCGCACGCGGTCGCCGAGGACCTGCGGGCGCTGCTGGCCCGGCCCGCCCCCGACCCGCCGCTGCTGATCGACCCCGGGCTCCGGCCCGAGGGCAGGCAGGGCCCGCTGGTCCGGACGCTGGCCTCCTACCGGGCCTACTACCAGCGGTGGTCGGTCCCGTGGGAAGCGCAGGCACTGCTGCGGGCCGAACCAGTCGCCGGTGACCGCGCGCTCGGCGCGCGTTTCACCGGCCTGGCGGACGAGTTCCGGTATCCGGCCGGTGGGATCGCCGAGGATTCCGTTAGGGAGATAAGAAGGATCAAGGCGCGGATGGAGGCCGAGCGCATGCCCCGGGGGGTGGAGCCGGCGCTGCACCTCAAGCTGGGCCCGGGTGGGCTGGCCGACGTCGAGTGGGTGGTGCAGCTGCTCCAGCTCCGGCACGCGCATGCGATCGGTGAGCTGCGCACGACCCGGACCATGGCCGGGCTGGCGGCGGCCGCCGGGGCCGGGCTGGTGGCCGAGGAGGACGCCGCCGCGCTGGCCGCGGCCTGGCGGCTGGCGGCCCGGATCAGGGACGCGGCCGTCCTGGTCCGCGGCCGTCCGTCCGACCTGCTGCCCGCCCGGCAGCCGGAACTGGCCGCGGTGGCCTCGGTGCTCGGCTACCCGCCGGACGCGTACCAGGACCTGACCCAGGACTACCGGCGGGCTGCCCGGCGGGCCCGGGCCGTGATGGAGCGCCTCTTCTACGGCTGAAGTTGGGATACCTCACACCATCAACCGGCAAAACAGCGCCCGTCTTGGCCCCCTCGCCCCGCTCGCCGGACATCATCTAAACGATGGGTCAATCTCCCTACCGCCGGCTGGACGCGCTGATCGGCGACGCGACCCTGGTCAGCCTGGAGGTGGACGAACGGTCGCGGCAGGCCCGGCTGCGGCTGGCGGTGCCGCCGAGCGGGGAGCCGGGCGGGCCCTGGCAGCACGGGACGTTCCTGCTCGGCCAGGTGTGCTGGGTCGCCGCCTGCCTGCGGCCGGTCCGGTACCAGCCAGATCCCGGCCATCCGCGGTCCCGGCCCGGCCAGGCCGGGCACGTGCCGGTGAACGCCGGCCCGCCCCTGCCGCTCCGGGATCTGGCGGACCTCAACGACCGGCTGCGCCGCTGGTCCGGGCATGAGCTGGCCGGCCAGCCGGGGGAGGTGGTCGACGCCGCGGCCGAACCGGACTGGCTGGACTGGGCGAGTCTGGAACTGGCCTGGCCGGACCGCCCGGGCGAGCTGCACACGCTGGATCTCGCGCTCACCGACAACGGCGGCACGATCGGCCACCGGCTGGATGTGCGGATCGGCTTCGGCACGCTGGAGGTGGTGCGGTCGCACCGGGCAGCGGCCGCCGCTGAGCCGCCCGGCCAGCACCGGGAGGTACGGGGACACACGGCGCCGCGGCGCCGCCGGCGGCGGGTGGCCGGGGTCATCGGGGTGGTGGCCGTGCTGGGCCTGAGCCTCGCGGCCGGGCTGTACCTGATCCGCCCGGACCGGGCGGCGCTCCACCAGCAGGCCATCCCGCCCGGGCGGGCCGCGGCCGCCCGTGGCCTGCCCGCCGCCGAGGCCGGCCTGCTGCCGTGGCGGCTGGCCGCACCGGTCAGCCGTGAGGTGGCGGTCACCGGCCCCAGGAACCGGCTCGTGGTGCTGGGCGGACTGACGGCCGGCGGGGTATCGGTGACCGGCATCTATGCCATCGGCACCCGCACCGGCTCGGCGCGCCAGATCGGTGTGCTGCGGGCCCCGCTGCACGACGCCGCGGCGGCGGTGATCGGCGGTCGGGCGGTGGTCTTCGGCGGCGGGTCCTCGGCCTCGGTCGCCGGGGTGCAGGCGTTCCCGCTGACCGGCGGGGGCGGGACCGCCGCCAGCACCGGCTCGCTGCCCGCGCCCCGGTCCGACTCGGCCGCGGTCACCATCGGCGGCACCAGCTACGTGGTCGGCGGTTACACCGGGTCCCGGCCCGATGCCCCGGTCCTGGCCACGACGAACGGCACTGCCTTCACGGCGGTCGTGTCGCTGCCGGTGCCGGTGCGCTACCCGGCGGTCGCCGCGCTGGCGGGCCGGATCTTCGTGTTCGGCGGGGAGGCCATCGCCGGGCCACGGGCCGGCGCTCCGGTGAACCTCATCCAGGCCGTCGACCCGGCCCGGCACGCCGCCTCCGTCGTCGGCCATCTGCCCGAGCCGCTGGCCGGGGCGGCCGCGGTCACCGTCGGCGGTGAGCTGTTCGTGGCCGGCGGCGAGAGCACCACCGCGCAGCCGCTCACGCCCGGCATCGGCACCACCCAGCTCGGCCCCGGCCAGACCGCTCCCGGTGGCACCGAGACGGCCGCGCCGACGTCCACCGTCTCGACCATCTGGGCGTTCGATCCAGCGTCGGGCCGGCTGCTGCCCGCCGGGCGCCTGCAGGTGCCGGTCTCCCACGCCGCGGTGGCGGTGGCCGGCGGCATGGCCTGGATCGTCGGCGGTGAATCGCACGGCGCCCTGACCGGCACGGTCCAGATGCTGCGGCCGAACCGGGCGTTTGGCACCGCGGGCGCGCCGGGGGCCGGCTCGCCCTATTTCGGCGGCCGGCTGCTCATCGCCGACCGCGGCAACAACCGGCTGCTGCTGCTGACCGACACCATGCAGGTGGCCTGGCGGTACCCGTCGCCGTCGCTGCCGCGCGACCCGCTTCACTTCTACTTTCCCGACGACGCGTTCTTCTCCAACCACGGCACCGCCATCGTGTCCAACCAGGAGCAGAACGACACCGTCATCAAGATCGCCTATCCGTCCGGGAAGATCGTCTGGTCCTACGGCCATCCCCGGCGGCCCGGCACCGGGCCGGGGTACCTGCACGAGCCCGACGACGCCTACCTGCTCAGGAACGGCCAGATGGTGGTGGCCGACGCCGTCAACTGCCGGGTGCTGCTGATCACCCCGGCCGGCGCGGTCGTGCACCAGATCGGCACCAACGGGGTCTGCGTGCACAATCCGCCGGCCTCCATCGGCTCGCCGAACGGGGACACCCCGCTGGCTGACGGGAACCTGCTGGTCTCGGAGATCAACGGGTCGTGGGTGAGCGAGTTCACCCCGGCCGGGAAGCTGGTCTGGACGGTCCAGCTGCCCATCGGCTACCCGTCCGATCCGCAGCAGCTCGGCCCCAACCGGTACCTCATCGCCGACTACGTCACCCCGGGCCAGATCCTGGAGTTCAACCGGCAGGGACGGATCCTGTACCGCTACCACCCGGCGTCCGGGCCCGGCGCGCTCAACCACCCATCCCTGGTCGAGCTGCTGCCCAGCGGTGTCTTCATGGTCAACGACGACTTCCGCGACCGGATGGTGGCCATCGACCCGGGCACCGGGGCGCTGGTGTGGCAGTACGGCATCACCGGCAGGAAGGGCACCGGGCCGGGCCGGCTGCACATCCCGGACGGGTTCGACCTCGTGCTGCCGGACGGCTCGACGCCGACCCACCGCACCACCGGCTGACCGGCGGCGGTGGGACCCGGCTGTTCCTGCCTTACATGCCTTGACAGGCATATAACTACTGAGGCATACTCACTGGCATGGCGGCTGTGTTCGATGTCCTGGCCGAGGAGCGGCGGCGCGCGATCCTCGATCTCCTGCGCCAGTCGGAGCGTTCGGTGGGGGAGCTGGTCCGCCAGCTCGGGACCAGCCAGCCCGCCGTGTCCAAGCATCTGCGGGTGCTGCGGGAGGCCGGGCTGGTGACCGTGCGCACCGACGCGCAGCGCCGGCTGTACCGGCTGCAACCCGGGCCGCTGCAGGCCATCGACGAGTGGCTGGGGCCGTACCGGCGGCTCTGGGCGGACAGCCTGGACGCGCTGGAGCGGCATCTGGATGACATGCCCGGGGCCGGATAGGCGCCCGTGCCGGGAACGGGTCCGCGAACAGGGAGGACGACCAGATGAGTACGCACGTCGATGACCAGGCGGACGGCCGGCTCGACCGGATGGGCGAGGGCTGGCAGCTCCGGTTCGTGCGCACCCTCGCGCACCCACGGGAGAAGGTCTGGCGGGCCATCGCCGAACCAGAGCACCGGGACGCCTGGTTCCCGCAGCAGATCGAGATCGACGGCCCCTGGGAAGCAGGCGCCAAGCTGCGGTTCGTCAGTGAGACGCCAGGCGGCAGCTTCGACGGCGAGGTGTACGTCTACGACCCGCCCCAGACCCTGGACATGCGCTGGGGCACCGACCGGGTGCGGTTCGACCTGGCGGCCGAGGGCGACCACACGGTGCTCACGCTGGTGAGCACGCTCGGGGAACTCGGCACCGCGGCCCGGACCGGGGCTGGCTGGCACACCTGCCTGGACATGCTCGGCTTTGACCTGGACGGTGCGGCCCTGCCGTGGACGGGGGAGCAGAGGTGGCGGCAGGTACACCCGGCGTATGTCCGCCAGTTCGGCCCGGAAGCAGCTACCATCGGCCCGCCGGCCGGCCACCCGGTCCTGGACGAAGGCTCCTGAGGGCGGGGACTGGCCCGGCCGGCGGCTAACGGGGCGGCCAGGCGATCCGGCCGGCCCGTGCGGAATACTGAGGCCGGGGACTCACCGCTCGCTGGCCAGGGAGGCGGCCGACATGGATCTGACCGGTGCCGACTGGCGCAGGTCGTCGTTTGACAGCCGGGACGGCGCCAGCGTGGAGATCGCGTTCGTGCCCGGCTCCAAGGAAGGCAGCGGCCACGTCATCGCCATGCGCGACGGCCGGCACCCGGACGGCCCGGTGCTCATCTTCACGCCCGCCGAATGGGAAGCCTTCACCCTCGGCGTCCAGGACGGCGAGTTCGACCTAGCCTGACAATGTAGGCATGAGGCAGGAACCAGGCCGCGGCGCGCCGCAGGACGACAGGTGACCGGGCGGCTGACGCGGCGGCCGGGCGGGGCGGCCCGGCTGCGGGCGCTGCTCGGCTCGGGGCAGACCATCGTGGCGCCGGGGGCGTTCGACCCGCTGGCCGCGCGGCTGGTCGAGGAGGCCGGGTTCCCGGCCGTCTACATGACCGGGTTCGGCACCTCGGCGGCGCTGCTCGGGCGGCCCGACGTCGGGCTGCTGACCATGACCGAGATGGCCGGCAACGCCGGGCGGATCGCCGACTGCGTGGATATCCCGGTGATCGCCGACGCCGACACCGGCTACGGCAACCCGCTGAACGTGATCCGCACCGTCGGTGCCTACGAGGCGGCCGGGGTCGCCGGGATCCACATCGAGGACCAGGTCGCCCCCAAGAAGTGCGGGCACATGGACGGCAAGCTCGTCATCCCGGCGGAGGAGATGGCGGCGAAGGTCCGGGCCGCGGTGGAGGCGCGCAGCCAGCCCGACTTCGTGATCATCGCCCGCACCGACGCGCGCGCCGTCGAGGGGCTTGACCAGGCCCTGGCGCGGGCCCGGATATACCGGGACGCCGGGGCCGACGTGCTGTTCATCGAGGCCCTGGTGAGCGAGGCGGAGGTGGAGCAGGCCGCGCTCGCCTTCCCCGATGTGCCGCTGCTGTTCAACTGGGCGGAAGGCGGCAAGACCCCGCCGGTCAGCCTGGCCCGGCTGACCGAGCTGGGCTACCGGATCGTCATCTTCCCGATCGGCACGCTGCTGGCGGCCACGGCCGCGATGCGCGCGGTGCTGGCCGAGATCGCCCGGGCCGGGACGCCGGAAGCCGCGCTGGCCGGGCTGCCGTCGTTCGGCGAATTCGTGGACTTCATCGGCCTGCCACAGGTGCGCGAGGCCGAGCAGCGCTACGCCACCTAGCGGCCGGAATCAGGAATCACTCAGCTAGCCTCACCCGGCCGGACCAGCGCTGGCGGCTGGCGGGTGGCCGTCATGACCGGGCCGCGTGGCTGGTCAGGTCGTAGACGGTCACGCCCTGGATGGTGTGGCTGGTGAAGTGGGCTTCGACCCATGAGCTGATGCGTGCTGCGTCGCCGGATCCCCCGCCGAAGCTGGACTGGTTCTGGCCGACGAAGTAGTGGATCTTGTGCTCGGACACGAGCTTCTCGAACTGGGCCAGGGTCGGCGTAGGGTCGGTGCCGTTGAAGCCGCCGATTGCCAGGACCGGGTCGCCGGTGGCGAGCTGGAGCGGGGCGGCGCTTTCCGCGCCGACGGTGGCGGCGGCCCAGGTGTAGCCGGATGCGCCGGCGCTGAGCAGTTCGGTGAGTGCGTGGCTGACCTGGGTGCTGCCGCCCAGCCCGCCCGGGCCGGCGCCAGCGCGCCCGCCGGTGCCAGCCCGGCCGGCAGTGGCGCCGCCCGGGCTGGATGGGAACCGCGGCTGGCCGGTGCGGGCGGATCCGGTGCGGGCCCCGCCCGGCCCGGCTGGGTTACCGCCGATTCCGCCGGGCAGGCGGGACTGGCCGCCGGCCGCCGGGAACCCGCCCGGGCCGCCGGATGCGCCGACGACGGCGGGGCCGGCCGAGGGGAGAGCGCCGGTGTGGGCGGTGGCCGCGGTGCTGATGCTGTAGGCCAGTGGACCGCCCAGCCCGGCGATCATGGCGAGCGAGACCGGGAGCGCAGCCAGGGCGGCATGTGCCCGTCCGCTGGGCATCCCCGCCCGGGGGCCGGCCAGCCGCGGTGAGAGGAGGATCACCGCCGCTGAGCCGAGGGCGGCGAGCACGACCGCCGCGCGCAGCCATGGGTACCAGTCCGGGCTGCGGCCAAGCAGCACCCAGGCCCAGCCGGCCGTCACCGCCACCATGGCAGTCATGGCCACCCGGGCGAACCAGGTGTGGCGATCCCGCCATAGCACAGCCGCGCCGATGCCAGTCAGCGCGCCGACCGCGGGGGCTAGGGCGACGGTGTAGTAGGGGTGGATGATTCCAGACATGTAGCTGAACACCAGGCCGGTCGCCACCAGCCAGCCGCCCCACAGCAGGGCGGTGGAGCGGGTCCGGCCGGTGCGCGGCGAACGGCGTGACATCCACAGCAGGGCCGCCAGGGCGATCAGCGCGGCCGGGATCAGCCAGCTGACCTGGCCGCCCATCTCCAGGCCGAACAGCCGCGCCAGGCCGGCCTGGCCGCCGAATGAGGGCCCGGCCCCGCCGCGGAAGCCGACCGAGCCGGTCTCGTTCCCGTCCAGCCGGCCGAGCCCGTTGTAGCCAAACGTCAGCTGCAGGATGCTGTTGGTCGTAGAGCCGCCCACGTACGGGCGGTCGGCGGCGGGGGTCAGCATGACAATGGCCACCCACCAGCCCGCGCCTGCGAGCAGTGCTGCGCCGCCCACGAGCAGCTGCCACAGCCGCCGCCCGAGCCGCGGCGGCCCGGCTACCAGGTAGGTAAGCGCGAACACCGGCAGTACTAGGAAGGCCTGGAGCATCTTGGTCAGGAAGCCCAGCCCGAGCAGCGCCCCGGTGACGGCGAGCCACCGGGTCTGGCCCGACTCCAGGGCGCGGGTGGTGGTGTAGGCGCCGACGACCAGCACCAGCACCAGCAGCGCGTCTGGGTTGTTGTACCGGAACATCAAGGTGGCCACCGGTGTGACCGCCAGCACGGCACCGGCGATGAGGCCGGCCGCGGGCCCGAACCAGCGGCGCACGGTGGCATAGAGCACGCCGACTGCGGCCAGACCCTCCAGCGCCTGCGGCACCAGCACGCTCCAGTAGTTCAAGCCGAAGACGCGAGCGGACAGTTCCATCACCCAGAGCGAAGCCGGGGTCTTGTCCACGGTGATGAAGTTCGCGGAGTCGAACGAGCCGAACAAGAAGGCCTTCCAGCTCTTGGTGCCGGCCTGGACGGCGGCGGTGTAGAAGTCGTTGGCCCAGCCATTGCGGCTGAGCCCGGCCAGGTACAGCACCGCGGTCGCCGCCAGCAGCACGAGCAGCGCTGGCCGCGCCCATGCCGGGTCGCCGGGCCGTCCCCGCAGCAGCCGGGCCGCCCGGCTTCCCTGCGGGCCGGGGCCGTCCGGTGGGCGGTGGTGGGGCCGGGCCGATATGGCCGTCATCGTGCACTTCCCTCAGGGTTGACGTGAGTGGATGCCGCCCCGGCCATCGGGAGAGGAGCTGGGCGTGCGGGCGCGGTCCCGCGCCTGCGGAACACCCAGTTCCGGTAGAGCGCGAACCTGACCACGGTGGCGACCAGGTTGGCCGCGATGAGCACGGCCACCTCGGCGGCGCGGCCCGGCTGACCGGTGGCCGCGTGCAGCCAGGCGAGCGCCCCGGAGGTGACCGCCAGCCCGATGCCGAACGCGATGAGGCCGCGGAGCTGGTGGCGGGCGGCGTGTCCGCGGCCCCGGATGCCGAAGGTGAACCGCCGGTTGGCCGCCGTATTGGCGACCGCGGTCACCAGCAGGCTGACAGCGTTCGAGGCCTGAGCGGTCATCACCCCCCGCAGCAACAGGTAGAGCACAACGAAGGCCATCGTGCTGGCCACGCCCACCGCGACGAACCGTGCGAGCTGGCGGGCCACCTCACCGGCCGGGCCGCCCGGGCCGCCGCCGGGCCGCCCCGCCGCGGCCATCAGCCCGGGGGGTGCGGGGCTGCCCAGCGCGGGGACGCTGATGCTGCCCCGGGCCAGCCCGGTGCCGAGGCGGATGATGCCGCGCAGGTCAGCCAGAGCGGTGGCGACCACGTTGACCCGGGAGTCGGGATCGTCGATCCAGTCCACCGGGACCTCATGGATGCGCAGGCCCGCCCGCTCGGCCAGCACGAGCAACTCCGTGTCGAAGAACCAGCCGGTGTCGGCGGTCAGCGGCAGCAGCTGCCGGGCGGCGTCAGCGCGGATCGCCTTGAAGCCGCACTGGGCGTCGGAGAACCCGGTGCCGAGGGTGGCGTGCAGGAGCAAGTTGTAGCAGCGCGAGATCACCTCGCGGCGCGGTCCGCGGATCACCCGGGCGCCACGCGCCAGGCGGGTACCGATCGCCATGTCACTGTGGCCGGACAGCACCGGCGCCAGCAGCGGCAGCAGGGCGTTGAGGTCGGTGGACAGGTCCACGTCCATGTAGGCGTACACGTCGGCGTCACTGGCCAACCAGGTGGACCGCAGCGCGCCGCCGCGCCCGGGCCGTTCCAGCCGGACGGCGCGGACCGAGGGGAGTCCCGCCTGCAGCCCGGCAGCCTTGGCCCAGGTGCCGTCGGTGCTGCCGTTGTCCGCGATCGTGATACGCGCTCGGAAGGGAAACCCGGCATGCAGGTAGGCGTGCAGCCGCCGGACGCAGGGGACCAGGTCCCTGTCCTCGTTGCGGACCGGGATCACGATCTCCACCTGGGCCTGGCCTGGTTCGCGGGCCAGGCGCGGGGGGCCGGGCCTGGCTGCGTCAAGCAGGGAATCAGTCGCTCTCATGCTGGCAACAATTGATGAGCGTTCTGCATAACGGCTGGAGCGTGTCTAGGAGCCGCCTATGAAAAGCCCATAAATGTCGCTTGCCCAACCACCCATCACCGCCCGGAGTGGCGGCACCGCCGTTAAGTCACGCAGGGTAAAGCGAGGTGAGGAGGGATGAACCCTGAAATTCCCCGGTGACCGGAAAGGCATATACGCGTCTCGGTGCACGCCCGGCTGGCAGTAGTGAAATTGGCGTGCGCCAGCATGGATATCACGGCTGGCGTGCGGCCACGAGAAAATCAGCCGGAATGGCTGACAGTAGCATTCTGGCCGCCGAGGCGGTGACTACGACCCGCCGGACGTCGCATGGCTGGTACCAGAACCCGACGACGCAGACGATGACGCGCTGACGCCACTCGAACGCCCGCTGGCCGCACTTGAGCCCGAACTGGACGTGGCGGAGCTGCCGGATGTGCTGGCGGCCGGACGAGAACCTGACGCGGCGGACTTGTGCGCCGACCCGGGCAAGGCCAGGGCAACCGCGCCCGCCGCCACCAGGCCGCTGACACCGGCTGCCGCCGTGGCCGCCCGGAGCCGCCGCCGGCCCGCGTCCCGGTCCCGGGATGCCGCCTCCCGGGCGATCGAATACCGCTGTCCGCTGTTCATACCGTGCAGTCTCATGGCAGGGTCTCCGGGCGCGCTCCGGGCACCATCTCAGGAGACTATGAACCGCGGGGGGCCGGCCTTGCCGGGTCGGCAGGACCGGCTTCTTGCCGCCGACCGACAACTGCAGCCAGAGGGAATCAGTCGTCTGGGCGGGCCGTCAGGGGGCCGGGGCCTGCTCGGTCTTGTGGACCAGCTCGCGGCTCCTGCCCAGCACCTCCAGCACCGCTTTCCCGTCGACCGTTTCCTCCTCGACGAGCCTGGCCGCCAGCCAGTCCAGCGCGTCGCGGTGCTCGCGGAGCATGCCGACCGCCCGCTGCTCGGCCTCCCGCAGCAGCCGGGCGACCTCCTGATCCACGATCCGCTGGGTCTCCTCCGAATACGGCCGCCGCAGCCCGTCCTCGATCGGCCCGCCCAGATAGCGTGGGGTGTCCGTGGCGTAGCCGACCGGGCCGAGCGCGGGGGAGAGCCCGAACTCGCGCACCATGCGGATGGCCAGCTGGGTGGCCTCGGCCAGGTCGTTCGACGCGCCCGTGGAGCCGTGGCCGAACACGACCAGCTCGGCCGCCCGGCCGCCCAGCCGGACGGCCAGCAGGTCGGTCAGGTACGCCTCGCTGTACAGGTGCCGCTCGGCCTCGGGCAGCTGGTGGGTGACGCCGAGCGCCATCCCGGCCGGCAGGATGGTCACCTTCGCGACCGGGTCGGCGTTCTCGGACAGCGCCGCGACCAGCGCGTGGCCGGACTCGTGGACCGCCACCGACTGCTTCTCCTCCGGCAGCAGCACGTTGGAGGATTCCCGCTGGCCCAGCAGCACCCGGTCCCGCGCCGTGTCGAAATCCAGCGCGGTGATCGTGGTCCGGCCGTCCCTGACCGCGTTGATCGCCGCCTCGTTGACCAGGTTGGCCAGGTCGGCGCCGGAGAACCCGGGCGTGCCACGGGCGGTGATGGTCAGGTCCACATCCGGGCCCAGCTTCTTGCCGACCGCGTGGACGGCGAGGATCGCGGCCCGCTCGGTCTGGTTGGGCAGCGGCACGATCACCTGCCGGTCGAACCGGCCGGGCCGCAGCAGCGCCGGGTCCAGCGACTCGGGCCGGTTGGTGGCGGCGATCACGACCAGCCCGCTGGTCTGGTCGAAGCCGTCCATCTCCGAGAGCAGCTGGTTCAGCGTCTGCTCCCGCTCGTCGTTACCACCGATGATGGCGCCGCCGCGGCGGCCGCCGATGGCGTCGATCTCGTCGATGAAGATGATCGACGGGGCGCGCCTGCGCGCCTCCGCGAACAGGTCCCGCACCCGGGACGCGCCGACTCCGACGAACATTTCCACGAACGCCGAACCGGTCATCGACAGGAACGGAACCTGCGCCTCGCCGGCCACCGCCCGGGCGATGAGCGTCTTGCCGGTGCCCGGCGGGCCGACCATGATTACCCCGCGCGGGCCGGTGGCGCCCGCCGCCGTGTACCGCTGCGGATCCCGCAGGAAGTCCACCACCTCGCTGATCTCCTGCTTGACCCCCTCGTAGCCGGCCACGTCGGTGAACCGGGTGGTGGGCCGCTCCGCGTCGATCACCTTGGCCCGGGAGCGGCCGAAGCCGCCGAGGCCGCCCGCCAGCGACCGCTGCGCCTGCCGGCCGGTCCACACGAACAGGCCGACGATGAGCAGGATCCAGATCAGGCTGGGCAGCAGCGTCTCCAGCAGGGAACTCCCGGACGTGATCCCGGTGATCTGGACGTTGTGCGCGGTGAGTTCCGCGGTGACCGGCGCCCGGTTGAGCGCGATCGGGATCTGGCTGGTGAAGTCCTTGCCGCTGGTAAACACGCCGGTGACCACGCCGTTCTGGTCGATGGTGACCGACTTGACCGCGCCGCTGGTCACCCGGTTCTGGAACTGGGTGAAGTTGAGCTGGGTGGAGGTGCTGCTGTGCAGCAGGTTGGGCCAGAACAGCAGCGCCAGCAGGATCAGCATGCCGATCGGCAGCAGGAAGCGCCGCCAGGCCGGTGGCGGCGGGGGAGTGGGTGGCGTGGGCTCCTTGGGCGGCCCCGGGTCGGCCGACCTCGACATGTGGGAGAGGTCCATCCTGATTCGCGTGATCATCGGATCCGCACTCCTTGCCGCCGGGCGCCGTCCATGCCGCTCGGCCACTGATAAATCGCCAATGCCAGTGTGCAACCCCGTTCGGAGTGCTGCTACCCGCGCGCTGCCGCCATGAGCACCCCCCGCGCGCACGTGCCCGCCGCCGCCGTCAGCCCGTGCGGGGCTCCCAGCTGAAGAACCGCACCGCCAGCAGCAGCCCGGCCAGTCCCCAGATGGCGACGATCAGCACATCAGTCCAGTGGAAGGCGGTCCCGAGGAACCCGGCCTGCATGCCGTCGGCGAAGTGCTTGACCGGGAAGACCCGGGCGATCCACAGGATCCAGGACGGGGTGTTGTTGCCGAACGGAATGAAGATCCCGGACAGGAACAGCACCGGCAGGATGGTCGCGTTGACGATGGCGGCCGACGCCTCGGCGTTCGGGATCACCGCGGTGACCGCGAGCCCCAGCGCGCAGAACGTCGCCGCCCCCACCACCAGCACCACCAGGAAGCGCAGCAGGGTGAGCCCGGTCGGGAGGCTGGCGCTGTAGAAGGCCCGCCCGAACGCGGCCGTGATGATCACCAGCAGCACCGAGACCAGCAGCGCGTGCACGATCCGGGCGCCCAGGAAAGCGGAGCCGGGCAGCGGGGTGCCGTTGGTCCGCTTGAGCACACCGGCGTCCCGCTGGAACGTCAGCTGGATCGCGATGTTGTTGTAGCAGGCGGTGATCACCGCGAACGACGCCATCGAGGCCACGTAGTAGGTGGCCGAGTTCACCGACCGGGTACCGATCTGGACGGTGTAGTGGCCGAGCAGGGACGTGAAGATCACCAGGAACATCAGCGGGAACGCGAACGTGAAGAACGCCGACGCCGGGTTCCGCCAGAACGATTTATTGACATAACGGATTTGCGTGGTGGTCATCGTCAGCGCGCTCATGCCCTGCCCCCATCCTCACGGCCGGCCTCGCTGCCCGGCGCATCGCCGGTGAGCGACAGGTACACGTCTTCCAGCGACGGCCTGGTCACCTCCAGCCCGTCCAGCGCGACCCGCTGTTCCAGCGCCCAGCCGGTGAGCTGGTGCAGCGCCAGCGTGACGTCGTCCGGGGCGAACCCGGTGAAGCCATCCGGGCCGGCCGGGCCGCCCAGCCCGGGCGGCGGGGTGGTGCCGGCCGGCAGCCGGTAACGGACCTGGGCCCGGGCCAGTTCCCGGTCGGCCAGCGTGGCCGGGTCGCCCTCGGCGACGATCCGCCCGGCCGAGATCACCGCGACCCGGTCGGCCAGGTACTGCGCCTCGTCCATGTAGTGCGTCGTGAGTAGCACCGTCTTGCCCAGGTTGGCCAGGTTCTTGATCACTTCCCAGGACTCGCGGCGGGCCGACGGGTCGAACCCAGTGGTCGGCTCGTCCAGGAACAGCAGTTCCGGGTTGCCCGCCAGGGCGATCGCGACATCGAGCCGCCGCTGCTGGCCGCCGGAGAGCTTACTCACCCGCGAGTCCCGCTTGGCCTCCAGCCCGACCAGGCCGATGACCTCGTCGACCGGCCGTGGGTCCGGGTAGTACCCGGCGTACATCCGGACCGTCTCGGCCACCGTCAGGTACCGCTCGACCCCGGTGGACTGCAGCACGATGCCGATCTGGCTCTTCAGCCGGGCCCGCTGCCGCGCGGGGTCGTAGCCGAGCACGGTCACCTCGCCGCCGTCCCGGCTGCGGTATCCCTCCAGGATTTCGACCGTGGTGGTCTTCCCGGCCCCGTTCGGCCCCAGCAGGGCGAAGATCTCACCGCGGCGGATGTCCAGGTCTATGCCGTTCACCGCGGTCACGCCGCCGTAGCTCTTCACCAGCCCGCTCACATGCACGGCCAGCGGTGGCCCGCCGTCCTGATCATGGCGGGCGGCGTCCCCGGCCGCGGTTTCACCTGGCAACGTAGTCATCGGCCATCCCCGGCTCCTCGTCTGGCTACCCCCGCCACACGAACCTTCCCATGATCTCCGGCCGGGGAGAAGGCCCATTCCTGAACGGTTCGCGGACCGTTTCACGACCGGACGCGCAGCGCGGGGACGTGCCGGTCCAGCACGCCGGAGACCGCGTGCGCCGTGCTCGCGCCGATGCTCGCGCCGATGATCGTGTCGCCCGGGTAGTGGACACCGGTATGGACCCGCGAGTAGGCGACCCCGCCGGCCAGCAGGTGCAGGCCCAGCGCCAGCCAGGGCAGGTCGCGGCCGACGGCGGAGGCGAACGCGAAGGCGGGCGCCGAGTGCCCGGACGGGAACGAGGCCGACCGGGGCATCGTGACCTGCCGCTGCCCCGGTACCCCGGCCCCGGCCCGGTCGGGCCGCCGCCGCGCGTACACCGACTTCATGCCCAGGTTGACCAGCGCCGAGGTGACCCCGACCGCGATCAGACCGTGAGCGGCGGCCCGCCGCCCGGCTGGCCCGCCCGCGGCCGCGAGGACCGCCGCGGTGCCCACCCAGAGCCGCGACTTGTCCGCGGCCCGGGACAGCCGCCGCACCGGCCCGTCCAGCGTCGGCGTGCCGACCGAGGCGATCGCCTCATAGACCGCCCGGTCAACCTGGCCTGCCTGCTTGAGCCCCGCCGCCAGCCGCTGGCGGGCCGGCTCAGTCGCAGCGGTCAGCCGGCCGGCCAGCCGGTTCCCGGCCTGCGCGGCCCGCCCCGCGAACCGCTCGCCGGTACCCCCAGCGGCCATTTGCGTAGGCTAACACCAGGCGTCGTTGGCGAGCAGGGGCAGCCGTGGCGGGACAACCAGCACCGGGGGGCGGCGGCGTACCAGGCCGGAACCGGTGCCCGCAGTCCCGTCGCCAGGGAACCGGCCATCCGCGAGTGAGCGGATCGCCGCCCTTTTCTCACTGGCCAGCCTGGTGGCCGCCGCACTGCTGACCGTGGCGGGGATCGCCATCCACCTGGCCGGGGTGATCCTCGCCCTGGCCGGCGTCCTGGCCGGCGTGACCGGCTGCTGGTACCTGGTGTCGCGGCGGGGGCTGATCCGGCTCGCCGCCCTGGCCGTGACGGTGACGGCGGCCGCCGCGCTGGTGGCCGGCCTGTTCCTGGCTGACATCTCCGTCTGGCGCGCGGCCATCATCGTGGTACTGGCGATCGTGTCGGCCGCCACCGGGCGGCACGCGCTGCGCCGCACTCCCGCCGCCCTGCGCTCGGCGGCGTCACGCGCGCCCGCGGCCGGGCCTGCCCGGCAGCCCGTGCTGATCATGAACCTGAAGTCCGGCGGCGGGAAGGCCGAGCGGTAGCACCTGGCGCGGGAGTGCCGGGAACGCGGCATCGAGACGGTCATCCTGCGGCCCGGGGACGACCTGCTCCAGCTGGCCGAGGACGCGATCGCCCGCGGGGCCGACGTGATCGGCATGGCCGGCGGGTACGGATCACAGGCCCTGGTGGCCACCGTCGCCGCCCGGCATGACATCCCGCATGTCTGCGTGCCCGCGGGGACACGCAACCATTTCGCGCTCGACCTCGGGCTGGACCGGGAGGACGTGGTCGGGGCGCTGGACGCGTTCAGCGACGGGGTGGAGCGCCGGATCGACCTGGCCACCGTCAACGGGCGCACGTTCGTCAATAACGCCTCGCTCGGCGTCTACGCCAGGGTGGTCCAGTCGCCCGAGTACCGGGCGGCCAAGCTGAAGACCGCGCTGGCCATGCTCCCCGACCTGGTCGGCCCGGCGGCCGGGCCGATGGAACTGTCCTTCGCCGGGCCCGATGCCACCCAGTACCCGGCCGCGCAGATGATCCTGGTCTCGAACAACCCGTACCAGCTCGTCCATGCCGGTGGCCGGGGCACCCGCGAGCGGATGGACACCGGCCTGCTGGGGATCGCCGTCGCCAGGATCGCCGACGCCGCCGGCGCCCGGCGGTTCGTGACGCTGGAAATGGCGGGCCAGGCCCGTCGTTTCCCGGGCTGGCTCGAGTGGGCCGCCGCCGGTTCGTGGTCGGCTCCGGCGGGCCGGTCGAGGTCGGCGTGGATGGCGAGGCCCTGGTCATGGACCCGCCCGTGGTCTTCGAGTCACGGCCCGGCGCGCTGCGGGTTCGGGTGCCGCGGCACGCCGTGCAGCGGTCACCGGCGTCCCGTGCCGTCCGGCTGATATCCCGCTCGACCGTGGCCGATCTGGGCCGGGTGGCGTGGGGCGCGCCCGCGGCGCGCGCCTGACCGGACCCCCGGCGTTACCGGGCCATGTTCGTGTCCTCCGGAAGCGGCACGATTTCGTGATCTTGGAAAACGCGCTCTGGATCGGTAGAAGATGCAGACGCCTGGGCAGTCAGCCCGGGCACCGGTCACTTGGGAGGAACAAGTGATCACCATCGGTGATAGCTCGTACGAGACTGAGGAAGTGCGCGCAGCGCTTGGCATCCTTATAGATGCCCCGGGTGTGATGGTCAGGCAGCCGCTGGCCCGTGCCGGTAACGCGCTGTCCGGCATGGACTACCACGCGATTGCCCGTTCCGAGTTGCTCGCCTACCCCGAGCTGAGGATGGCTCCCGGCTCGCACAGCGAGCCCACGCCGCACGTGAAGACGGCGGTGATCCACTACCTGGAGAGGGTGCTCACGGAGGCCGCGGCCTCCCGCACCTTGTAAATCCAACGAAGCCAGAGCCCAGGCCACCCGTGTGGGAGGGCCTGGGCTCTGGCACGTTCCGAGTCAGGCGCGGAGGGCATACCTCAGGCGCGTTTTCCGGCACCATGGCGCTCTGCGCTGGGGTTCAGCCGACATCATCCCCGTAGGGGACGTAGGCGTGGAGGACCTCCCGGCCCGTGGGAACGAGCCGGCCGGTGGCACTCCAGCCCGCTACGTCGGCCCACGGCCCTGGTGAACGTCGCAGGTTGGCTACTGCTTCCAGGGCGGGTTTCATGTCCGTGTCGGTGGACATGAGGATGCCCACGTCGTAATCGCCGCGGACGGCCATCAGGGCGAAATCAAGGGCGAGAGCAGCGTCGATACCTTTCTCCTGGGGCCGCTCGCCGACCCGGCTCCGGGCGGGCCAGCCCTGGGGATAACGGAGAGGACGCGTGATCAGCTCGACTAAGGGTGACCGCTGCCAGGCAGCGTGCTGACGGCGACTTGCTGCGTAGCCACGCGGGTCGAGCTTGCCGTCAGGCTGCCCCCGGTAGATCCGCACCTGGTGAAGCTGGCGGTCGAACGGGCTGTCGTCGGCCAGGTGCTGGGCCAGGGCTACCGGGTCAACCTGGCCCTGCCAGTGTGGAGCGTTGAGAGTGCAGAATGCCTCGCGGGCTCCCTTGTAGACGTTCTGCCAGTCAAGGAACACGACAACCCGGTCAGGCATTGGGGAGGCCTCCTGCAAACAAATAATCCCCGCCAGTGCGGACCGAGGCCCGGACGGCGGGGAGCAGTGACGTAAATGTAACATCCGCTGCCGCCTGGAACTTCCCCGGCCCGAACTGTCATGGAACCGTTACCGGGAAACTCAATACGGAAAATCCTGCTGATACCGCCACCGTCTGACCGTAGCGGTATGCCGGGAGCAGTGCGGCAGAGGCAGGCAGAAGGATGCTATGAATTACCAAGCTCGCGACTAACTTCAGAGCCTGGACGCGGGCCCGGACCGGGAGGTGGTCCGAGCCCACCGGGGGCAGCACCTGGCCATCGCAGCCACGCAGGCCGCGTCCGGTGAGCACGTGGTCGAGCTGGATCAGCGGCCGGTGGGCGGGAAAGGTGCGGCCGCTGACGGCGGCGGAGTAGCCTGCCGCCAGCCCGGTGACCGGGGCGGGCATGTTGAGATCGCCGGCGATCACCGCGGCGCCGTTCGTGGCGAGCCGCCGGGTCAGCCGCAGCAGCTGGACCGGGCTGAAGAAGCGGTGGGTCAGGTGCGCGTTGGCCACCACCAGGCTGTCCCCGGCCGGAGTGGTGACCGTGACCAGCTGCGCGACCCGGCCGATCGGATCTCCAGGGAACCGGCCGAGGGCGACCCGCTGGTAGCCGGTGACCGGCAGCGCGGTGAGCACGGCCAGGCCCCACCGCCCGTGGCGGGCGTCGGGCGCGATGCCCAGGCGGCTCAGGCTGGTGCCGGCCAGCAGGTCGGCCCGGATCAGCTGGGCGCCGAGCGCCCGGGCTGCCGCCGCGGCCGGGTCCGGCCGCCCGGCCGGCTGCCACGCCTCCTGCAGCAGGATCAGGTCGGCGTCCAGCTCACGGCACGCGGTCACCACGTCGAACGGCCTGCCGTCGGCCCCGTAGCCGGCGTGCAGGTTCAGGCTGGCGATGATCACAGCTGGCAGCCTCTCCGGCAACAAGGTCTGGCCGTCCGGCCACTGCAACGTCGCCTTCCGGCAGGCAGACAGCCCGCATTGGTCAGGTGGTGATGGAACCGAGGACGATCTGCCCCGGAGGAACCCCATGTGCAAGTCCGGTTCAGTCTGCTGCGGATGCGGCACAACTTCCAGCGGAATCGGCACGGCGCTGACCGTGATCATTGTGGTCGGCCTGGTGAGCGCGGCGGTAGCAGCCATCAGCGCCGTCCTCACCGCGATCCTGGTCGCGGTGCTCGGCCTGGCCGCGCTCGGCGCCATCGCGCTGGCCGTCATCATCTGGCGGACCCGCGTGGTGACCCGCAGGCCCAGTTCCGCGTTCGCGCTGGCGGGCCGGGCCCGGCCGGCCCTGACCACCCGCCAGCCCATGGCCGTCCCAGCCCGGCCGGTGCGCCCGCCGCTCGCCATCGGGCAACGGGCCCCTGTGCCCGCCCCGCTGGCCGTGCCGCAGCCGGAGGAGATCCGGGTCCACTGAGATCGCTCGCCCGCGCCCCACGACCAGCGCGGTCGGCCGCCGCTACCGGTGCCTGTCACCGGGCCGTGACCCGGTCAAGATGCCGTACGCTACTGCCGGGCAGCGCCAAACTGCCGGCAGCGCCAGACTGCGGGAAGGTGCCGTGACGCAGGATTCGCCGAAGGGCCTGGCCGGGGACGATGGGGCCGTGTCAGCGCTCGACACCGCGGTGGCGCACCAGGCGCGGATCTATGACTACTGGCTGGGCGGCAAGGACAACTTCGCGGTCGACCGGGAGGCCGCCGAGCAGGCGATCGCGGCCTACCCGCCGATCCTGCGTGCCGTCCGGGCCCAGCGGGCGTTCCTGGCCCGCGCGGTGCGGTACCTGGCCGAGCAGGCCGGCATCCGGCAATTCCTCGACATCGGCACCGGCATCCCCACTGCGAACAACACCCACGAGGTTGCCCAGGCAGCCGCGCCTGATGCCAGGATCGTCTATGTCGACAACGACCCCATGGTGCTCGCGCACGCCAGGGCGCTGCTGACCAGCACGCCGCAAGGCGCGACCGCCTATCTGGACGCTGACCTGCGCGACCCGGACACGATCCTGGCCCAGGCCGCCGGCCTGCTCGATTTCGGTCAGCCGGTCGCCATCATGCTGATCGGCATCTTGCAGTTGATCCCAGACAGCGATGACCCACGCGGGATCGTCTCCCGCCTGGTCGGGGCGGTGCCGCCGGGCAGCTGGCTCGCGGTGTACCACCCGGCCAGCGACATCGACCAGCACCGGGTCACCGAGGCGGTCCGCCGGGTCAATGCCCAGTCGGCCTCGCCGACCACGCTGCGTACTCATGCCGAGGTGGCCCGGTTCTTCGACGGCCTGCAGTTGCTAGAACCTGGCCTGGTGCAGGTGCACAAGTGGCAGCCAGCCTCGGTCGTGCTCGCCGATAGCGACCAGATCGCTGCCTACGCCGGGCTGGCCCGCAAGCCCTGACCCGCTTGCCGTCGCCAGGCTGCGATCAGGCAGCGGAGCCAAAGTGCTGGCCACGCTTATCGGGGTCTGTGTGGTCGTGGCGGTGCACGCCGAGCGCGCGCTTGGCGTCCTGGACGGCGAGATCGGCGTTGATCGCCGCGCCCGCGGTCAGCCCGGCCGCCGCGGCCGTGATGACTTGTGCCTGGATGTTGGCGAGGTTGCCGGCCGCCCACACGCCGGGCGCACTGGTCGCGCCGGCCGGGTCGGTCTGGATCTGGGTTCCGATCACCTGCCCGCCCGCCGTCACCTCGACCGGGGCCAGGCCGAGCGGAGCGAGCAGCTCGGCCCGGGCGGCCACCCGCGGCGCGACGATGAGCGTGTCCAGGGGAACGCGGGTGCCGTCGGCGAGCTCGGCCCCGGTCAGGCCGCTGCCGCTGGCCTCGACGTGGGTGACCGTGCCCTCGATGACCGCGATGCCGAGCGCGCTGAGCTGTTCCCGCTGCTCGCCGGCTAGCTCGGGTGCGGTGTGGGCCAGCACGGTCACGTGCTGGCTGAGCTGGCGGAACAGCAGCGCCTGGTGCACGGCGCCCGGGCCGGTAGCCAGAATGCCGATGTGCCGGTCCCGTACTTCCCACCCGTGGCAATACGGGCAGTGCAGGACATCGATGCCCCACCGCTCAGCCAGGCCTGGCACCTCCGGAAGCTCATCGCGCAGCCCGGTCGCCACCAGCAGCCGGCGCGCGCTCATCGCCCGGCCACCGATCTGAACCCCGAAGCGCTCGCCGTCCCGGCTCAGCGCGGTGACCCGGCCGGCCTCGACGCGGCCGCCGTATCTGGTCACCTCCTCGCGGCCCGCCGCGTAGATCTGCGCCGGCGGCGTGCCGTCGCGGGTGAGGAAGTTGTGCACGTGCGAGGCCGGGGCGTTGCGCGGGTCGCCCGCGTCAACCACCAGCACCGATCGGCGGGACCGTGCCAGCGCGACCGCGCCGGCGAGCCCGGCCGCGCCCCCGCCGACCACCACGACGTCATAGCTCTCGCTCATGCGCCCACGATCGGCCGCGGCACGGCCAGTTGACAAACCCTTTTGCCGAAGCAGCAATAGATATGTGGACGGTGACCCGGTGCTCGGTGCGGTCGGCCCGCGCCTGCGTTCACTGCGCCAGCAGCGAGGCGCCACCCTCGCCAGCGTCTCGGCCGCTACCGGCATCTCGGTGAGCACGCTATCGCGGCTGGAATCCCGCGGCCGCAAGCCAACCCTGGAGCTGCTGCTGGCCCTGGCCCGCGCCTACCAGGTCCCACTCGACGAAGTCGTCGGCATGCCGCCAGGCGACCCGCGCGTCCGCGCCAGGCCAGTGCGCCGCCACGGCCGCACCCTCATCCCGCTGACCAAGCGGCCCGGCGGGCCGCGGGCCTACAAGATGCTCCTGCCGCCCGCCGAACCCGAAACCGAACTACGCACCCACGAGGGCTACGAATGGATGTACGTGCTGTCCGGCCGCGTGCGGCTGCGGCTCGCCGAGCATGACGTCGTCATGAAGGCCGGTGAGGCCGCTGAGTTCGACACCCGCACCCCGCACTGGTTCGGTAGCGCCGGACCAGAACCTGCCGAACTGCTCGTCCTGTTCGGGGCCCAGGGCGAACGCATGCACATCCGCGCCCGCCCACGCGACAGACACCGACCTCCATAACAAGCAACTCACCGGCCGATCACTTGACGGGTACGGTGTAGGCCACCACTTGCGGATTACTGCTGCCGTTCGCCTTGGTCGGCGGGCTGCCCGCCGGGACGATCACCGTGTTGCCGGCGATGGCGATCGGCGCGTTCGTTGACGTGGGCAGCTGGCGGCGGAAGACGATCGCGCCGGTGCTGCGGTTGAGGGCGATCAGGACACCGTGGTAGAGCGTGGTGAAGACAAGATCATTCGAGACCGTCGCGGCACCGAGCGGCAAGTCCTGCACCTTCGTGGCCCATTCGACCTTGCCGGTGGCGAGGTTGAGTGCCTCCACCTCTCCAGCGAGAGGGCCGGCGGCCTTAACCGCGACGGGCAGATTCATGCTTGTGTAGGTGAACGGCAGGTCGACAGTGACCACGTAGATGCTGGTGCCGGCGACGGCCATGTCGGTCTCGATCCCGCCCACCGATCCGGGAGCAATCGTGAAGGGCACCTTGAGCGTGATCTTATGTTCTAGCGCCAGGAGCGAGTCGTTGTCGTGGCCGTTGTGCTCGCCGACGGGTGTCTTCCAGATCAGCTTGCCGGTCTGGGCGTTCATCTCATAGACGTAGCCCATCTTGCCGCCGCCAAGGACGACGGGGACCCCGTTGACGCTGGCCGAGATCGGCGAGGCCTGCATGTCGTGGTCCATGAAGTCGTTGGGCACGCCCTGGTAGTACCAGCGCAGTTGCCCGGTCGCCGCGCCGAGGTTCACGTCACTGTCGGTGTAAAGCTGGGCGGAGGGATGCGCGATCGCCGAGGCGACCGATTGATAGGGATTGCCGATGCCGAACGTCACCGATCCGTCGCTGCTGACCAGCGGCGTCTCCCAGGCGCCGCCCGAGCCGAGGCCAATAGCCGCAACACCAGAGTTAGAGCCAAGAACGGTGTTGAATCTCCACAGCAGTTCGCCGCTTGACGCGCTGAGCGCGAGAAGCACCCGCCGCCGGGTCCCGAGCCGTACGCGCTCGCCAGATACACCCGCCCGTCCGCCACTTGCGGCTGGATTTCGAACGTCCCCTGGCCCTTGCCGAGCAGATGGCTGTCGACCCAGATCTTCTTGCCGGTGCGGGCATTCAGCGCGAAGACCGTTGTCGGCGAGATTCCGTACACCGTTCCGCCGGCGACCGCGACGCCGTCCGGTCCCGGTCCGCTCTTCATCGGCGTATTGAGCTGGTACTCCCACTTCAGCTTGCCGGTCGCAAGCGCCAGCGCGTACACGTTCGCGTCGAGATCCTGGATATAGACGACGCCGTTCATCACGATCGGATTTGCGGCCAGGGCACCAGTCGCGGCCACGCCGGCCGCCGCGGGTCCCGTGATGTGGAACGTCCAGGCCTGCTTAAGCCCGGACACGTTTGCTGACGTGATCGTCGAGCCCACAGAGTCCCGGGTGTTCGAGAGGTCGCCGTTTGAATACGGCCAGGACCCAGACGCCAACGGCTTGGGGGCAGCCGGATTGGTGACGGTGACCGGCGGGCTGCTGCATGCCGCCGCCACCAAACTGGCCGTGACAAGCACGGCCGCAACGCTGACGTGGCGTCCACTCAAGCTCGTTTTCATCTGACTTCCCTTTCATCTCTCCGCTGGGGGCGTGAGCTGCCACTGACCGGGCCCTTCAGGGCGCTTCGTCCGCGGCATGTGCGGGGGCTACCGCTCCGGTGTTGTTGCCGCGTTCGTTTCTGCCGCCTTCCTGCCCAGCTCGGCGTAGTCGTAGGCGGCCTCGGGGTGCGCCCGGACGAGGGCGTCGAGCGTCTTGGCGTCCTCGCCGACCAGGATCCGCCAGGAACCGGAGCGCACCCCGTCGAGGATGATCGTCGCCGCCTGCGCGGCGCTGACCGGCGCCTTGTCCCGGAAGTCGGCGTTCGCCTGGGCGAGCATCTGGCGCAGGTCATCGGCTGACGCGCCCTCGGCCAGCACGCCGGCCCGGATCAGCCCGGCCTGCGCGTCGGGGGGGATCAGCTCGGCCAGCTGGGCGTCGCTCATGTCCGCTGGCTCGGGCAGGCCGCGGGCGCGGATGCTGTTGGCGAGGATGTCGGTGCCCACGTGCCCCGGCATCACGACGGCGACGCGGACACCGGGCGCGTTGGTGCGCAGGTCTTCGATGAGTGCCTCGGAGAAGCCCTTGATGGCGAACTTGGCCGTGGCATAGGCGGTGTTCGGCATGCCCGGCCCCAGGGCCGCCCAGAAGCCGTTCACGCTGCTGGTGTTGACCAGGACGCCGCCGCCGCTCTTGATGAGCAACGGCAGGAACGCGCGGGCGCAGTAATACACGCCCTGCCAGTCGACGGCGAACACGCGCTCCCACTCCTCCCGGCTGTCGGTGACGAAGCTGGCGCCGCCGCCAATGCCGGCGTTGCTGAACACCAGGTCGACGTGCTCGCTGGCGTGCTGCTCGAGCAGCTCATCGCGGAACCGCAGGACCTGCGCCTCGTCGGAGACGTCGCAGGCATGGGCGGTGACCCGCACGCCCGGCGGGGCGCCTGCCCGCGCCATGACCGCCGCCTGCGCGACGGCGTCCGCGTGCCAGTCACACGCCGCGACCGAACATCCCTGCGCCGCCAGCTGGCGGACAAGCTCGCGGCCCATCCCCGAGCCACCGCCCGTCACCACCGCGAGCTTCCCCGCAAACGAATCCACTGTGACTCCTTCGGTCGGTTCGGATCAGACGGTGACGTGGCCTGTGGTGGCGTATCCGCCGGCCGGGCGTCCGCGTGCGCTGTGTCCTTCCCGCCACGCCGGGCGGCGCTGCTTGCTGAAACTGATATCATTATGCTAAACACGTGGTATCAGGCACGTCAAGCGGAGGTGGGTCATATGGCATCCCAGGTTCTAGGCGCGGCCAGTAACCAGCAGTCCAACGGCCAGCCGTCTCCCGGCCAGCCGGTGACCGAGCGCGCGGCCCGGTCCTGGCCCGGCCTGCGCATGCTGGTGCTGGGCATCGTCGTCCTGCTGGCCGGGGTGGCACTGGCCGTGGAGGCAACTCGCGCTCATGGCGGCGTCTCGAAGGCGTTGGTAGTGCTCTGCGTCCTTGTCTTCCTCGCCGATTTGCTGATGCTGCGCGGCCTCACCGCCGTCGTGCCGGGCCAGGCCCGCGTCGTCCAGCTGTTCGGCAAGTACCGCGGCACGATCCGCGAGTCCGGCTTGCAGTGGGTGAATCCGTTCACCGAGCGCATCAAGGTCTCGACCCGGATCCGTAACCAGGAATCGGCGCAGGCCAAGGTCAACGACGCCGACGGCAACCCGATCGAGATCGCGGCCGTGGTTGTCTGGCAGGTCCGCGACACCGCCAATGCCACCTACTCCGTCGACGACTTCACCCAGTTCGTCACCATCCAGACCGAGACGGCCGTCCGGCACATCGCCTCCAGCTACCCCTACGACAACCGCGGCACCGAACGGCTCTCCTTGCGCGACAACGCCGATGAGATCACCCAGCAGCTGTCGGCCGAGCTCACCGTGCGGGTCAAGTCGGCCGGCGTCGACATCATCGAGACACGCCTCACCCGGCTGTCCTACGCCCCGGAGATCGCCCAGGCCATGCTGCGCCAGCAGCAGGCCAGCGCGGTCGTCGGCGCGCGACAGCGCATAGTCGAGGGTGCGGTCGGCATGGTGCAGTTGGCCCTGCAGCGGCTGGAGGCCGAAGGCGTCGTCGAACTGGACGAGGACCGGAAGGCCACGATGGTGTCTAACCTGCTCGTGGTCCTGTGCAGCGAGCAGGCGACCCAGCCCATCGTCAACACCGGCACGCTCTACCAGTGACCGCGGGGTACGTAACGCTGACGGCAGGCACGGGGGGAATGCGGTGAGCGAGCGCAAGAGCGTGCTGCTGCGGCTGGATCCCGCCGTGCACGACGCCCTGGCCAAATGGGCCAGCGACGAACTGCGCAGCACCAACGCCCAGATCGAGTTCCTCCTGCGCCGGGCACTGGCCGAGTCAGGTCGGCTGCCCGGGCATGCAGGACAGATGCGCTCCCGCGGGCGGCCGCGTGCCAGCAGCCCGGCCGAACCCACCTGATCGGCGCGGGACGATGTCCGGTCCGGCTGGCAAATGGCCCGGCGGTGCCAGCCGGACATGGGTGTGCATCAGCAACCGCTGGGGGCCGGGTGCGAGCCGGGCGGCGGATCAGGCTGGTGCGGCGCATCGGGGCCAGGATCGCCTCCTCGGCGGCGGCGCGAGGCCAGGAGGACCACAGACAGCACGGCCAGCGTCGGCAGGTAAATCAGTTCGAGATCGCCGGGCGTTACCGGTCCGGCCGGCGTGAGATCGGACACTGCGATGATGAGCGGGCAGGCGGGGATCGCGAGCAGCGCAAGGACACGCCGGCCTACCGCCGAGGACCTGATCGCGACGGCCGCGGCTGCAGCCGATCCCAGGACCACAGCCAGGTCCCTGATGACCGGTATGGGCACTGCGGCAATTGCCATGGCCGAGCCGAGCAGGGCTCCCGCCGCTATGGCGGCAATGCTGATGGCCGCCATGCGCCACCGCCCGAGCAGTTCCAGCCCGCGCCTTGGGCCAGGAGAGGAGACCAGGGCCGCAGTCTCCAGCGCGCCGAGCACGACCCAGAACATGTATCCGGCCGAGCCGTAAGCCGACGCGCGGACCGCGTAGACCGACAGGCCGATGGTCACGACAAGAGCGGCAAGCGCCGCCAGGCGCCGGAGCCGGAGCAGGACCAGGGCCAGGAGCACGACCGGACCAAGCAGAACGGGGTCCGCCGGGATGATCTCCCACAAGGAGACAATGAGGCCCAGGTGATCAGCGGCGAGGCCGAGCAGGGCTCCGGCAACCACGCCCAGCAGCAGCAACGGCGCCGCCACACTGCAGACCGCCAGCGCGTCACGCCAGCGCGGATCGATCGGCCCGGGGCCGCCGCGGGCCCTGATCCGCAGCGCACCCCAGATCAGGTTGACCGCGTCGGCCAGGGCCGGCCGGCGCTGCCCGCCGCGCGCGGCCGCGAGCAGGACCCCGAGCATCTCCTCCTCGTGATCACGCCTGTGCCCGGCCGGGTACCAGGCCAGCAGGCGCCGGTAGCGGCGCTCCAGCTCGCTCCGTTCGCTCATAGTGTCCCTGCGATGAGGCCAAGCCGGCGTGCCGCGGCGGTGGTGTTGGCTCGCAGCCGGGCAACCTCGGCCGCGAGCCGCTGGGCACCCGCCTCGGTGAGCCGGTAGTAGCGGCGCAGCCTGCCGTCCACGACCTCCTCGTGATCCACCTCGACGAGCCCATCGCCCCCGAGCCGGTCCAGCGCCGCATACAGGGTCCCGGCGCGCAGCCGGACCCGGCCGCCAGAAATCTGCCCGACGTCGGTCATGATCCCGTAGCCGTGCTGGGCCCCGCCAGCCAGCGCGGTGAGGATCAGGAAGGCCGGCTCCTGCAGCGGACGTTGACTCACGCCATCTTTATATACAGATAGACGGCATATTTCAAGACGAAGGCCGTTCTCGCCTCGCCTCCTATGCGGCACCGAGCCGGCGGGCGGCGTCCGGCGCCGACGGCCGCCTCGCCGCAACGGCGGCAAAATGCGTTGACGCTCAGCGGTCGGGCTGGCCTACTGTCCAGCCATGGCCGGTGCCGCTCCACCCCTGCTTCTCTTCGTTGTCGGCCCGCCCGCCGTGGGCAAGATGTCCGTCGGGCAGGCCATCACCGAGCGCACCGGCCTGCGGCTATTTCACAACCACATCTCCATCGAGCTCGCGCTACGTTATTTCGACCACGGCACCCCGGCGTTCCACCGCATCGACGGTGAGATCCGCCGGCTGGTCATCGAGGAGGTCGCGGGCAGCGACCTGCCTGGCCTGGTCTTCACCTTTGTCTGGGCGTTCAACCTGCCCGAGGAACAGGCAATCGTCGAGGAGTACGCGAAGCCGTTCCGCGAGCGCGGCGCACGCGTGCTGTTCGTGGAACTTGAGGCGACCCAGGCTGAGCGGCTGAAGCGCAATGCGGGCGTATCGCGCCTGGCCGAGAAGCCTTCGCGGCGTGACCTCGATGCGTCCAGGCGCGACCTGCTCGAAGGCGACGCACGGTACCAGCTCAATTCCGGCGGGAAGTTCGACGAGCGCCAGGACTACCTGCGCATCAACAACACACTTCTGACGCCCGGCGAGGTCGCCGAGCGCGTAATCGAGCATTTCGCCCTTCCGCGCTTCACCGGGTCAAACCCAACCTGATGCAGCACTGGGAGGCCTTGGCGAAGGGTTGGCGAAACTCGGCAAGATCGTTTTAGGCACCTGCCCGTTCATCGCCAGGGTGGCCGGTCTCGCGGACGTGCTTGCGTGCGAGCCGACCCACGTCAGCACCGCTTAGAAGAGAGAACTCCCCGCGCCAGACGTGGAAGTCACTGCCGCAGCCAGCCATGCACGTGGTGGGCCACGAGCAGATGCTACGCCCAGCACTCCCCATCGGCTATGGGGTAACGATCAAGGAGACCTCACGACACGACAATCGTCTGAAAGCTGTCTCCCCCGATACGCACCCCACACCTACCGCCATGGATGTCGCCGGCGTCGTCGCCGGTCACGTCGAGGTCCTTGATCACCTCGGGCCTGACCTCCAGCCCCGGGTCCGCTGCTGCCTCGGCCTGTCGTTCGAGCTGCCTGTCGCTCGGCTCGGTCATGACTGCCTCCTCTTGCCGGATTGATCTCCCGTCGCGGCCAGTGTGGCGCCCGCGCCGGCCGGCCCGCATCGGCAGAACTCCCCATGTTGGGGGCGGCGGCTACCCATCTTGGGCCGGCAAGCCTGGGTACAGACGGCTGTGCGCCGGCGGCCAGCGTCATCGCGGCCTGATGATCAGTCCAGCAGCCCGGTGACCTGGCCAACCTCGATCAGGTGCCCGTCCGGATCGCGGACGTAGGCACGGATCTCGCGTCCGTGATCTTTGGGTTCAGTGAGGAACTCCGCACCCTTGGCCGACCACTCCTCATAGATCCGTGCGATGTCCGCCACGCGCACGTTGAGGAATCCGCTGGTAAACCCGGGCTCGGTCGGTGTGCCCAGGCTGACGCCCGGCTTGTCGTCGGTGGGACCGCCGCCGGTGGTGAGGGTCAGCCATGTGTTGGCGACCTTCATGATGACCGGGTCGCGCTCCAGCAGCACCTGCCCGCCGAGCAGTGACCGGTAGAACTCGCGCGAACGGTCCTGATCGGCGACAACGAGCACATGGGTGATGACGAAGCCCTCCTTGGGTGCCGGAAAGTCGCCCAGATTCATGCGATAACCTCCGTTGCTGGGAAACCGGGGCCACTGTCAGCTGGCCAGCCACTGGTAGGCCCGGTCCCGGCTGGCGAACCATCCGGTGGGGAAGGTCGCGGGGCCTTCGGGCGCCGGGTCGGCACCGGTCTCGACGGTCGGGAACGGAGCACCGTCGCCGGTGATGAAGGCGAACTTCGTAACGCCCCCCGCGTTGTAGCGGGGGATGATCTCCTGATTGCGCCAGGTCATCATGTCATCGGCCCACCGGTGCAAGAACTCGGTGGTGTCCACGATGAGAAACTGCGGCTTGCGCGTCTCGGTCTCGGCGGCGAACCGCGCCATCGTGTCTCTGGCCTGCGCCTCGGTGGCGTCCTGGGTGGTTGGCAGCCACTTGAGCTCGAGGGTGTTCCACTCGTCGTGGTGGATGATCACGCCGTATTCGGTGCTCGCGACTTCGGTGGGCATTGCGCTGTTCCTTTCGTTCATCGTTCGCGTCATGCGAATCGGTCGTGGCCGAGTTGTGTGTTCCGGGCCACGACCGCTCATCTATTTGATGGACCGGATGCTGGGCGGCTCACCGGGGTCGATCCCGAGCCTGGTCCCGGTCTCTGCCAGTGCCTTCAGCCGGGTACCGACAAGCTCCGCCCACCCGCGCGACATCGCCCCGGCCGCCTCCGCATCGGCCACGCCGATCGCCCGGAACGAGAACCGCAGCAGCGTGCCGGCTCCAGACTCAGCCATGTCGAAGGAGGCCACACCGACGCCGACGCCCATGTGGAACGAACCGGTCAGCTGCAGGTGCTCGTCCTGCGCCCAGCCGGTCACCGACGCGATCACCTGCCCACCGTTGTCCCACCGCTCGGTGAACAGCCCGCCCAGCCGCGGGTCCAGGGCCAGGGAGATGGCCCGGGCGGTCACGAACGGGTGTCCCCACCAGCCGCCGACGTCCTTGGTCAGGGCGGCGAACACCGCGGCGGGTGTGCTGACGATCTCGATGTCCAGCGCTATGTCTATGGTCGGCCGGGTCGGTTCCATGGGCCTGCCTTCAGCCTCGACGGTGTCTTGCAGCCGCAACAGCGCCGAGGCGAACCCGGCCGCAGCCGGGTCTGCCCACCGCCGGTGCAGTTTCTGCAGCGGGACCGTGTTCAGGTAGTGCCACCGCTGCCTGCCCCGCTTGCGGCTGACCGCGAGCCCCGCCTCGGCCAGCACCTCAAGATGGCGCATCACCGCGATCCGCGATATCGCGAACTGCGCGGCGATCTCGCCGGTGATCAGCGGCCGCTCCCGCAGCAGATCCAGGATCCGGCGACGGGTCGGGTCGGCCAGAGCCCGCCACAGCGGGGCGGTGTCTTCCTCCAGCCCGCGTTCCAGCGGCACTACATTGCCGGGCACACATGTAACCCTAGCATTACATATTAGCCCTGCGCCAGGGCCCGGGTCCCGAAGCGGCATGAGGGCCTTCCGAGGCGGCCGCTCGGTATGGTTGGCGGCACGGACAGGACGAATCCGATGGACATCACCAGGCGCCGTGAGCTTGCCAGCCGTCTGCTGGACGGTTATGTGCATGGCCCGGCGGCTGGGACCGAGGCCACGGCCCGGGCGCTGGCGAAGGTGCCGGCCGCAGAAGCCGTCGTGCTTGTCGAGGGCATCAGCGACCAGATTGCGGTCGAGACGCTTGCCACCCGCCGCGGCCGGGACCTGGGTGCGGAGCGCGTGGTGGTCCTGCCGACCGGCGGCGCGCACGCGATTACCCGCTACCTGACGCAGTTTGGTCCCGCTGGAGCTGGCCTGAGACTGGCGGGCCTGTGCGACCTCGGCGAGGAAAACGTCGTCCGGCGCGGTCTGGCCAGCGCCGGTATCGGCTCGCCCCGGACGCGGGCCGACATGGAGCGACTGGGCTTCTACGTCTGCGTCGAGGATCTGGAAGACGAGTTGATCCGCGCGATCGGCGCCGCCCGGGTTGAGGAGCTCATTGACTCGCAGGGAGATCTCGGCTCGCTCCGCAGCTTGCAGCGCCAGCCCGAGTGGCGCGGTCAGCCCGCCGGGGCACAGCTCCGGCGGTTCCTGGGCAGCGGCGCCAGGCGCAAGCTCCGGTACGCGCGCCTGCTCGCCGGGGCGGTGGATCTGGACCGGCTGCCACATCCGCTCGAAGCGGTGCTCACTCGCGTTTAACCCACCGTGCAATCGAGTCCTGCGCGTAGGGTCTTGCCTGATGGTGTGCCTGCTGGCAGCGCCTTCTACGCTTTGTCCGTGCAGACTCTCACGTTTCTGTTTACCGACATTGAGGGCTCGACGGCGCTGCTGCGGCGGGTGGGTGAGGGCGCCTACGCGCAGGTGCTGGCCGGGCATCACGCGCTGATCCGGTCGGCGCTGGCTGCGCACGGCGGCACGGAAATCGACACGCAGGGGGATGCGTTCTTTGCCGTGTTCTCCTCGCCCCGGGCGTGCGTGGCGTCGGTGCTGGAGATGCAGCAGGCGATCGGGGTCCATGCCTGGCCCGGCGGGGAGCAGGTTCGGGTGCGGATGGGTGTCCATTGCGGTGAGGCGGAGCAGACGGCTGGCGGCCTGGTGGGCCTGGAGGTGCACCGGGCCGCCCGGGTGGCAGCGGTCGCCTATGGGGGCCAGGTGCTGGTGTCGGAGACCGCAGCTGCGCTGGTGCGCGACTGGCTGCCGCCGGGCGCGGAGCTGACCGATCTGGGCACCCACCGGCTGAAGGATCTGGGGCGCCCGGAACAGATCTTCCAGCTGCACGCGGCGGGCCTGCAGGCGGAGTTCCCGCCGCTGCGGTCGCTGGGCAGCCCGGCGCTTCCGAACAATCTGCCGGCCCAGCTGTCGGCGTTCATCGGCCGTGACCGGGAGCTGGCCGAGGTCCGGGGACTGGTGGAATCGGCCCGTCTGGTCACGCTGACCGGGGCGGGCGGTTGCGGGAAGACCCGGCTGGGCCTGCAGGTGGCTGCCGAGTTGCTGGACGGGTCGGGGGATGGGGTGTGGCTGGTGGAGCTGGCCGCGGTCACGCACGAGGACGCGGTCGCGTCAGCCATCTCCGAGGCTCTGCGGCTGGAGGCCCAGCCGGGCCGGTCCGCCCTGGAGACCCTGCTCGATGCCCTCGCATCCCAGGATGTGCTGATCGTGCTGGACAACTGCGAGCATCTGATCGGCGGCTGCGCCAAGACCGCTGAGCTGATCTTGCGGCGGTGCCCGCGGGTGCATCTGCTGGCCACGAGCCGTGAGCCGCTCGGCATCGGCGGAGAGACCATTTACTCGGTGCCGTCGCTGTCGCTTCCCGGATCCGGCGACTGCGGGGCCTCGGCGGCTGAGTCGTCAGATGCGATCGCGCTGCTGGTGGAGCGGGCGAGAGAGCAGGGCATCGACCTTCCGGTTGACGAGCAAACCAGCGCGCTGGTGGTGTCGATCTGCCGGCGGCTGGACGGGATGCCGCTGGCGATCGAGCTGGCCGCCGCCCGGCTGCGCTCGATGTCCCTGGCCAGCCTGCACGACCGGCTCGACCAGCGCTTTCGCCTGCTGACCGGGGGAAGCCGCACCGCCCTGGAGCGCCAGCAGACCTTGGAGGCGACCGTCAGCTGGTCCTATTCGCTGCTCAACGGTGCCGAGCAGTTGCTGCTGCGGCGGCTGTCGGTGTTCGCCGAGAGCTTCGATCTGGACGCCGCCGAGGCGGTGTGCGGCTTCGGCGACATCGAAACGTTCGACGTCCCCGATCTGCTCGGCTCGCTCGCAGACAAGAGCCTGGTCGTGGCGACACCAGACGGGGCAGCCGTCCGCTACCGGCTGCTGGAGACCATCCGCCAGTTCGCCGCTGAGCGACTCGTCGAGGCCGGCGAAGACGAGGCTGCCGCCCTCGCAGCCGCGCACTGCGAGCACTTTCTTGGTGTCGCCGAGTCGGCGGCCCCGCATCTGACTGGGCCTGACCAGGGGAAGTGGCTCGCACGGCTGGACCACGATCAGCCGAACCTGCGGCGCGCTATCGAGCACGCCGTCGGCCGCCCGGATGGGACCGCCCTGGTCCTGCGCTTCGGTACCGGACTGCAGCGGTACTGGTGGGGACGCTCCTTGCACGCCGAGGCGCTGGGGCTGCTCGTGCCGGTGCTGCAGCGGCCCGACGCCCACGCGGACCCCGAGCTGTTCGGGATGGCACTGGTCACGGCCACCTTGGCCGCTCAGCTCGTTGACATCGCGGCAGCACGCCAGCTCGGGGACCAGGCGGTGGAACTCGGTCGCCGGCTGGGTGACGACCGGTTGCTCATCGACTCCCTCGGGGTGCAGTGCGCCACCCACTGCTTCCTCGGCGAGCTTGAGAGGGGATTTCAGCTCGGGCAGGAGTCGGTGGAGCGCGCGCGGCGGCTGGGCGATGATGTCTTGCTGGGCGAAAGTCTCATGGCGTTCCTGATGTGCAGCTATTCCCTCGACCCCGTCGGCTCCCGGCAGCTTTTCGCCGAGGCCATCGCCTGTACCGGGCGATCCGGTGACCGGCTCATCACCTATCACCTGCACACCATCGCTGGCGTTCAGGCGCTGCACGTTGGGGACATCCCCGCCGCCCGGGCTCATCTGGACGCGGCGGTGCAGGCCATGCGGGTGATCGGCGGGAACTCCAGCAACGTGTCGGTCAACCTGGGCTGGGTGCTGCGCCAGGAGGGCGACCCGGACGGCGCGCGGTCGATGTTCGAGGCTGGCCTGCGGACGGCTCGCCGGAACGGATATCGCTCCGGCATGGCCCACGCCAGCCTCGGCCTGGCGTGCCTGGCCGCGGACCGGGGCGACTGGCACCGGGCAGGTCAGCTGCACGCCGTCGCGCAGGCATTTCTCGACCTGGCCGAAGAACCATGGCAGGAACCCGAGGCGCGCTACCGACGGGAAAGCCTCGACGAGGTACGGGCGCGCCTCGGCGACGAGCAGGCCGACCGGGCCTACGCCGAGGGCATGGCGCTCAGCCCCGACGACGCCCTTGACCTGGCCCGCGGAAAGCTCCGCCCGGCCTGACTCCTGACGAGAGCCGGGCGACGCATGTCCTCACCAGGTGGCCGGCGGGCCGCTGCGCGCATAGCTTGGCCATGTGGACAGGCGCACCTTCGGGCTCCGGAACGAGTACAGCATCGCCTGCGCCTTCGGCGGGCAGCGCCAGTTGTCCCCGGAGGAGGTGGAGCGCTACCTGTTCGGCCCCGTCGTGTCCGGGGGCCGGGCCGGCAGCGTGCTGCTCGGGAACGGGGGACGGTTGCACCTGCAGGTGGTCAGCCGCC
>DATDGI010000098.1:0-6508 GCA_036522155.1 Streptosporangiaceae bacterium
CCTAGTACGAGAGGACCGGGACGGACGAACCTCTGGTGTGCCAGTTGTTCTGCCAAGAGCACGGCTGGTTAGCTACGTTCGGAAGGGATAACCGCTGAAAGCATCTAAGCGGGAAGCTCGCCTCAAGATGAGGTCTCCCTCGGGGTTAACCCGGTAAGGCCCCCAGCTAGACGACTGGGTTGATAGGCCGGAGGTGGAAGCGTGGCAACACGTGCAGCTGACCGGTACTAATAGGCCGAGTGGCTTGGCTTCTACTCTTCTTGTTTTGCACGCGTCCACTGTGCGGTTCCCGAGATGCGGTCGGGCACCACATCTCCATAGTGTTTCGGTGGCCATAGCGAAGGGGAAACACCCGGTCCCATTCCGAACCCGGAAGTTAAGCCCTTCAGCGCCGATGGTACTGCGCGGGGGACCGCGTGGGAGAGTAGGACGCCGCCGGACATACGTTGCAGGGGCCGCTTCCCGAGGAAGCGGCCCCTGACTTTTTTGGTTATGGCTCTGGCAACTCGGTACGAGCGCAGAAGGCGGCAGGACAGTGGCGGACAGGCCAGAGCGTGGTGGCGGCGGGCGCGGCGCGGGGCGCGGCGATGCCGCCCGCGGCAGCACGGGCCGTAGCAGCGCAGGCCGTAGCAGCGCAGGCCGTAGCAGTACGGGCCGTGGCAGCGCGGGCCGTGGCAGCGCGGGCCGTGGCAGCACAGGCCAGGCGGGCGGGGGTCGCGCTCGCGGGGGTGCAATCGGCCGTGATGGACGCAAGGGCGGTTCCGGTGGCCCGTCTGGTTCCGGTGGCACGTCAGGTGTCGGTGGCCCGTCCGGTTCCGGTGGCACGTCTAGTTCCGGCCGTGGCCGCGCCCGGGGCGGTGCCAGCCCGGCGCGGCCGTCGAAGCCGGGCCGCGGGGACGGACCGCGTGGGCAGGCCGGTAGTTCCGCGCGGGGCGGTGCCGGGCCGCGGGGGCAAGCCGGTGGTTCCGCGCGGGGCGGTGCCGGACCGAGAAGCACTGCGGGCGGACGCCGCGGGGCCTCCGCTGACGGGGGAAAGGCTTCCGCTGACGGGGGAAGGGCTTCCGGCCCAGATGGCCGCCCAGTCCGGGCCGGTGACCGCGTCCGGGCCGGCCAGCGGGGTGACGGGCCAGGCCGCCCGGCCAGCGGGCGGACCGGCGGCGGGCCGCGAGCAGGCCGCACCGCCGGACCGGGCCGGGAATCCCGGGGCCCGCGGAGCCCGGCGGCGCGCCCGCGCTCAGCCTGGACGGGCGACGCCGGGCCCGGCCGAACCGGCCCGGACCGGGCTGGTCCAGACAGAGCTGGGCCAGACCGGGATGGGCCAGCCCCGGCCCCGGGCCCCCGGGTTCCGGACGGCATCACCGCCGATCAGCTCGACCCCGAGGCGCGAGCGGAACTGCGTACCCTGCCCGGCGACCTGGCCGAGGCCGTGGCCCGGCGGCTGGTGGCGGCCGGGCTGGCCGAAGACCCAGCCCAGGCCTACGAATTCGCGCTGGCGGCACGCAACCTGGCGGCCCGGGTCGGGATCGTCAGGGAGGCCTGCGGCGTCACCGCCTACCAGGCGGGCCGGTGGGCGGAGGCGCTGAAGGAACTGCGCACCGCGCGTCGGCTCACCGGGCGCGGTAGTTACCTGCCGCTGATGGCCGACTGCGAGCGGGCGCTCGGCCGGCCGGACCGGGCGCTGGCGATCATCAAGGACCCGGCGGTCAGCGATCTGCCCAGGGGGGTCCAGATCGAGCTGCGGATCGTGGAATCGGGGATCCGCCGGGACGAGGGCCGCCCCGATGCCGCGGTGGTGGCACTGCAGGTGCCTGAGCTCACCGACGGGCGGATCCGGCCCTGGTCGGCCCGCCTGTTCTACGCCTACGCCGACGCTCTGCTTGAGGCTGGCCACGAGCCAGAGGCCAGGGACTGGTTCGGCCGGGCCGGGGCCGCCGACACCGGGGACGAGACCGACGCCGGGGAACGTTTCGAGAGCATGGACAGCGTCGTGATCGAGGATCTCGGCGAGACCGCCGGGGACGAGGCGGAACCAGCTCAGGACTGAGCCCGCTCGGACTTGGTGAGCCAGTGGACGATGCCGGCCACGTTGGTGGCGGCGCCGCTCTCCCGCTCGAACCTGGCCGCCAGTTCCGGGTCACCACCCGGCGCCAGCGCCTGATAGCGGTGGCGGGTCCGCTCGGTGACCATCGCCACCGCGTGGTCGAGGTCCAGCCCGGCTCCGTGGGCCTGGCGGGTGTGCTCGACCCACACGTTCAGCTCCTCGGCGGACCGGTCGAGCGTGGCCGCCACCTCGCTGACCGGGCCGAAGTGGCTGAATAGCAGCCGCGTCGGGCCCAGCGCCGCGAACATCCGCAGCGACGCCAGCGCCAGCGCCAGATCGAAGTCGGGAGGCGGGGTGGCCGGGCGCAGGTCCCCGGTCTCTGGCAGCACCACCCCGGCGGCGTCGCCCACGTACAGGTCGCCGCTGACCGAGTCGATCAGGCCCACATGATGCTTGGCGTGCCCGGGGGAGTGGTGGCTGTCCAGCCGCCGCCCGCCGCCCAGGTCGATCGACCCGCGCTCGTCCACGGCCCGGATCCGGTCCGCCGGGGTCGGCGCCAGCTCGCCGAAGAGCCGGTCCAGGGCCGTCCCATACACGCGGCGGGCGCTGGCCATCAGGCGGCTGGGATCGGCCAGGTGCCGCGCGCCCTTCTCGTGCACCACGATCTGCGCCCGCGGGTACATGGCGGCGATGTCCCCCACCCCGCCCGCGTGGTCGAGGTGGATGTGGGTCACCACCACGGTGGCCAGATCAGCCGGGCCGACCCCGAGCCCGGCCAGCGCGTCCCGCACCACCGGCGCCGACGGGGCGGTCCCGGTCTCCACCAGGCAGGGCCGGTCCGACCGGATCAGGAAGCCGGCGGTGATCTTGGAGTACCCCGCCATCCGGGTGTCGATCTGGAACACCTCGTGCCCGAGCGCGGTGACGCCGGCGGCCGGGGCGGGCGCTCCTCCTGCCTGGTTCATGGGGTTATCGTGCCAGACGCGCCAGGCGCGGGCCGCAATCCAATGGTGACGTCCAGTGGCGATCCGGTGGTGAGCGGCATACAGCGAGTAGTATCTGAACGCGGCCAGGCTCCCGGGCAATCAGCGGTGGCAGGAGTCATCCGCCCCGCCGGGCAGCGGAATGCGGCCGAACGTAACCACGTGCGGAGTCACTCACTCGTGAGCAGAACGCCTGTGACGACGTCCAGGGCCGGATCCCGGCCGCCAGCCACGGCCGGGCCCGCCCGGCGCCGGCTCCGGCGGCCCGGGGCCATCCCCATCGTCATCGTGGTGGCCACGCTGGCCGCCCTCGCCCTCCGGCTCTACCAGCTCAGCCGGCCCGGCTACCTACTCGGCATCACCGAGTACGACGACGGGACCGACTTCGGCAGCGCCGTCCGGCTCATCCACGGCGCGCTGCCCTACCGCGACTTCATCATGGTCCAGCCGCCGGGTATCACGTTGCTCATGGCGCCGGTGGCCGCGGCCACCAGTTCCCTCGGCACCGTGACCGGGATGGCCACCGCCCGCGTCCTCACCGCCCTGGCCAGCGCCGCCGCCGTGCCGCTCGGCGGCCTGCTCACCCGCCACCGGGGGCTGCTGGCCGTGCTCATCACCTGCGGCACCGTGGCCGTCTACCCGGAGAGCCTGCTGGCCGCCAGGACCGTGCTGCTCGAGCCGTGGCTGGTGCTGTTCTGCCTGCTGGGGGCCCTGGCGGTGTTCGACGGTGACCAGCTAACCGGTGGCCGCCGGCTGCTCTGGGGCGGGGTCGCCTTCGGGTTCGCTGGCGCGGTCAAGGTGTGGGCCATCCTGCCGGTGCTGGTGATCCTGGCGCTCACCGCCCGCCGGCCGCGGTCGGCGGGCCGGTTCGCGGCTGGGGTCGCGGCCGGGTTCTGCCTGCCGGTGCTGCCGTTCGCGCTGCTCGCCCCGGTCACGTTCTACCGTGGCGTGGTCGTCGCCCAGCTGGTCAGATCCGACCTGGAGCGGATCCCGCTCGCCACCCGGCTGCAGGACATGCTCGGCCTGACCCACGTGCACGACATGTCCACCGCGCCGCTGGTGGTGACCGGCGCGGTGGTCGTCGTGGTGGTGGCCGCGCTCATGGTCCTCGGCGTCCGGCTCAGCCACCGGCGGCCGCCACCGCTGGACTGGTTCGCCACGGTCACCTGCGTGCTGGTGGTGGCGGCGTTCCTGTGGCCCACCGACTTCTACGACCACTACCCCGCGTTCCTGGTGCCGTTCCTGGCGCTGTCGCTCGCGCTGCCGATCGCCCGGGTGGTGGCCGCGCTGCCGGGAGCGGGGAGGCGGGCCCGGCTGGCCCGGGTGGCGTGGCGGGGGGCAGCCGCGGTGGCGGCGCTCACGCTGGCCACCCTGGCCGTCCTGCAGGGCATCGCGGAGAGCCATCTGGCGTCCGCGATTCCCGCCAGCGAGATCAGCGCGGCCGAGCATACGATCCCGGCCGGAGCCTGCGTGCTCACCGACCAGGTGTCGTACACGATCGCCATCAACCGGTTCGTCTCCACCGGCCCCGGCTGCTCGCTGATGGTGGACGGCGTGGGCAGCGATTACACCCTGTCCAGCGGGCACAACCCGCTGACCGGGGCTGGCCGGTCGGCCGCCGTCGAGCAACTATGGCTGTCGGCCTTCCGGTCGGCCCGGTACATCTGGCTGAGCAGCATGGCCTACAAGCGGATCCCGTCGACCCCGCGGCTGGAGGCCTACCTGCAGGCCCACTTCCAGCCGCTCACCGAAGGACCGGACTGGCTGTACGTGCGCGACGCGAGCTGACCGCGGCCGCCGGATCAGCCCACGGCCAGCGAGCGGATGACAAGACCGGTCCGCGGCTTGGGCGCGAACGACGTCGACTTGCGCGGTACCCGCTCCCCGTGCGCGGCGACCTCGCGCACGTCCTCCGCCGACAGCGGCGGGCAGATCACCGCCACCCCGGCCGGCGGCCCGGCCGCGGCCGCCAGGGCCAGCCCGGCGTCGTGATGGACACCCACGCTGGCCTCGTCGTCGGCGACCCCCCACAGCTGGCCGAGCAGCAGTTCCTGCAGCACCGAAGCCGACAGCTGGCGCCACCGCGGCGAGCGGTCCGGCATGGCCGCCGCCACCGCCTCGGGATCGGGGTCGGTCAGCAGGCAGGCCTGGCCGGCGTCGGCGACGACGAACGCGACACCGCCGGCGGCGGCCGCGCGCAGCTCGTTCAGCATCGAAGGCAGTTCGCCGGTGACCTCATCCGGCAGTGGGCGCACCGTGAACGCGGCCGCCGCCCGGCGTGCGGCCTCGGCCAGCCTGAGCCCGGGGACGGTCCGGTGGATCGCCCCGATCCGCGGCGGGAACGCGGCCGAGTCCACCAGCAGCGCCAGCCCGGCGTCCCACGGCCCTGCGCCCTCCCCGGCGGCCCGCTTGCGGGCCTGAAGCTGCAGGTACGCGGCGTAACGGTGGTGACCGTCGGCGATCAGCGCCTGCCGGGACGCCAGGTCCGCGGCCGCCGCCGCCTGCTCGGCCGGATCGGTCACCGCCCACAGCCGGTGCCTGATTCCGTCGTCGGTGCCGATGCTCAGCAGCGGCTCACGGGACCCGGCGACCTGCCCGACCAGCCGCCCCGCGGCCCCGCCCGCGGGGCCGTCGCCGTCGTAGAGCAGGAAGATCGGCTCCAGGTTGGCGTCGGTCGCCTCCATCAGCTGCCGTCGGCCGGCCACCGGGCCGGGCGCGACGTCCTCATGCGGCAGCACGGTGCCCGCCTCGGGCGGGGTCAGCTGGAGCGCGCCGATCAGTCCCCGCTGCAGCACCTCCCCGCCCGGCCGGGCCTGCTCATAGACGTACAGGGCGGGCCGCTCGTCGGTGACCAGGATGCCCTCGTCCTGCCACTGGCGGAGCAGCCGGGCCGCGTCGGCATAGGCGCCGCCCGCGTGGCCGTGGCCGTTGCGGGGCAGAATCAGCCGCACCACGTTGTGCGGGTCGGCGGCCCGCAACTGGCCTTCGGCATCCTGGGCGATCACGTCGTACGGTGGGGAGGTGACCTCCGCCAGGCCGCTCACCCGGTCCTGGGCGTACCGGAGCCCGCGGAAAGGCGCCAGCGCGAGGCCGGGCGCTGGCCGGTGGCCGGACGGAAGGATCTGCACATATGTCAGAAGCACCGGGCGGCGGCCACGATTCCCCAGCTGGCGATCATCCTGGGTCCCAATCCGGCCCGCCGGTCCCGGACGGTGACTCCTACTCCTGGTACCGGCGGGGCCTGGAGCTGCTCGGGCGGGGCAGCCCGGCCGCGGCCGAGCAGCTGCTGGCGCGCGCGGCCGAGGCCGAACCCGGCTCGCGGAGCGTGCTTGAGGCCCTCGGCCGGGCGCAGTTCGGGGCGGGCCGGTACGCCGCGGCGGCAGACAGCTTCCGGCAGATCGTGGAGGCAAGCCCTAGTGACGATTACGCACATTTCGGGCTGGGCCTGGCGCTGGCCCGCGGCGGGAACCCGGCCGCGGCGGCC
>DATDGI010000099.1:0-23881 GCA_036522155.1 Streptosporangiaceae bacterium
AGGTGTACCGACACTTCGGTGAGGTCGACGCCGCCGAAACATCGCCGCTGTACGAGCGCGTCGCCGTCGCCCTGAGTGAGTCCGATGCGGCGCTGCGCGCCATCGAGGCGGTGCCGGCGCGCAGGCGGCACCCCACGGTGATCCTCGCCGCGCTGCACGACCTCGCCCTCGCTGGACGCGCCCCGGCGCTGGCCGCGGCCTATGCCGCTGCGGACGGCGACGCTGCCGCTGGCGCGGCGATCGACACGCTGCTGCGGATGACCGACTCGGTCGTGGCCATCGCCGTGCGCCGGCAGATGCGGGCCGGCGAGACCGGGTGCTGCGCCGTGCTGTATCCGGCCATTGCCGAGGCGGCGCGGCGGCTGGGCGTGGATGCGGTGGGGCTGATCGACGTGGGCTGTTCAGCTGGGCTCAATCTCAATGTCGATCGCGTTGGCATCACGTACAGCAACGGACAATCGCTGGGCGACCCGTCATCTCCGGTGCAGCTGGCGTCTTCGATCGTGGGAGACCGGCCCATCCCGACGCGGGCGCTGCCCGAGGTCGTCGCCCGGGTCGGCGTCGACCTCGATCCGGTCGACGTGACCGACGCGGATGACGCCCGATGGTTGCGCGCCTGCCTGTGGCCGGATCAGCCGGAACGGGCCGCGAGGCTCGAAGCGGAGATGGCGTTGGCGGCGGCGGCCCCTCCGCTGCTGCTGCAAGGTGACGCCGTCGAGGTGGTGCCCGACGCCTTCGCCCATGTGCCCGCGGACGCCCTGCCTGTCGTCACCACGACGTGGGCGCTGTCGCATTTCCCGCTCGAGAGCCGCCTGCGCTTCCTGCACCGCATCGACGAAGCGGCGGCCGGGCGGGCGGTGGCTTGGGTGTCGGCGGAGGGGGTCGGAGTCGCGCCGACGATACCGACACTTGGCGATCGCCGCGCCTCTGGCCACAGCATCATCGGCCTGGCGGTGTTCGACCGGTCGGCTCTGCGCGCCGAGGCCATTGGCCGCTGCTGGTCGCAGGGCCGCTTGCTGGCGTGGCTGGCAGACTCCTAGTTGTCCTGTCAGGTTGATCCGTCGGCGAACTCTCCTGGAATCGGGATTTCCTCTCTGGAGCTGGTTCTGGGGCCTGCGCGGACGGCAGGCCGAACGGATGAATCTGTGTGCTGACCTGCGGCCACGCGCAGAGGCTGCGCAGTGTCCGAGCCTGCGGGTAACGTGCCGGGCATGGACTGGAAGATCGAGCTCGTGGCGATACCGGTGAGCGACGTCGACAGCGCCAAGGCGTTCTACGTGGACCAGGTAGGTTTCCACGCTGACCATGACTACCAAGTCAACGAGGCGCTCCGCTTCGTGCAGCTCACCCCTCCCGGGTCGGCGTGCTCGATCGTGATGGGCACCGGGATCACCCAGATGCCGCCTGGCTCGCAGAAAGGCGTGCAAGTCGTCGTCGCTGATGTCAGGGCCGCCCGTCAGCAGCTGCTCGCGCACGGCGTGGACACCAGCGACGTTGACGTTCAGCCGTGGGGTTCGTTTGTCACGTTCAGCGATCCGGACGGCAACACCTGGGCGCTGCAGGAGTTGCCCCCGCGACCGTAGATCCTTCATCACGCGCAGCGCCGCCACGCCCGCCAGGAATACCCGAGCCATGCAAACACCGTGGTGCCCCCCTGTACGTGTCCAGAAATGATGACAGGTTGCCTGTCTGCGGAAGGGCCGGGCCCATACTGTGGCCATGGCAGCGTGGAAGGACGTGGAACAGGCGGAGCCTGAGTTCGCGGCGCGGGTGCGGCGGCTCTTCGACGCGGGCAGGCACAAGACGATCGCGACGTTGCGGGCCGACGGCTCGCCACGGATCTCGGGCATCGAGTGCGAGTTCGCTGGCGGTGAGCTCAGGTTCGGGTCGATGCCGGGGGCGCGCAAGGGTGCGGATCTGAGGCGGGATCCGAGATTCGCGCTGCATGGTCCGCCGTTTCACCCAGAGGAGGGTAAGGAAGCCGAGTGGCCGGGCGAGGCGAAGATCGCCGGGCGGGCGGTTCTCGCCGGACCGATCGACGAGGGGCCTGCTGGAGATTTGTTTCTTGCGGACATTTCCGAGGTCGTCACCACCCGGCTCAACCCGGAGGCGACCTTGCTGGTCATCGAGTCGTGGACGCCGCAACGGGGTCTTCGCGTGGTGGAACGCGAATGACGATGGCACCTACGCTGGGGATTAGGGTGTGCGGGCGGGCCGTGAACAGATCGCTCGGGCCGCTGACCGCCTGGTAGCGCACCCGCCTTTGCTGTGATTCCGTTACCTGGCGGGGCCGGCGGAAGGCCTCCGGGCCAAGGATTGCCTCCGGTAACACATGACGATTACCGCGAGTGGCCACAGCGCCTGCGCCTCCGCGGCTACGCGCTCTGCCAGGCCGAGCTGCATGCCTGCCATGACCAGTTCCAGGTAGAACCACCCGAGCAGGCACAGCAGCACCGCGCTGGCACCCGCGCACACAGCCGGCCGCAGTACCCACGGCACGGAAGGCCCCCGCCTCCCGCCAGCAGCGGGCCAGGCCGCCAGGGCCAGGAACGCCACCGCCGCCGCGACGGTATGCGGCACTGAGTGTCCTGCGCCGGCCGGCACTGGATTCGCCGCCACCAGCACGGTAGCCACCCCGCCTGTCATCAGCAGGATCCGCCCAGGTGAGGCCGCGGGCCGCAACGCCAGCCCGGTGATGACGTGGCAAGCCCCCACGCTCAGCAACGCCAGGGTCATCACCCACCGGTCAGTGGCACCGTGCGCCGCAAGGGCACTGATGGTCTGGGTCACCTGGTCGAAGGAACCCGGCTGCAGCATGGCCGCCACCGTCCACCCGCCGGCCAGCAGCACCGCAGCTGCAGCGGACGAGAGCACCCCCCACCACGGCACGTCCCGCACCGGGAACACCATAGGCCAATCCCGTTGCGGCCTGCGACCCCACCGAACCGGCAGACGACCGCTGCAGGCCAGACTCGCACACCGTCAGGGCTAGAAGCGGACGTCTGATGAGGCCGGCCCGGGCCCGGCCCGCAATCGGGGGCTGGCGCGAAGGGCGGCGCCTGCCATCGGCTCGTATCGGGGGGCTAGGGGAATACTGGCCGCATGGTTGACGACACCGCCCGGGACCGGGCCATCTACCACGCGCTAAAGGCGGCCGACGAAGTCGCTGCGGCCCTTCAGGCTCACCTCATCGAGGAGCACGGGGCTGATCCGGATCGGACCGTTGCCCACAATCCCTCCACCAACTCGCTCAAGCTGCTGCGGCAGGCTCGCGAGCGCCTGGGCGAAGGGCTGCGAGCGGTCGAGGCCGGCGCCATCGCTGAGTCTGACGCGATCTC
Organism: Streptosporangiaceae bacterium; assembly: GCA_036522155.1. Classification (GTDB taxonomy): domain Bacteria; phylum Actinomycetota; class Actinomycetes; order Streptosporangiales; family Streptosporangiaceae; genus UBA9676. Next base: position 3,339 of record DATDGI010000099.1, read on the forward strand.
CCTGCGCAACCAATGACCGCAACCTTCAACATCCCGATCAGCGGCACGACCGGATGTACTGCGTCGTCGGTCATGTCGCATAACCCAGCCTGTCGCATAAACGGCGTGGCTTCGTAGCGGAGGCCCCTGGTGGCTGGGATCCTGGGGTGTGCCGCAGAATTTTCTTTTCCCGCAGCGTGATCAGCCGTTGCTGCTGCCGGTGGATATGCGGGAGTGGCTGCCCGAGGACGATCTGGTGTTCGTCGTGCTGGATGCGGTGGCCACTTTGGACCTGGGTGAGTTCCGCCGCCGGTACCGGGCCGATGGGCACGGCCGGGCGGCGTTCGACCCGGAGATGATGGTCGCGCTGCTGCTGTATGGGTACTGCCAGGGCGAGCGGTCCAGCCGGGTGATCGAAAAGCGGTGTGTGCGGGACGTGGGCTACCGGGTGATCACCGGCGGCCTGCGCCCGGATCACGCGACCATCGCCCGGTTCCGGGCCCGGCATGAGCAGGCGCTGGGCGGGCTGTTCAGCCAGGTGCTGCGGCTGCTGGCGGCCGAAGGCATGGTGGCGCTGGGCCTGCTCAGCCTGGATGGGACGAAGCTGGCCGGCAACGCGGCGCAGAAGGCGAACCGCACGCTGCCGCAGATCGAGAAGATCCTGGCCGAAGCGGCTGCGGCCGACGCCGCCGAAGACGCCCGCTACGGCGATGCGCCGGGCGAGCCGACACCACAGACACTGGCAAAGCGGGCCGGGCGGCGGGAGCGGCTGGCGGCCGCCCGGGACCGGCTCCCCGCCGAGGATCAGGCCCGCCGTGACGCGCAGCGGGCCAGGCAGGAGGCGTGGGAAGCTGCCGCTGCGGCTGGGGCCCGGCGCGGCCACCGCCCTAGTGATGAGCCGCCGCGCGCCAACCGCAACAACACCGAGCCGCGGGCGAACATCACCGACCCAGACGTGCGGGTGATGCGCAACCAGAAGGGCTATGTGGCCGGTTACAACGGCCAGCTCGTGGTCACCGCGCAGCAGGTGATCGTGGGCGCGATGCTGTCCCAGCACCCGGTGGACCGCACCTTACTGCACCCCCTGCTGGACACCTGCCGCCAGCAGCTGGCCCAGGCCGGCATCGGACCGAACCTGCGCACCGTACTCGCCGATTCCGGCTACGTCAGCGAACAGAACTTCGCCCGCGCCGACGCCGACGGCCTGCGGCTGCTGGCGCCACTGGCCAAAGACCCCGGCCGGCGCTACGTCCGGGCCCCGCAACGGGCAAGGCAACTTGACCGGTTCCCGGCCACCGCCCGCGCCAGGCGGCGCCTGCGCCATCCCCGGGGCCGGGACGACTACCAGATGCGGGCCCGCACCGTGGAACCAGTGATCGGGCAGCTCAAGACCTGCCAGAACATGACCATGATGGCCCGCCGCGGCCTGGCCGCCTGCGAAAACGAATGGCTGCTCGCCTGCGCCGCGCACAACCTGCGCAAGCTGCACCGGCACCGCCTGCAGGGCTAACCGTCCAAGACCCATCCCCGGCAGCCAAACTCAGCACCGCCAAGACGGCGATCTCGAACCCGCATCTGCGTCCCGGGAATCCCGATCCGCCCCCACACGGCTTTGTGCGACAGGCTGAACCATGCAGCGGGCGGCGACTGCAGCCCATCGCTTGCCTGGCCTTCTGAGCATGATCGGCTCGGCTGCCGAGGGGCCGAGCTGTAGAAGATGCGCATCGAAATCACGGATCTGCCGGCGCTCGAAGTGGTTGCCGAAGCACGTGACTTATCGGGCCGTCGTGGTCGTGGCAGACTGGCGGCGTCGGCTGTCTGGTCGGCGGTGGCCGGCATAGGTGGCCGGCCTTTCTTTAGTTGAGTCCGGGGTCGCGCTGGCGGGAGAAGTCGGTGTCGGCGCTGTTCCAGATCGCATTCATCAGCTGCTGGGGGGTTTCGAGTTGCGGCATGTGCCCGGTGTCCTTGATGAGCTGGAAGCGGGCGAGTGGGATGGCGGCGGCGTAGGCGCGGCCGTAGTCGGGGTCGGCGATCTGGTCGCTGTCTCCCCATAGCACCAAGGTGGGCAGCTCGACGTGGGCGAGCCGTCCGGCCAGGGTGGGGTCGCTCATCGCTGCTCCGGCGTAGGTGGCCAGGGCGGCGCGGTTGCCGGCGGCGATGGCCTGCGCCGTGGGCGGCAGCGTGGCGGGGTCGATGCGGAACGGCTCGGGGTTGTGGAAGCTGAGCGTGAAGACCTGGTTCATGGTGAGGGAGAAGAAGTCGGCGATCGGGTGGCCGGGGACCTCGATGCCGACCGCGTTGACGAGGATGGCGCCGCTGAGCCGCGGTGAGGCGAGCAGGGCCATCTCGGCCGCGATCCACCCGCCGATAGAGTTCCCGACGACCGTCACGTCGTCGAGCTCGAGCTGGCCGAGCAGCGCGACGTAGAGCGCCGCCAGGCCCGGGACGCTGGTTAGCTTCTCGGGCCGCGCGGTGCCGCCGAAGCCGGGATGGGTGGGCACGATGACCCGCACGTCGTGGGTCTTCGCGAACAGCTCCGCGAAGCCGGTCACCGTGTCCGGGCCGCCGCCGCCGTGCAGGAGCAGGAATGGCTGCCCGTCGCCGTACGCGCTGACGGCAACGTTGACGGGGCCATCAGCAAGGGCCACAGTGCGGACGGTGGTCATGGGGTCTCCTCGGCGAAGTCGGTGGCCGGGACGGTCGCGTACCGGCTCATCACCGCGCCCGCGTTGTCCGGTGTCATGGGCTGGCCCGCGGCGATCATGTCGCGCAGGTCCCGGAAGTACTACACGTACAGATCGGGGGTGAACGTGTTCAGCAGGACCGCCGGTTCGCCGGCCGGATTGGCGAACGTGTGCGGGGCCCCGGGCGGGATCATGACGAAAGTCCCGGCCGGAGCGTCGTAGGTCGTGTCCGCCACGGTGAACCGGGCGGTGCCGGACACCACGTAGAAACCTTCGTCGTGCCGGGCGTGCCGATGCTGCGGCGGGCCGTCGGCGTGCGCCGCGATGGTGATCTCGCCGACGCCGAGCCGGTGGCCGGTCGTACGGCCGTCTTCGAGGATCCGCATCTGCACCGGGCCCAGCTGGATCGTCTCACCACCAGCGGCCGGGATTACTGAGATTTCTGTCATGGCTCCTCCGTTTGTGAGAGTTCACTTTCACGAACATAGACGGTTTGCTAGAATCGTGCAAGTTAACTCTCATGATGCAACCAGGCATGCAGGATAAGGGAGGTGCATGATGAGGGCTGTGAACGAGGAGACTGGCCGGGTCAACCAGAAGCTGCGCACCCGGATGGCGATCGTCGAGGCCTGCCGCGAGGTCATCCGCTCCGGTGGGCCGGTGACGATGCCTGCCGTCGCGCGTGCGGCCCTGGTGTCGGAGCCGACCGCCTACCGGTATTTCCCGGACCTGATCTCGTTGCTGAATGCGGCCCTGGTGGGGATGTGGCCGAGCCCCGCCGAGGCGCTTGAGCCGGTCGCAGCATCGGCGGATCCGGTCGAGCGGGTCGCGTTCGCCGCCAAGTTTTTTCTGCGCCGCGTCTTCAGTTACCAGGGGGCGGTGCGGGCGATGATCTCCGCCACCATCACCCGGCCTGAGCTCGCCGCCCACCGTCCCGGGATACGGTTCGGCCTGATCAACCAGGCACTCGACCCGGTCGCCGGCACTCTCCGGCTGCCACCGGAGCGGCTGGCCCAGCTCAAGCACGATCTCGCCGCGATAATCAGCGCGGAAGCCCTGTTCTCGCTCACCGACCTGTGCCGTCTCACCCCCGATGACGCGGTGGGCAGCCTGGTCCGGACCGCGACCACGATCACCGCAGCCGCCACGCGCGATGACGGCACAGGCCCGTCACAGCTGGGCAAGCGCCGCTCGCCGCGCCGGTGACTGCGTTCAAGCTCACGGCGTTTGCGGCGCGCTCACTATAACGAGTATGCTAATCGTTATGATAAGCGATTGGCTTGGCCGGTGAGCGTCCGGCATGCCCTGCTGGCGCTGCTGAGCGAGGGACCGAAGTACGGCCTGCGGCTGCAGCAGGAGTTCGAGGAGCGGACCGGCGAGGTGTGGCCGCTGAACGTGGGGCAGGTGTATATCACCCTGCAGCGCCTTGAGCGTGACGGGCTCGTGGAGTCCGGCGGCGAACGCGAGGCAGGCCCGCAGAAGAGGTTTGTGATCACTGCGGCCGGCAGTGCCGAGCTGGACCGCTGGCTTCGCACCCCTTCCGGCGACGTCCCTCCACCGCGGGATGAGCTTGTCATCAAGGTACTGATCAGCCTGCGGGTGCCCGGCGCTGATGTGCACGACATCGTGCAGGTCCACCGGCGGCACATGATCGAGTTGATGCAGCGGTACTGGCACCTGAAGGCGGAGGCCGCAGAGGGCGATATCGGGCTGGCGCTCATCGCCGACGCCGAATTGTTCCGGCTGGATGGGATTGTCCGCTGGCTGGATGCAGCCGACGCCCGGCTGAAGCTGCATGCGGCGCCCACTCCGGCCGGCCTGCCTGCCGCGGCTGAGGCACCGGCACCGCCGGCGCAAAGGCCGGGAGCGGAGGTACAGCGATGACGGCGGTGCTGGAGCTGCGCGAGGTGTCGAAGGTCTACGGGACCGGGGCTGCCCAGGTGGATGCGCTGCGCCGGGTCAGCCTGTCGGTCGGCGGTGGTGAACTGGTGGCGGTCATGGGGCCGAGCGGCTCTGGCAAGAGCACACTCCTGACCATCGCGGGCAGCCTGGAGGAGCCCACCAGCGGCCAGGTGCTGGTAGCCGGGAACGATCTGTCGGGTATCTCGCCTAACGACCAGGCGAAACTGCGCCGCCGCCTGATCGGTTATGTCTTTCAGGATTTCAACCTGCTCGCCGGGCTGACCGCGGTTGAGAACGTCACGCTGCCGCTGGAACTGGACGGCGTCGGGATGAAGGCCGCGCGCCCGGCCGGGATGAAGGCCCTGGCGGAGCTGGGTGTTGCTGACCGGGCTGACCGTTTCCCCGATGAGCTGTCCGGCGGGGAGCGGCAGCGCGTGGCGATCGCGCGCGCGGTGGTGGGTGACCGCCAGGTTCTGCTCGCCGACGAGCCAACAGGCGCCCTGGACTCAGTGAATGGCGAGGCGGTCATGCGGCTGCTGCTCACAGCCTGCCGGCGCGGGGTGGCCGGGGTGGTCGTGACTCATGACGCGCAGTTCGCGTCCTGTGCTGACCGGGTGGTGTTCCTGCGCGACGGGCGGATCATCGATCAGACCCGGACGCCGCCGGGCCCGGAATCGCTGCTCACGCCGGGCCCGCAGCGATGAGCGCGACGCTGCGTGACCGGCCCGTCCTGCCCGGCCCTGCTGGCGGCGGGGTCCCGGCCCGCCGGGCGGTAGCCCGGTGGGCGTGGCGGCTGTTCCGCCGTGAGTGGCGGCAGCAGATCCTGGTCCTCGTGCTGCTGATCCTCACGGTCGCGGCGGCTGCCTTCAGCGTGTCAGCTGCCTACAACGTGGCGTCCCTGCCCGGCCCCCAGTTCGGATCCGCCAACCACCTGCTGCAGTTCGACGGGACCAATCCGAAGGTTCTGGCTGTGGACATCGCGGCGGCCAGGAAGGCATTCGGGACCATCCAGGTGATCGGCCGCCGGTTCGTGCCGATCCCGGGCTCGGCCCAGACCGTCGAGTTCCGGGCGCAGAACCCGCATGGCCCTTACAGCGGCCCGATGATCGCCCTGACCCAGGGCCGCTACCCCTCAGGCGCCGGGCAAGCCGCCGTCACCGGCCAGATAGCGCAGACCCTCCAGCTGCGCATCGGCTCCCTGCTGTCCCTCGGCGGCCATCACCAGACGGTGACCGGCATCGTCGAGAACCCCAGCGACCTGGGTGACCAGTTCGTTCTCGTCTCGCCCGCGGGCGCAGGCCCGCCGCAGTCGGTGACGGTGCTGCTGAACGCCAGTCCGGCCACTTTCGGCGCCTTCCGCGCCGGATTCCGCGGCCCGTTGGACTGGCAGGCGCGGGGCGCCAGCACCCAGGGAGCTGTCGCCGGCGGCATGCTCGGTGCTGTCACGGTCTTGCTGCTCCTGGTCTCCCTGGTAGCAGCCGCGGGCTTCGCCGTGATCGCCGCGCGCCGACAGCGCCAGCTCGGCATGCTCGCCGCGATTGGGGCGACGCGCAAGCAGCTCCGGATGGTCATGGTCGCGGGCGGAGCGGTGGTGGGCGTCATTGCCGCCGGTGCCGGGACCGCGCTCGGTCTGGCGGCGTGGATTGCCGCCGCCCCAGGCCTGGACACATTCGCCGGGCACCGGATCGACCGGCTCGCGATCCCGTGGGACCTGGTCGCGCTGGGCATGCTGCTCGCCGTCGCGACGGCGACCGCCGCGGCGTGGTGGCCAGCGCGGGCCGCCGCCCGGCTACCGGTTACGCTCGCCCTGTCAGCCCGGCCGCCGCGGCCCAGGCCCGCACACCGCCCGGCCATGCTGGCCGTCCTGATGATCGTGGCGGGCGTCGTCTTCCTCGGCCTGGCCAACCAGACCCGCCCCCCGCTGATCATCGCCGGCGCGCTGGCGATGACCCTGGGGATCTTGCTGATCAGCCCGCTAGCCATCCGGGCACTCGCCGCGCTGGGCGGTCGCGCGCCGGTCGCGGTGCGGCTGGCGCTGCGGGACCTCGCCCGTCACCAGGCCCGCTCCGGGGCGGCCCTGGCCGCGATCAGCCTCGCCCTGGGGATCGCCGCGGCGATCATCATCAGCTCGGCCGCTGACAAATCCGCCGCCAATGTGGGCAACCTGCCGGACACTCAGATCCTGGTCTGGAGCGGCCAGCCAGAGGGCGCAAGTGGCCCGTATGGTCCGGTCGTCCCGGTCCGGACGCCCGCCCAGCTGCGCGTCCTGGCCGCTGCCGTGCACCAGATCGCCGGGCCGCTGCATCACTCCGAAGTAATCGCGCTCGACATGCCCGTCAACCCCGCCGACAAGCCGCAGCCCGGCGGGCAAGGCAGCCAGGGAGGGAAGCCGGTAGCTGCCCTGGGCGCCCCGCAGAACCCAGCCTCCAGCGGCCGGGGAGGGACCTACAGCACGATCCCCCTCTATGTCGCTACGCCAGCCGCACTCCGCTACCTCAGGATCAGCCCCGCCACGATCACCCCGGCCACCGATTTCCTCACCGTCCACGCAGGGCAGCTCGTGGTCACCACACCCTCCACCTTTGCGACGGTCACCCACGTGCAGCGGATCCAGGCCCCGTCCTACACCTCCCAGCCCACCTCGCTGATGACCCTGGGCGCGCTGCACCGGCGGGGCTGGACGCAGATACAGTCGGGCTGGCTCGTCCAGTCCGACAAGCCCATTACCGCCGCGCAGCTCGCGGCCGCACGGGACGTGGCCGCGAAAGCGGGCCTGATCATCGAGGCCAGGAACAGCCAGGCCTCACTGGCCACGATCAGCGCCGCGGCGACGGCCGCCGGGGCACTGCTCGCCCTTGGCGTCCTCGCCATGACCGTGGCGCTGATGCGCACCGAGGCCACCGGCGACCTGCGCACCCTCACCGCCGCCGGAGCCACCAGCACGACCCGGCGCACGCTCACCGCCGCCACCGCCGGCGGGCTGGCCCTGCTCGGCGCACTCATCGGATCCGCTGGCGCCTACCTCGCGCTGGCCGCCGGGCACCGCAGCGACCTCAGCACCCTGAGCCGTGTGCCATTTCTGTACCTAGCCATCACGGTTCTCGCTGTTCCCGTCGCCGCTGCCCTCACCGGCTGGATCCTCGCCGGGCGCAAGCCACCATCCATCGCCCGCCGGGTGCTCGAGTGACACCAACATCCTGAGCAACGATCACAGACCGCGGCCCGGCGATGCCGATCCCCCGCAGTCGCCAGCAAGCCGTTTCTGCCGATCGCGCCAGACCGCCTCCTTACCGGCTCTGCCGGTGAGACAGGACATCGGGGTCGCGGGCCTCCGGCAGGCTCAGGTGCTCGGCCAGCCACGGCCCGGTCACGCTGCCCGGGGCACGCGCGACGTCCTCCGGCGTCCCCGCCGCGACGATGTGCCCGCCGTCCGGGCCGCCGCCCGGGCCCATGTCGATGAGATGGTCGGCGGCGGCGAGCAGGTCCAGGTCGTGGTCGATGACGATGATCGTGGCCCCCGCCGCCAGCAGCCGGTCGAACACGCGCCTGCGATCGCAGCTCGAGGGGTCGCACGCGCTGGCGAACCAGGTGACCGGCTGGCTGCTTGCTACCCAAGCCCGCCTCGGGAGGCCCGGCGAGGCCCGCGTCCTGCTCGCGGCGCTCGATGACGAGCGGGCCGGCTCGGGCGAGATCCGTAATGCGTACGCGGTGATCTGCCTCGAGGAAGGCGATCCGGCCGCGGCGCTGGCCGCCGTGCAGGGTGTCGTGGACGGTACGGCGCCGGTCATCGGTTACGTCACGGTTGTCGAAGCTCACCTGCTGGCCGGGCTCGCCCATCGTCAGCTCGGTGATCAGCGCGCGGCCAGCCAGGCCGCCGAACGCGCCCTCGCTCTCGCCGAGCCTGACCGGCTGGTACTGCCGTTCGCGATGACACGCTCGCGGGAGCTGCTGGAGGCGCTGCCGCGGCACGAGACAGCGCACGCCGCGCTGCTCACCGACATCCTCGACATCATGCGAGGCTCGTCCCCCCCGGCCAGAGACCGGTCGTCATCGCCGCCAGCGGAGGAGCTCAGCCCGGGCGAGCTCAGGGTGCTGCGGTATCTGCCGACCAACCTGTCCAGGCCGGAGATCGCCAGCGAACTGTCCGTCTCGGTGAACACGGTCAACACGCACGTCCGCAACATCTACGCCAAGCTCCAGGCCCGTGATCGCTCCTCGGCCGTGCAGCGTGCGCGAGAGCTGCGGCTGCTGTCGGCGGGCCGCGCGCGTTAGGTTGGCCCCGCGCACTCGCGCGGCGGTCACCAGATTCTGGTGATGAGGATTCACCTGCCCGCGCCCGACCATGGCTTCATGGACCCAGCGCCCGCCTGGTATGCGATCCAGGTCCACGGCCACCTCGGCGCCACGGTGCTGTCGGCGTTCCCGGCGCTGGTGCCGCAGCACCAGGGCGCCGACACCGTGCTCACCGGGCTGCTGGACCGGTCGGCACTCTATGGCGTCCTGGCTGAGGTCGAGGCGCTCGGCCTCGACCTGGTCGAGGTCCGCCAGCTCTCCGCCCAGCGCGAATCACCAGAATTAGGTGAGAGCCGCTCACCGTGATGGCCACTAACTTCGGGGCACCCGAAGCCCGCTAGGAGAAGGTGCCACCCATGACCAGTGCGCCAGTCCGGGACCCGCTCTCAGACCATCTCATCACTCCGCAGAATGCAGCGCTCCTGCTCATCGACTACCAGCCCTGGCAGCTGGCGGGGGTCCACTCGATGGATCGCGACCTCCTGCTCAAGAACGCCGTCTCGACGGTCAGGACCATCAAGACCTTCGACGTCCCGGTCGTGCACTCGACCATCAACGTCGCCACCGGCCGGGGAGGGCCAACCCTCCCCGAACTCGCCGACCTGCTGACCGACGACAAGCCGCTCGACCGGACCACGACCAACTCCTGGGAGGACATCGAACTCGTGCAGGCCGTCCGCGCAACCGGCCGCCGCAAGCTCATCATCTGCGCTCTGTGGACCGAAATCTGCATGGCCTTTACCGCACTCGACGCGCTGCGCGAGGGATATGAGGTCTACCCCGTTGTCGACGCGATCGGCGGCACCTCACCCGAGGCCCACCGCGCCGGCCTTGACCGCGTCATGCAAGCGGGCGGGCAGCCGATCAGCTGGGTCTCTCTCGCGGTCGAGCTGCAGCGCGACTGGGCCCGCCAGGACACCGTCGCATCGATCATCGAGATCGTCCTCACCGACCGCCTGCTGAAGGAGCAATAGCACCTCCGTGGCCTCCTGGCCTGCCCGGCGGCGCCGTTGCCCGGCAATGAGGTTCCCCGCAGACGTCAGCAGCCTGGCGTGCCTGCTTCTCCTCGCGCTCGTCATCATCGGTGTGATCCGTCACGCAACACGCATCCGCCGCCGGCGCCGGGCGTGGGATCTGCCGGCTGGTGCCATCAGCCAGTCGGCCGGATCCCCGCAGCCACCCAGCTCGGGAATTGGCGAACAATGACTAGTAGGTGACCAGTAACGTTGCCAGTTGACCTACGGGCTGCCGGGTCTCTGGTCAGAAGGGTATGAATGGCAAGAACACGCCGGAGTGCTCGGCGCGGACCGTTGCGTCTGGCGGTGCCTCCCGCCTGATCTGCTCGGCGAGTTCCTGAGCGTCGTCCTCATTGTTGGCGCCAACGACCAGGAACCTCCAGCGCCGCACCACCGCCCGGCCTTCTCGGCGCAGCGTGTCCGCCAGCTCCACTGCCTCGCGATGCGATGGAAACTCGGCCCTGGCCTCCCATTGGGCGAAGCCGGACGCCAGGGACTCGGCGCTTTCCGCGTCCAGCAGCCTCTGATGCTCCCCCTGCCGCTCGGCCTCGGTCCGCGGCATAGCCACGTCCGGGTTCTCCCACTCCTCTTCGATGGGGTGCCAGCGGTGCAGGGCGAACTCCGCCTCGATGCCGTGCTGGGCCAGCATCTGGCGGGCGACCCGCTCGGCCTCTCTGGCGGCGATCTCGGTCCCGGCGTACAGGAAGATCTGCGAGCCACTTGCGCCCACCACTATCGTCCGGCCGAGCCGGCGGTGGACATCATCTTCCACCTGATGGTCGGAAAACGACTGCTTCGCCCGTTTGCCGTGCGCCGGGTCAGCCAGCGAGATCGTCACCCGCCAGTCGTTATGGTCCATCACGGCGTGACTCTAGCGCACGCATGCTTCCGGTCTGCCAGGACGAAAGAGCACTTATGCACCGCTGATGATCTCGGCGAGTGCGGGCAGCCCGTTCTCGCCGACGACGAGATAGGTCAAGCCGAACCGCTCGCTCCGCGCCTGCAGGTCGGCACGGATCTGATCCGGGCTGCCGATGAAGAGTGTCGGCATCTGCCACACCGCCTCGACATCGATCCCGGTCCAGCCGCGCCGGGCGATCAGATCCTCGGTCTCGGCGCGGCAGTTGCCGGTGACGACGAACGTGCCGAACGCGCTGATCTCAAGGTCCCCGAACCGATCCCCGGCTGCTTCGCGGACCACGGCGAGCTTGGCGTCGAACGCCGCGGGGAGCCGGTCCCGGGGATCGTCGCTGTCTGTCGAATCGCGGATCGGGGCGGGCAGCACCCCGACGATGTCCGCGTGCCGCGCGGCGAGCCGTAGCATGCGGGGCCCGCCCGCACCCACCAGCAGCCGCGGCGAGCCGGGCCGCGGCATGGGGAGGACGTCGAGATCCAGCCCGTCGATCCGGTAGAAGTCGCCCTTGTGGTGGACTGGCGCCCCGGCCAGCAACCCCTTGATAATCCCCAGCGATTCGTCCAGCCGTGAGATTCGCCTGCCCGCCGTATCGAATGCGATCCCCGCCGCGTCGTACTCCGGCTGGTACCAGCCGGCTCCGATGCCGAGCTCGAACCGCCCGCCCGACACCAGGTGCAGGCTCGCCGCCTCGTGCGCCAAGACGGCGGGATGCCGGAAATCGTTCGACAGCACGATCGTGCCTAGCCGCAGCCGTGTAGTCACCGCGGCAGCGGCGGCCAGCCCGGTGAACGGCGCCAGCTGCCGCCCGAACGCACCCGCCGAGAAATGATCCCGCAGCAGCAGGACGTCGATCCCAGCGTCTTCGACCTGGCGCGCAAAATCGAGCCACCCCTGGCCTTCGTGTACCGACTCGCTGACGACCCCGAATCGCAACCCCTTCATGGCCGAGCACAGTATCGGAAGTACCGCGCCAACCCCGAGCGGCCGGACTCGGCGGCCGTGCCATGTGCGGTCCGTACAGGTACCGTCCGGAAGTGATCCGGTGCCACGGTCTCCGACGAGTTCGGCCATGGAAATATTCGGCGCGCGCTGAGACCCCCGGCCTGATCGCCGCCGTGCCTTGCGTAACGCCAGCAGATCACCGTCTACTGGGACCGATGCCTAGATTGATGCCCGTGTGCGCACCGGCCGGGCACCTGGACCCGGCCGCCCGGCGGGCACCGCCCCGGACTAGCTGCCGAGCATGGCCATGCGCGTGACCGCTACCGCGGAAGCGGCGGAGTTCATCCGCACACGTGGAGGGCAGCTCTTTCTGTGGCCTACCGAGCACCGGTCGGCGCGGCTGACCCTCGCCTTCCTGGAGGCTTCGGTGGACCCTCCCGCCCGGGCGCTCGATTTCCACCGGGTCGAGGGAGGGGACTTCCTGCTCTTCATGCACCCCGCTCTCAAAACACTCCCCGAAGAACTGCTCGTCGTGCTTCGCGGCCGCCGTCATCGGCACATCGAGGCCTACTGGGACGGGCTCGCCTACATTGTCCTGTGAACGCGCCCGGGGCCATGGCGTGACTGACCTGGGCAGCACGACTGCAGGTTCGCCGCGGGCCGGTCTGATCAGGTGAAGCCGACGTTCAGGGTGAAGTGCCCGAGCCTGAGGTTGAGTACTCCGCCGCCGGCCCAGTGCACGATGAACGCCAGCAAGATGATGGCCAGGATTGCCACGACCACCCAGAAGAAGAACACGATAATGCCGGGGACGGCATGCCCCGCTACAGTTCTTGCTCTAGCCACCGCTGCCAGCTACCCACCGCCGGCCGGCTTATTCAGCACCTTTCCCGGCGCGCGCCGGAGGGTGTGATGCCGTATCGGCGGCGGAAGGTGCGGTTGAAGTAGGACAGGTCACCGAAGCCGGTGTCGTTGGCGATCGAGCTGATGGTCCTGGTGGCTGATCGCGGCTGGCGCAGCGTGCGATAGGCGAGGGCAAGGCGCCGGTCCAGGACGAACCGGCTGTAGGTCACTTCCTCGTCCTCGAACAGTTTGTGCAGGTAGCGAGCTGATATGCCGTGGCGGGCGGCGAGGGTGGCAGCAGTGAGCGAGCCGTCGGTGAGGTGCCTTTCGATATCGGCCTTGACTGCGGCCAGCCGGGCCGCTCGCACGCTGGGGACACCGGCTGGCGGCGTCGCGGAACAGACCGGGTCGAGGCTCAGCGAGATCAGCTCGGCCACGTGTGACACGACGGCGTCAGCGAGCGGCGCCGAGGACAGTGCGGAGCCGGACAGCGCACCTTGCAGATAGCTGGTCAGCAACTGCAGCGCCGCCGTCCCGGCGGGCACCAGGCACAGCGGGGTAGCACCAAAGCCGACGGCACCGGCCGGGACGCTGCGGCGCGGTATCCGCACGCCGATCATCCGCGCTGGCGCAGCGCGGAGAATGCTGAAGGCGCCGGCAGCCGGGTCGATGGCGACGGCGTCGCCGGCACCGATGGTGACCTCACGTCCGCGCTGGCCGGCCAGGCTGGAACCGCTTGTGTTGATCCCGAAGAACAGCTCATCATCCGGGCTGGACGGCCCTGAGTCGCTGCCTTGGCGCACGCCGACGAAGGTCCCGGTCAGGATCGAGGCGCCGGGCAGGCGCCATTTGTGCAGGTCAACGTGAGGTGAGCCGCTAGGAAGCGGCTCAAGCGGCAGCAGGCCCTGCCAGCGCAGCTCGTTCAGTGCGCTCCGCCGGGACGGCACCGGAACGTCGCGGGTGGAAAACCGCAGCGGTAGCACCGCTTCGGCTGAACCGGCCATGGCGCCCCTTGCCCGGTCGCGGGTGCGCTATGAGCGGGCCGCGACACGTCGTGTTCAGGATAGTCCGGATGCTGGTTCGCTGTGGTCCGGGCCCTGCCACGGCGAGCGCTCCTACCTTGGTGCCCAACGCAGATCTCGACACGGGAGGACGGGACAGTGGGTACCGAGCGGGTGCTGATCGTCGGCGGCGGGATAGCCGGCCTGAGCCTGGATCTTGCGCTGCGCGGCGGGCCGTGGGAGGTGGAGATGATCGAGCGCGAGGCAGGCCGGGCCCGGCTCGGCGCCGGGCTGGCGGTGCAGCCCAACGCCATGCGCGCGCTGCGCGATCTCGGCGTCGCCGCCGCCGTGGAGCGGGCCGGCGCGGTCATCCACCGGTTCCAGTACCGCGACCAGCACGGCACGCTGCTGTGCGACATCGACCTCGACGATCTGTGGGGGGAGGTAGGCCCGTTTGTCGGCATCACCCGGGCGGCACTGCACAACGCGCTGCTGCCCGATCCGGGTCGGTGCCGCAGCGGGTCGGCGACATCTGTCCGGCAGCACGACGAGCGGGTATCGGTGTCCTTCAACGACGCGACCGCCGGGGTCTACGATCTCGTCGTCGGAGCCGACGGCATCAGCTCCGGCGTGCGACGGTCGGCCGTCAGCCGGTCACGCCCGGCCTACGCCGGCCAGATGGTGTGGCGCAGCGTCGCATGCACGCGAGCCGACGAGCTCGAGGGCGTCCAGTTCTGGCTCGGCTGTGATCGTTTCTTCGGACTATGCCCGGTCGGCCCCGGCACCACCTACGGCTTCGGCAACGTTACCCGCGCCCGCCTCCAGGACCCAGTTGCCGGGCGTAAGCACCGGCTCGCCGAGTGGTTCGCGGACTTCGGCCCACCGGTCCGGGAGTACCTGGCCGCGGTCGAATCCGACAGCGACATCCATTGCGCCCCGGTCGAGTGGCAGCCTGACGCCGCCTGGCGCAACGGCCGGGTCGTGCTCATCGGCGACGCAGCCCACGCGATGTCGCCGATGATGGGACAAGGAGGCTGCATGGCGATCGAAGACGCCTGCGTACTCGCTGACGAGCTACGCCGCGGCAGCGACATTCCCGCCGCACTCACAGCGTTCACCCAGCGCCGCAAGCCGCGGGTGGACTGGGTGCGCGAGCAAAGCCACGCCCTGGGCCAGCTGATACGGCTCCCGGCCGCCACCCGCGACCGCGCGCTCCGCGAACGGGGCACCGCCGCCTTCTACGACCGGTACCGCCCGCTCGCCGCAGCGCCATGACCAGCGGGCCGACCCCAAATGGTTAATCTGTGCAGCTTCGGCGCTCGGGATGAGTCGGCGCGAAATGCTGGGGGAACGCCAGGTTGCGGCACCGCTGATAGCGCAGCGCGCCGCACACTGGGCACTCAGACCGGCTCACCGCCGGTTCCAGCCGGGCGAGGGTGTCGGCGTCCAGCTTGCGGGGCTCCGGCTGGGCGGGCAGCCTCAGCGGCCCTCGCAGCGCCAGTTCGGACACGAAACGCTTGTACGCGGGTTCGCACTCATCGCACCGGCACCCTCGCGCCCAGGCCAGCACTGTGCCGTGCGGCGGCAGCGCGGGCGGCAGGTTGCCCCATGCGGTCATGCATCCACGGTAAGGCAGCGGTTTCCCCGGCCGGCACCCACGTAACGTCGGGAAGTACCCTTGGCCGGTGTTCTCGCCCCGGGGCCCGTCTCTGCGTGAACTAGCGATGCAGGCGCTGTCCTCGGTCGAGGGCGGCTACGACCTGCTTGCCCCGAAGTTCGACCACACGCCGTTTCGCACCCCCGATGGCGTGCTTGACGCGACCGCCGACGCCTTGCGCCCGCTCGGCCCGTTCGGCCGGGGCCTGGACGTATGCTGCGGCACCGGCGCGGGCATGCGGGTCCTCACATCCCTGTGCCAGGGACCGATCATGGGCGTCGACTTCAGCTCTGGCATGCTCGCGCAGGCGCGCAGTGCGCACCCGGACGCCGGGTGGGTACGGGCCGACGTCCGGGCCCTCCCCTTCACCGGGGCGTTCGGCCTGGCGGTCAGTTTCGGAGCGCTCGGGCACTTCCTGCCCGCCGAACGGCCCGCGCTGTTCGCCGGCGTGTACCGCGCGCTGCGGCCGGGCGCCGTTTTCGCCTTCCCGGTCGGTGCGCCCCAGCCCATCACCTCAGGCTGGTACTGGGCACTGCTCGGGTTCGACCTGGCCATGCGGGTCCGCAATGCCGTGTGGCGTCCCCCGTTTGTCATGTACTACCGCACCTGCCCGCTGCACGCGGTCCGCAACGACCTCACAGCATCCGGATTCACCGTGACGACCCTCCCCTTGACGGCTCTAGGCCGGCGCGAGGACGGCAGCCCGCGGTACCGGCTTGTCCTCGCGCGCAAAGCCAGCACGCCCTGACCTTGCGCACGCCTGGCTGGCGGAGGTTTCCCGGTGCACGCGGACGGGAGGGAGTAGCGTCGAAACGACCGATCGACACCCGCCCGGGGGATGGGCAATCGGGAGGTCAACATGTTTGTGCAGGTGATCCAGGGCCATGTGTCCGACGCCGCGCAGGTGCGCGCGCAGCTTGACAAGTGGGCCGGGGAGGTGGCCCCTGGAGCTGTTGGATGGCTTGGCAGCACGTCCGGGGTTACTGACGACGGAAGACTGATTGCCCTCGCACGTTTCGAGTCGGAGGAAGCGGCACGGCAGAACAGTGACCGGCCGGAGCAGACGGCGTGGTGGGCGCAGACGGCGCGGCTGTTCACCGGCGAGCCGGTGTTCCACAACAGCACGTCGGTCGAGGTCGACACTCCCGGTGACCCCTCGCAGGCCGGCTTCGTGCAGGTCATGCAGGGTCGTTCGAGCGATCCGGACCGCGCGCGTGAGCTGATGGCCAATGATCAGACCGACTGGCAGGAGTACCGGCCCGACATCCTCGGCACCGTCTCCGTGGGTCACGACGGCGACGCCTGGACGATGGCGATCTACTTCATCTCCGAGGAGTCTGCTCGCGAAGGTGAACAGAAGGAAGCACCGCCGCAGTTGCGGGAGATGATGAAGGAGATGGACGAGCTCACGATCGGTGCACCCGTCTTCTTCGACCTCAGGGATCCGTGGCTTCACGCCCCGAGCTGACTGGACCGGAACGGACCGTGCGCGATCCGTCAGAGGTCGGCGTCCTGCCCGCCGGTGCTCAGCGTGCCTGGGACTCCACGAGGTGAAACTCCACCCGGTAGAGCAGTGTGTCGTCGGCGATCGGACCGGCATGGGCAGCCCTCTGGCGCAGGGATTCCCGATCCCTTTCCCCGGATCGGCGGATGTCGGCGACCGTGATGGAGGCAAAGGGCACCAGTTCCACGGAATCCACTTCGATCTTTACCGGACCGACGGGGTACTGGCCGCCCTCCCTCACCTTGGGCCGGCGCCACAGCCGGAAGGATACGGTGATGTCACCCGATATCACGTCGTCGCGCAGCTCCCGGCTAAATTCCATTAGCCGAATGCTACGTCTGCCGCCGGGCCTGAAGGCAGCGGCCGGCCAGGCATCCTCATCTCCCATCGGGCGACAGATCACGGCGTTTGTTGGGCTGCCAGGAGGAGCGCTCAAGACCGGGCGGAAGGCTTGGGTCAGGAGTTGCGCTGCGGGCCTGCGGGCCAGGGGTCGGGCTGCGGTGCAGCCAGGCGATGGTGAGGGCGGCCAGGATGGCTTCGGCGGCCAGGGCGATCAGGGTGCGGGCGGCGAAGCTGGCGGGGCTGGTGAAGGTCAGCCCTCCGTTGATGGCGCCGGCGCCCTGGACGGCCGCGGCGGCGAGCAGGCCGATTCCCCAGGCAGCGGTCAGGCCAGCGAGGGTGCGGTGTGGTGGCTGGGTCGCCGCGCGGCCGGTGAGCCAGGGCCAGCGCCGGGCGGCCACCGCGACCAGGGGCCGCCGGGCGGCCAGCGAGATCAGGAAGGCCAGGCCCGCAGCGGCTGGGATCACGGCGCTGACGAGGCGGCGGCGGCCAGCCCGGCCAGGGTGGTGGCGGGCGGGCGGTTACGGGAAGCGGGGATGGGATGCATGGCAGTTCTCCTTGCAGTGGCGGTCAGGCGGGCTGCCTGTCCGCCTGGGTTTCAAGACCCACGAGGCGGGCCACGGCCTGATCGGCCATCTGCTCGAGTGGGCCGGGCCAGGGGAAGCCGGGGGCGTTGAGCCGCAGCAGTACCAGGCCGTGCAGCGCGGCCCAGACCTGGGCGGCCAGCCATTGCGGGTCGTCGCCGGCGCGGGCCAGGCCGGCCTGCTGGCAGCGGCTGATCGAGTCGGCCAGGGCCTGGAAGGTGAGCAGGCTCACCGGCGGCCGGGCCGGGTCGCCGGTGGGCGCGTGCTGGCTGAACAGGTACCGGTAAGGGCCGGGGTTGGCCAGCGCGAACCGGATGTAGGCGCGGCAGCGGGCCAGCAGGCGCGCGGCCGGGTCGTCACCGTCCTGGCTGGCGGCGTCGCGGGCCTGGGCGAATTCGGCGAAGCTGCGCTGCACCACCGCCATCTTCAGCTCGTCGACGTCGGTGAAGTGCCGGTAGATGGAGGGGGCGGCGATCCCGACCCGCCGGGCCACCCCGCGCAGCGTCAGCGCGCTGTCGTCGCCGGTCTCGCCGATGATCTCGCTGGCCACGGTGATGATCTCCTCCCGGAGATGGTCGCCCTCACCGCGCCGGTTCCGCCGCCGGGCCGGGGGCGGCGCCGCCTGGACGGCCGGCGCCATCACGCCACCTCCCCGGCTGCCGGGCCGAGGCGGCGGGCCCTGGCAGCGGGACGGCTGGTAACGGCCAGCCGCGCGAGCACCGCCACGGTGAGCACTGAGTTGGCTCCCCCAGCGGCTCGTTCCCATAGCCCGGCCAGCCCGCCGTGCCCGCCTGTGGCGCCGAACGCGGCGATGAACACGATGGTCGCCACCCCGGCGGCCACGGCGAAGACGGCCCAGCGCCGCCAGCCGGGCTCGGCGGCGAAGCGGCGGGCCAGGACGAAGCACCCACTGGCCAGGGCGGTGATCGTGATCATCGCGAACAGGGTGTGCACCTGCCCATGTACCGTCGGCACCCCCACGCGAGCCCTCGGCGGGTACCCGCCGGAAGGATCCTGGGCAAACAGCCCGTCCATCACCAGGCCCACGCCTGCGATCACGCGCAGCACCGGGAACGCTAGTGCGCCCCGGCCGGGTGCCAGCGCCGCCCGCCAGCCCGCGGCCGACAGGCACACCAGCACGCCGAAGACGATGAAGTTCAGTTGCTGCACCCATCCGCCTGGGCCCAGGCTGAGCGCGCTGATCGGCTGCGCCAGCGTCCGGTACCCGGCCCGGGCAGCGCCCTCGGCCAGATAGACGCCGGTGAACACCAGCCCGCCCGCCGGGCCGGCGGCCAGCAGCAGCCATGCCCGAACGGATAGGGCGCTGCTATCCAGCCCCGCGCGCGGCAGGCGGTGGGTGACGGCCCGGCGTGCCATGGCCGGCGCCGGAGCAGTCATTCCGGCCTCCTTCTACTAACGACGTAAACTCACAACGTAAGCTAACGGCGTTACGTCAGGTTGTCAAACCTGCCTTCCGGGCGTGCTCCCGCTCGCGTCAGGGTGCGGGGGGCGGCGGGCCCGCCAGCCCGGTCTGGTAGGCCAGGACGATGGCCTGGACCCGGTCCCGTAGCTGCAGCTTGGCGAGGATGCTGGCCACATGGGTTTTGACCGTCGCGGTGCTGAGGGTCAGTTCCACGGCCAGTTCGGCGTTGCTCAGCCCGCGTGCCAGCAGCCGCAGTACCTGGAGTTCTCGCGCGGTCAGGTCAGACAGGCCGGCGTGCGAAATGAACTGGCCGGGCTGGTGCGGGGCGAAGCGTTCGATCAGGCGGCGGGTGATGGACGGCGCGAGCAGCGCGTCGCCGGAGCGGACCATGCGTATCGCGGCGACGAGCTGCTCGGGCGAGGTGTCCTTGAGCAGGAACCCGCTTGCCCCGGCGGTCAGCGCGGCGTAGACGTACTGGTCGAGGTCGAACGTAGTGAGGATGATGATCCGGCATCCGCATCCCGGCTTGGACCCGAGGATGCGGCGGGTGGCCTCGAGCCCGTCCATCCCCGGCATCCGGATGTCCATGAGGACAACGTCGGGGCGGTGCTGAAGCACGGCGGCGACCGCTTCGTTGCCGTTGGCGGCTTCGGCCGCGACCGTGATCCCGGCCTCGTTCAGGATGAGCCGGAACCCGCTGCGGACCAGTGTCTGGTCGTCGGCGATGACCACGCGAAGCGGAGCGCCGACCGTGGCTGCATCGCTCATGGCGGGGTCACTTCCGCCGGCATCTCCGCTGGTTCTACCGGCAGCCTGGCTTTCACCAGCCATCCTCCGCCCGGCTGTGGCCCGGCGGCGAGTTCGCCGCCGTACAGTGCCACCCGTTCCCGTAGGCCAAGCAGGCCCATCCCCGTACCGCTGGGAACGCTGGCGTCCGGTGCCGGGCCAGCGGCGGGAATCGGCCGCCCGCCGTCGGCGACCTCCACCACCAGTGCGGCTGGTTCATAGTGGAGCCGGACCTCGGTCTGCGGCCTTCCCGCATGCTTGAGCACGTTGGTGAGCGCCTCCTGCACCAACCGGAACACGGCCAGTCCCAGGCCGGGCGGCAGGTCCCGCGGTGTCCCGGTGATGTGCAGCTCGGCGGGCAGCCCGGCGCTCACGACGCGGCCGACCATCTCGCGCAGCTCGTCGAGACCGGGCTGCGGCGCCAGGTCCGCCGCACCGCCCGGGCCGCTGCCAGCATCCAGCGGCGCGGCCGGTGGCCCGGCTGGCCCACCGGCATCCGCGGTCCCCGGTGGGGGGCTGAGCAGGCCGAGCAGATGACGAAGCTCGGTCATGGCCGTCCGGCCGCTCGATTCCACCGCCCGCAAAGCCTTGGTGGCCTCACCAGGATCCTTGTTCAGTACCCGCCGGGCGGCACCCGCCTGAACCACCATCATGCTCACGTTGTGCGTCACGAC
>DATDGI010000100.1:0-2050 GCA_036522155.1 Streptosporangiaceae bacterium
CGACCTCCGGCCAGGTCTGGATCGCCGGCCGGGATGTGGCCGCGGAGCAGGCCCGGGTCCGCCGCGAACTGGGCATCGTCTTCCAGCAGCCGTCGCTGGACCTGAACCTGACCGCGGAGGAGAACATCCGGCTGCACGCCGTCCTGTACGGGCTGTACCCCTGGCGACCCCTGTACCGGCTCATGCCGTCCGGCTACCGCCACCAGGTGCAGGACCTGGCCGCGGTGCTGGGCCTGACCGGCATCCTGGGCCAGCGGGCCCGGTCGCTGTCCGGCGGCACGCGCCGCCGGCTGGAGATCGTGCGGGCGCTGATGCACCGGCCGCGGGTGCTGTTCCTGGACGAGCCCACCGCCGGGCTGGACCCGGAAAGCCGCCGCGGGCTGTGGGCCTACCTGCGGCAGGCGCGGGCCGGGTTCGGCACCACGGTCTTCCTGACCACGCACTACCTGGAGGAAGCCGAGGCCGCGGACGCGGTGTGCGTGCTGGCCCGCGGCAAGATCATCGAGCGGGGGACACCGGCCGAGGTCAAGGCCCGCCAGCTCAGCCCCGAACTCGTGCTGGACGCCACCGACCGCGCCGCGCTGCGGTGCGAGCTGGAGGCGCTCGGCCTGCCCGTCGCCGGGACCGGCCCGCTGCGGGTGCCGCTGGCCGGGCGCAGCGCGCAGGGCATCGTGGCCGCCCTGGGCGCCGAGCTGACCCGGTTCCAGATCGCCGAGCCCACCCTGGAAGAGGCCTACCTGCTGCTGCTGGAACGGGCCGGGCCATGAGCCAGCGGACCGCGCCCGCCCGCCCCGCGCCGCCCGCTGGCTACCCGGCGCCGATGACCGGCCTGGCCCACGAGCTGTCCGGGCTGGTGGCCATCGCCCAGCGGGACGTGATCAAGCTGCTCAGGGACTACCCCCGGCTCGCGGTCAACCTGGCCTTCCCGGTGCTGCTCATCGGCGGTCTTGGCAGCATCCTGCAGCCGACGGTGGGCCGGGTGACCGGCCTGAACGCGGTCACGCTGGCGTTCACCGGGGTGCTCGCGGCCAGCCTGTTCCAGTCCGCGGCGGCCGGCATGATCTCGATCGTGGAGGACCGGGAGAACGATTTCTCCCGCGAGCTGTTCGTCACGCCGGTGTCCCGGCTGACCCTGGTCGCGGGCAAGGTGACCGGCGAGACCCTGGTCGCGTTCGTCCAGGGCGCCTTCATCGTGATCTTCGCGCTGGCGTTCGGCGTCCGCATGTCGCCGGGCCAGCTGGCCGCCATGCTCGGCCCGTGCCTGGCCTGCTGCCTGCTGGGTGGCGCGTTCGGGCTGGCCACCGTCGCGGCGCTGCCCAACCAGCGGTCGGCCATGCAGATCTTCCAGTTCCTGATCATCCCGCAGTACGTGCTGGCCGGGGTGCTGGTGCCGCTCGCCGGGACCGCCCGCTACCTGGGCGTGCTCGCGCACGCGATGCCGATGAATTACGTGGTCGAGCTGAACCGCGCCGCCTTCTACGCCGGCACGCCCGGCTACCACCGGGTCGTGTCCGGCAGTGTGCTGGTCGACGTGCTGGTCACCGGGGTGCTGTTCGTCATCTTGATGATCACCGGCGCGCTGGTCTTCGGCTACCGCGAGCGGACCCGCTGATCACGCCTCGGCCAGCACCCGGCCGAACGCCGCGAGATACCGGCCGTCGCCCTGCCGCTCCCGTAGCAGCCAGTACTCCGCACCCCAGAAGAGATAGGCCTGCATAACGCATGCTGCCCGGCTGGTCCAGCGCCGGGCCTGGGTGTAGTTCCCGATCACATCCTCGGGCCGGCAGCTGTACATGCCCCGCCCGGCCGGGCTCGGTGGCGTGGTCACCGCCTCCCACGGCTCGGCCTGCACCTCGGCGACCATCACCGGCTGCCCGGCCGCGGCGGCGGCGGCGAGCAGCCGGTCCCGCCGCTGCTGCTGCCACGGCGCGCGGCTGCCGTCCAGGTAGACGCTGACCGGCCCGGCGCTGGCCAGCGCGTGCCGGGGGTAGAAGTCGATGCCGACCACGTCGGCCAGCCGCTGGGCCACGGCCAGCGAGTCGCCCTGGTC
>DATDGI010000101.1:0-3189 GCA_036522155.1 Streptosporangiaceae bacterium
GGAGGCGGGCCGGGCGGGCGTGGAGATCTATGTTGTCGGCACGCAAGGGGTCCAGGTCGACGCCTTGGTCAAGCAGGTGCCGCTGGATCCGACACACGCGATGGAAGACACCGGAGGTGATCTTTATGCGGCCTATCACCCGGTCACGCTGACGGCGGTGCTGGTCAGCCTGAACGGGTCGGTGGCCAAGGTGGTGCCCGACCACGGGCAGGGCTTCGCGCTGGCGCCCGAGATGCGCGCGCTGATCCCGGGCAACGGCGGCGCTGCAGCCCAGGTGTGGGGTGGCGCGCTGCGCTGACCTCTGGCCGGAGTACGCTGTGCGGCGTCTACGTGGACCGTCGGCCCGGGAGAGCACGCAGTGATCTTCAGTAACCGCAGCGCCGCGTCGTTGCGCGTACTCGTCGTCGTCATGGCTGCCGGCCTGGCACTCGCGATCGCCGGCTGCGAGGCCGGCGCGGGTGCGCCCACCCAGCACTGGCACCAGCCGACCGCGGGCTCGTCGGTGATCGTGGACAACGCGATCCGGATCAACAACGTGTTCGTGCTGGGCGCGCCGCCCACCACGTCACTCCCGGCCGGCGGCTCGGCCGGGCTGTTCCTGGCCATGGCCAACACCGGCGCACCGGACCGGCTGATCGCGGTCACCGCGCCCGGCACCGCGCTCGCGGTCCAGCTGCCGGCCGGCGGGGTGCGGGTCGGGACCAACCAGTCTGTGCTGCTGACCGGCCCTGCCCCACGGGTGATCCTGCGCGGCCTGGTGCACCCAGTCGGCGGCGGCCAGTCGGTCCGGGTGGTGCTGCACTTCCTGCGGGCCGGCGCGGTGCCCATGGAGGTACCGGTCATGCCGCGGGCCCAGTACTTCGCGACCTTCTCACCCGCCCCGGTGCCGCCCCGGCCCACGCCGTCGGCGACCCTGACGGGCCGCGCCGGGAAGCACCGCCACGCATCTGCGTCCCCGTCCGCCACGCCGTCGGCCTCGCCGACCGCGTGACCGCAGCGGGCCAGCCCGCAGCGGCAGGCGGCCGCGGGCCCGGGCGGGTCAGGCGATGGGCTCGAACTTGTAGCCGAGACCGCGCACCGTGATGATGTGCCGTGGGTTGCCCGGGTCGGTCTCGACCTTCGCGCGCAGCCGCTTGATGTGAACGTCGAGGGTCTTGGTGTCGCCGACGTAGTCCGCGCCCCAGACCCGGTCGATCAGCTGCATCCGGGTCAGCACCCGGCCCGCGTTGCGGAGCAGGACCTCGAGCAGTTCGAACTCCTTGAGCGGCAGCTGGGTCTGCTCACCGCGGACGGTCACCACATGCCGGTCCACGTCCATCCGCACCGGCCCGGACTCCATCACCGACGCGCCGGCTTCCTCCGGCTCGCCGCGGCGCCGCAGCACCGCCCGCATCCTGGCGACCAGCTCACGGGACGAGAACGGCTTGGTGACGTAGTCGTCCGCGCCGAGTTCCAGCCCGACCACCTTGTCGATCTCGCTGTCCTTGGCGGTGAGCATGATCACCGGAACGTTGGACCGCTCGCGCAGTGTCCGGCAGACCTCGCTCCCGGGCAGACCGGGCAGCATGAGGTCGAGCAGCACCAGATCGGCGCCGTTGCGGTCGAACGCCTCGATCGCGTCCGGCCCGGTCGGGCAGACCGCGACCTCGAAGCCCTCCTTGCGCAGCATGTAGGAGAGGGCGTCGCTGAACGATTCCTCGTCCTCGACCACCAGCACGCGTGTCACTTGACTGCCTCCCTGACAGGTTGTGCAAGGCCAGCGGCGGGGGTGCCGTCGGCGGTCGGGGTATTCCTGATCGCGGGCAGGCGCAGGGTGAACGTCGAGCCCTGGCCTTCCTTGCTCCAGACCGTCACCTTGCCGCTGTGGGCGGCAACCACGTGCTTAACGATGGCCAGGCCCAGGCCGGTCCCGCCGGTGGCACGGGACCGGGCCGGGTCCACCCGGTAAAAGCGCTCGAAGATTCGCTCCAGATCCCGTTCCGGGATGCCGATGCCCTGGTCGGCGACGCTGATCTCGGCCGCGTCCAGCCCGTCGCGGGTAGCCGTGATCGCCACCCGGGTCTTCTCCGGGCTGTAGGCGACCGCGTTCTCCAGCAGGTTGCGCAGCGCGGTCACCAGCAGGTCCTCGTCGCCGAGTACGGTCAGGCCCTCGTCGCAACTCGCCGCCAGCTCGATGCCCCGGGCGCTGGCCTTCATCCGGCACCGATCCACCGCCTCGGCCACGACCGCGACGACATCGACCGGCCGCGGGTCAGGGATGGGCTCGGCCGCCTGGATCCGGGACAGGGTGATGAGGTCCTGGACCAGGTAGGTGAGCCGGGACGCCTCCTGCCGCATCCGGCTGGCGAAGCGGCGCACGGCCTCCGGATCGTCGGCCGCGTCCTCCATGGTCTCGGCGAGCAGGGCCAGCGCACCGACCGGTGTCTTCAGCTCGTGGCTGATGTTGGCCACGAAATCACGGCGCACCTCTTCCACCCGCCGGCTCTCCGTCTGGTCCTCGGCGAGCAGCAGGATGAGGCCGCCACCGCCCACGGTGGAGCCGAGCGGGGCGACCCGGACCGCGAAACTGGTGCGCCTGCCGCCGAACGCACTGCCGGACACCTCGATCTCGCCCTCGCGGATCTCGCCGTCCCGGCGCACCTGGCGGACCAGCGCGAGCAGTTCCCCGACCATCAGCTGGTCACCCCGGACCAGCCCGAAGGTGCGGGCGGCGGCACTGGCCCGGAGCACGCGATCGTCGTTGTCGAGCACCACCGCCGAGGAGGAAAGCACAGAGAGCACCGAGGCGATGCCGGAGGGGAGCCGGTTCAGCTGCGGCCGTTCCATGCTCGTCGCATCCGCAGCGGCCTGCCTACGGTTGTTCACCGATCAGCCTCTGGCGTCACGGCATGCACTGGCGAGTGGCGGGAGGCACCACCCGTCACCTGCGGGCTCACGACTCGATGGTATGTGCCAGGCGTCCGGAGCGCTCGTGGCGGTGGCCAGAACCAGGGTGCTGTTACCCACTTATTCATGTAAGCGTCGCCAATTGGCAATACGGGATTTACCCGGCCTCCATCACTGCGGTCCATCGGCCCCTGGTGGGGCGCATCATCGCCCCTGGTCACGGACTGCCGCCGCGGCCGCGGCCGCCGCTTCCGGGTCCAGATACTGGCCGCCGGGCAGCTTGGGGCGGAAGTCGGCGTCGAG
>DATDGI010000102.1:0-2466 GCA_036522155.1 Streptosporangiaceae bacterium
GGGATGGGCTCATATGCCGGTCCTACCCGGCGCGGGACGCACCTACCGTGGCGGCCCGCCGGCCCCCGCGGCCGCGGCCGGGTAGCCGACTGGCAGGAGGGCGCGAGTCAAGCGGCAGGCCCAGCACACGGGCCAGGTACATGGGCTAGCCGGCCGGGCCGGGAGCGGGGGCGAGAATGCCGCTATCCACCGCCCGGGCGATCATGTCGCGGGCGAAGGCACCCAGCGCCGGCGAGCCATCCGCGATCAGCGCCACCCGGGCGAGCACCTGGTCGGCGGTGACGCCATGCGCGGCCCACGTGCCGCCTGCCGTCACCATGTTGATCAGCATCGGCTGGAGCCGGTCCATGGCCCGGGCGAACTTCGCCTCCGGGCTGGCGCGTTCCTCGAACTCGTCCCAGAGCGCGCGGAACCGCCCCGCCTGGCCCGGCGGCAGCATGCCGAACAGCCGGTCCGCCGCGGCCCGCTCGGCCTGTTCCTGGCGTTCGGTTTCGGCCGGCGGCGCATACGCGAACAGGTCGCCTGCGTCGATCTCCACCAGATCATGCAGCACGACCATGGCCAGCGCCCGGGGCAGATCGATGCCGGGCGGCGCGTGCTCGGCCAGCACCAGCACCATGAGCGCGAGGTGCCACGAGTGCTCGGCGGAGTTCTCCCGCCGGGAGCGGTCGGTGAGCGTGCTCTGCCGGAGCACGGTCTTGAGCCGGTCGGCTTCGAGCAGGAAGCCGATCTGCTGGTCGAGCGGTCCCATGTACAGGTTCGTATCAGATCCGGCCTGCCCGGCGTGCCGGCGCGGGTCAGGTCCCGGCGCTGGCCTGACAGCCGTGGCATTCTGCCCTGGTTCGGGGGAGTTCTGCAGTGGCTAACAGGCCCGGCCGGTGAACTCCCCGGGCGGGGGCCCGACCGGGCATGCGATCATGGCCTGGGGGACCCAAAGATGAATCGGGGGATCCGGCTTCATCGGGCTCGCCCTGGCTGGGCTGCGGCCCGGCCAGGGCGAGCCTTCCGCCGTCCAGTGCATGCCTTCCGCCGGCTCGCCGGGCGCTGGCCCCCCGCTGCGGTCACCTCCGGCCGGGACCGGTGACCGCCGTACCCGCCGCCCCCGCCTGGGCAGCGATCTTGTAGACGACGACCGGCGTCTCCCGGCCCTTGACCAGCTGGGAGCCGAGCGGCACGGTGCCCACCGGCGTGGACAGCGCCCGCAGGGTGGCCTCGGACAGCACGGTCTCGCCCTTGCCCGCCAGTTGCTGGAGCCGCTGGCAGAGATTGACGGTGTCGCCGACCAGGGTGTACTCCAGCCGTTCGGCCGAGCCGAGCAGGGCCGCCGCGGCCTCACCGGTGGACAGCCCCAGCCCGAGCCCGAAGGCGGGCAGGCCGTCCCCGGTCCAGCGGGCGTTGATCGCGGCCTGCTGCTCGTGCATCGCCGCGGCCGCGGCCACCGCCCGGTCGGCGTGATCCGGCTGCGGGAATGGCGCCCCGAAGACGGCCATGACGGCGTCCCCCACGAACTGCATGACGGTGCCGCCCTCGCCCAGGATGGCGTGGTTCATCGCCGCCCGGTGGGTGTTGAGCTGGCCGGCCAGCTGGCTGGGATCGGCGTGCTCGGCGATCGCGGAGTAGGACCTGATGTCGCTCATCAGCACGGTGACCACCACCCGCTCGGTCTCGCCGATGCCCCGGTGGTCGCGCCGGATCTTCTCGGCCAGCCCGCTGGGCAGCAGCCGGGACAGCGTCTCGCCCTGCTCCTCCCGGTCCACGATCGCCTGGTGCAGCAGCCGGAGCCGCCGCAGCGCCCCCTGGTTGCCGGATGAGACACCCGCGGCCAGCTTGACGAAGACCTCCTCGACCTCGGCATCCACCGCCTCGGGCGGGACCTTGCGGGCGGCGGCGATCGCCTTGATCGGCTTGCCCTCGGCGATCATCCCGAGCAGTTCTTCCTCGGCCGGGTCCAGCCCGCCGGGGGAGACGACCGGCCGCACCAGCGCCTCCACGATCGCCGGGTCCAGCGCGGTGCCGCCGGTGGCCACCGCCCGGATGGCGTCGGCCAGCTGGTTCCCCTCGGCCACGCGGTCTTTCAGCAGGTAGCCGTAGCCGGCCATGCCCTCGGCCAGCAGTGACACCGCGTACTCGGGATCTTCGTACTGGGAAAGGATGACCACGCCGGTGCCCGGGTGGCGCTTGCGCACCTGTTTGGCGGCGTCGATGCCCTCCCGCTGGAAGGCGGGCGGCATCCGGATGTCGGTGACAAGCACCTGGGGCCGGGCGGCCTCGGCCCCGGCGATCACGCCCTCGTAGTCGGCCGCCACCCCCACCACGGACAGGTCGGGGTGCCGCTCGATGAGGGCGCGCACGCCCTCGCGCACGATCAGGTTGTCGTCGGCCAGGAAGACACTGATCGTGGCCGTCACCCCGGCCTCCTGCTGCTCCATCCCCCCAGTTGTCGCACATCCACGGCCCGGCCCGCCA
>DATDGI010000103.1:0-2444 GCA_036522155.1 Streptosporangiaceae bacterium
CGATCCGCCATGCTCGATCCGGTGCCGCAGCGGGTTCCCCGGGCGGCCGCTCAGGACCGTGGCGTAGGTGTCCAGCACGGTCTCGATCGCCCGGTCCCCCTGCGCGTGTATGCACACCTGCAGCCCGCGGGCGTCGAACTCCCGCACCATCTCGGTCAGCTCAGCCGGCGGGAAGTACATGATCCCCGAGCCGTAGGGCGGGACCGGGTAGCTGCCGTGAATGGCCGCGGTGCGGCTGCTCATCCCGCCGTCGGCCCAGATCTTCACCGATTCAGCGGCCAGCCGCGGCGAGCGGCGCCCTCGCAGCCCGGACCCAAGCAGCCAGTCCGCCTCGTCGTGCGCCACCAGCCCGGCGATCCGCACGCCGAGGACACCCCGCTCGTCCGCCTCCGCGTAGGCGGTCAGCGATGCGCGGCGGGTGTCCGCATCGCACGCCGCGGTGACGCCCCGCGCCGCGAAATGCTGCGCCGCCCGGGCCACGAGACCGGCCCGCTGAACGGCGCTCATCCGCTCCATGTCCCGCCGCAGGCCGCCCCACAGCAGGTTGAATGTCGGTCCCTCGTAGACCACCCCGTCCAGCCGCCCCTCGCGGTCCCGCCCGAAGCGGCCGCCTGGCGGGTCCGGCTGCCGGTCGTCGAACCCGGCCTCCCGGAGCGCCGGGGTGTTGAGCACACAGGCGTGCAGCGAGGTGTGGAACAAGATCGCCGGCCGGTCCGGCACGACGGCGTCGAGGTCGGTGCGGGTGGGATGCCGGCCCTCGCGGAGCTTGTACTCCACGTACCCGCTGCCGGTCACCCACGATCCCTCCGGCGTCCCGCCGACTGCGCCCCGCAACCGCGCCAGGATCGCCGGGATATCCGGCGCCGCTGGCTGGCTGCAGTCCGCGCCCGACGCCAGGTAGCCCACGTCGCAGAGGTGGCAATGCGCGTCGATCAGCCCCGGAATGACGGCCGCGCCCTCCAGCCGCACCACCCGCGCGTCTGGCGCCGCGACCGCGTGCACCCGCTCGGCCGGCCCGACCGCGGCGATCCGGTCATCGCGGACCAGCATCGACCGGGCTGGCCCGGCACCGGCCACCATCGTGACGATGTCCGCGTCTGTCAGCAGCACATCCACCGTTCACCCCTCCAGGGTCATGGCGGCGTCACAGGCGCCGGTACATGATGTGCAGGCCGACCAGGCCGTGCTCGGGATGATCGAAGGACTCGGGTACCGTGCCGATGATCTGGAACCCGAGTGACTGCCACAGGTGCACGGCGGGGGCATTGGCGTCGACGACCGCGTTGAACTGGATGCTCGCAAAGCCTGCCGACCGGCACCAGGCCAGGACGTACTCCCCGAGCGCGCGGCCTATGCCCTGGCCCTGGCGGGCCGGGTCGACAAGGAACGACGCCGTTGCCACGTGCGAGCCCCGCCCGGGCCGGTTGGGCCCCATCTTCGCTGAGCCCACGATCACGCCGTCGCTGACGGCCACGACCGTCTGGCCGGGTGGCTGCTCCATCCACCAGGGCCGGGCCTCCTCGAGTGTCTGATGCTCGGGAAACGCATAGGTCTTGCCCTCGGCCATGATCGCGGCATAGATGGGGTAGATCAGCGGCCAGTCCTGACCGGTCGCCCGCCTGATGTCCACGACCCAGACGGTACCGCCTGAGCATCTGCCCCTGGGCATCCCGAGCACGGCCGCGTATCAGCCATAGGACCTGCTCTGCCGAGCACGCCGAACCGAGGAGGGCGAACTTGAGTGGGCAGGTCAAGACCGGCGAGACTGGTGTCATGGATGACGCTGTGCGCAGCTACCTTGACGAGATCCCCAGCGAGTACCGGCCGGTGTTTGATCGTCTTCACCGGCTGATCATCGGTACCTGGCCGGACGCTGAGGTGGTGCTGTCCTACGGGATGCCGACATACCGGATCGGGCGCCGCCGTCTTAACGTCGCGGTGTGGGAGCATGGGCTGTCGCTGTATGTATCGCCCCGCCGTGATGGTGGCTTCTCCGGGCGTCATCCCGAGCTCGCCGCCGGCAAGGGGACCATCAAGCTCAGGCCTGAGGACGCGGCGGGCATCCCCGATGAAGAATTCCGGGATCTGGTGCGCGCCACGCTGAGCGCCTGAGATGGCGGTGCCAAATGCCCTTGGGTACTGCCAGCCGGGACATCTGCCAATGAGTCCGTGAGCCGACCTCCGGGTGTTGCGTCAGCCCCGCGCGGCGGCGATTCAGCGGGAAGGGAAGGGATGGCCCCGCCATGCCCGACTCCAGCCTGACGGCTCATAGATTGGACCTGCCGGGCGCACGGCTGTACTACGAGCGGCGGGGCACCGGGCCCGCTGCTGGCGCTGCTGGGCTCGCCGATGGACAGCACCGGCACCGTATGCTCGGTCGAAAGGATTACGGCGGCGGAGGACTCGCGGTGACCGGCTACCGGCCCATGACTTTGGCTGACCTG
>DATDGI010000104.1:0-2256 GCA_036522155.1 Streptosporangiaceae bacterium
TCCGGTCTCGGCCCGCAGCTGCCGGGCTGCGGGCCCGAAGTCCCGGCGCCCGCCGTCGGGCCCGACCCGGTACGCGCCGAGGAGCCCGGCGTGCGGGTTACGGCGGAACGCCTGTTCCGCTGCTTCTTCGAGACCGGGGCCGAGGATGACGGCGTCGGCGTCCAGGCGCAGCACCATTTCGGGTTCGTAGTTATCGAGGATCCAGCGGTAGGCGGGGGCCGTCTTGACCCAGAGGCCGCCCTGGGTGCCCGGCCGCGCCTGCCCGGCCTTGATGACCTTGACGTCGGGCGCCTGTTCCGGCGCTGAGGAGGTGTCATCCACGACGACGACGATCCGGGAGGGATCGGTGTAGCGCAGGACGCTGGCCAGGGTGTCGGCGATATCGTCCCCGGGACCGGCCGGGATCACCACCGCGATACGTACGGGCTTCATGACGCCAGCCCCAGGGCGGCCCGCTGGCCGTTCCGGCTTCCGCTCCACGGGGAGCGCGCGGACGCCTGACGGTAAAGCCCGCGGGCGGCCCGCTCGGCCCGGCTCGCCCACACCGCACACCCGGCCACCGGGTAGAACGTGTTGGCCAGGCTGAACTTGTAGCCGTCCTGGCCGCCGCCGAAATCTATCTGGGTCATGCCCCGGGCCGCGGCCTGCTCGGCGAGCAGGTACCACATGATCGTGCCGGGCGAGAAATGGTGGCAGTCGGGGTCATACGACGAGAACCAGGCGGACAGGCCGGCGGGGCCGGCCAGGCCGAGCACGTTGGCGATGGGCCGCTCGCCGGCCAGCATCACGCTGAGGATGCCGCGGCAGTCGCCGGCGTCCGCGGCCGCGAGGGCCTCGATGATCGCCAGGGCCGCCGGATCGGAGAACAGCCGGCGCGCGCCGCCGTACTTGCCGCGCTTCCAGTCGACGAGCTGCCGGAAATGCGCCGGGTCGGGAGTGCCCCAGGCCAGAGCGACGGGGCCGAGCTGACGCTCCAGGCTCCGTTGCTTCTTCCTGGCGTTCTTGTAGGTCGCCGTCTTGGCCATGCCCTGGAGGTATTGCTCGTACCCGCCGGACAGGTCCATGACCGGGCACTTGACGACCGTCTCCTGGTACTGGTGCGGCATGAGGGCCCGCTGATCGGCCGGCACGTGCAGGAAACGCCACCCCCGCAGGCCGGATTTGCGCACCACGGCCCGGGCGTCGACCGGCGCGCCCGAGCCGACCAGGGCCTGCAGGTCGTTCATGGGGTAGCCGATCGGCACCGCGACCTTGCCCGGGGCCAGCTCGAAGGGCAGGAAGGCCTCGACACGGCCGTCATCCTCCACCACCGCCACCCTCGCGTTAGGCCGGAACCGGTCCACCGTCTGGGCGAAGGTCAGGGACAGGAACGGATTCGCCATGACCGGCTGGGCCCGCTGGAACCCCGACCACAGCCGCGCCTCCTCGGGCCCCAGGTCGCCGGGCCGGACGACTGTCACGCGCATGCTTCACACCTCTCCTTGGTTCGGATCTTTGGCACCGCTGGGCGCTCATCGCCGAGCGCCTCCCAGCGGCCGTGAACTTCTCGCAGCGACCGGACGGCGTAGCCCGCGAAGAGCACCAGCTGGACGGCCTCGCCGATCAGCCAGTACACCGCGACGTCGGTGCTGTTGCGGGCCAGCGTGGCGGCCAGCCCCACGACGATCACCGCGTCGGCGCCGTTGATCACGGCGATGGCGAGGGTCTTCTTCGCGATGTACAAGATGGTCCCGGTCACGTAATTGACGCTGGTCATGACCCCGGCCAGGATGAGCAGGCGCAAGGGCGCCAGGCTGGCGACCGAATAGTGGTGCCCGAGGATGGCCAGCCCGAGCGGCGCCGCGAAGTACGCGATGACCAGCACCGGACCCATGACCGACCCGATCAGGACGGACGAGCGGCGGATCAGCGCCCGGCGCTCGGCCGGGCGGTGCGCCGCCTCGGCGAGCAGCGCCCGGGCCACGGACCCCGGCAACTGGTTGAGCTGCACCGCGATGGCCATGGCCGTGTACCAGTACGCGCTCTGGCCGGGCCCGAACCGCGACAGGATGAGCAGCGGGAGCAGCATCGCGGGCAGCGAGCCGAGCTGCCCCCCGATGTAGGCGCCCATGGAGAAGCGGCGCAGGTCCCTCGTCGCGTCCAGGCTCACCATCGGGCGCAGCCGGTCACCCCGCCGGACCAGCAGGATCACCAGCACGATGAAGGTGACCACGGCGGTGGTGCTCTGGGCGACGAAGGCACCGGCCAGTCCCAGGA
>DATDGI010000105.1:0-34377 GCA_036522155.1 Streptosporangiaceae bacterium
CTGGCCGCCCGGCACGCCCTGCCGCCCGAGCTCTACGTCGTCGAGCTGGGGGTGGGCAACGGCAGCCAGGCCCGCACCTGGCTGGACACCTTCGTGGAGCTGGACCACGGGCACGGCCGTGACTACTACCGGCGGCTGCACTACCTGATGGGCGACTACTCGCCGCACGTGCTCGACCGGGCCCGGCAGGCGGTGGCCCACCACGGCGACCGGGTCAACGGGCTGGTGCTCGACGCCACCCGGCCGCTGCTCACGCTCGGGTTCCTGCGCGGCAAGGCGTTCTGCGTGTACATCTCCAACGTCTGGGACAACCTGCCGACCGACGAGCTGGCCAGCATCGGGGGCCGGCCCTACCTGGTCGAGGTGCGGGCCTACCTGCCGGACGAGGACGCGAGCCTGATCACCGCCCGCTACCGGCTGGCCGAAGGCGCGCTGGGCGGGCTGGCCGAGCGGCTGCTCCGGCTGGGACCTGAGCTGCTGGCCGAGGCGGCCGGGGGTGAGCTCGGCCGCACCGATCAGGCGGTGGGGCTGTGGCGCGACATCTGGGCGGCACTCCGGCTGCAGGAACGGTACGTGCCGCTGGAAGGGCTGGACGGGTACCAGGTCTCCCCCTCACTGACCGGCGAGATCCTCCGGCCGCTGATGGAGGGCAGTGGCGACATCCGGATGCACGCCAGCAACGGGGCGCTGGCCAGCTTCGAGGGCACGCTGCCGCTGCTGCACCCGTTCGGCCGGCTGCTGTGCCACGACCTGTTCCTCACCGAGCCGGCCCAGTACCACGCCGGGTTCTTCGGCCCCGGCAAGTACGACGGCTCGGTCGTGAACTGGGTGAACGGCCCGCTGCTCCAGCTCATCGGCAACCGGCGCGGGTTCGACGTCCAGATCGCCCCGTTCCGGGCCCGGCCCAGCTCCAACGTGAAGACGCTCACCGCGCAGGTGCGGGACTGATCGCCGTGCCCGCCACGACCCCCGCCGTCCTGCTGCCGACCACCGTGGTCGGCTCCTACCCGGTGCCGGAATGGCTGGAGCGGCTGAAGACCGACTACTACCAGCGCCGGATCAGCGCCCAGCACCTCAACGAGATCCACGAGGTCGCGATCAAGGCCGCGCTCAAGGACCAGGAGCTCACCGGCCTGGACATCGTGTCCGACGGGGAACTGCGGCGCGACAACGACATCGACTACCTGCTGGCCCGGATCCCGGGAGTGGACATCCCGCACCGGGCCAAGACCGACTACTACGACTACCTGGACGCGGCCGTCACGCGCCCGCTGCCCGAGCCCGCGGGCGAGCACGTCAGCCTGGGGCTGGCCGGTGACTTCGCGTTCACCAGGGAGCAGACCGACCGGCCGGTCAAGTTCTCCTTCACCGGCCCGTTCTCGCTGTCCCGGCGGATCCGCAACGGCGCCTACGACGATCCGGGGGACCTGGTCCGGGCGCTGGCCCGGTGGCTGAACGCGGAGGCGCAGGCCCTGGTCGCGGCGGGGGCGGATCTGCTCCAGATCGACGAGCCCTTCCTGGCCGGTTACCCGGAGGCGGCCGGGCTGGCCATCGAGGCCGTCAACATCGTCACCGCGGGCGTGGACGCGAGCTGGGCCCTGCACGTCTGCTACGGGAACCGGTACGCCCGGCCGCTGTGGGAAGGCCACTACGACTTCCTGTTCCCGGCCGTGCTAGCCGCCCGGATCGACCAGCTGGTCCTGGAGTTCGCCCGCAAGGGCCCCGGCGACCTGCGGCTGTTCCAGCAGCACGCGTGGGACCGGAAGGTCGGGCTCGGGGTGATCGACGTGAAGACGACCGACGTGGAGTCACCGGAGCTGGTGGCGACCCGGATCCGCCAGGCGCTGGCCTTCGTGCCCGCCGAGCGGCTGGTCATCAATCCCGACTGCGGGCTGCGTCACCTGCCCGCAGAGGTGGCACGGGCCAAGCTGCGGGCGATGGTGACCGGGGCCGGCCAGGTCCGCCGCGAGCAGCGGGCAGGCGCAGGCGCGAACAACGGAGGAAAGCGGCGATGAGCACAGCGGACGCGGACGGCTTCGTCTTCACCTCGGAGTCGGTCACCGCCGGCCATCCGGACAAGATGGCCGACCAGATCTCCGACACCATCCTGGACGCCGCGCTCGGGCAGGACCCGGCGTCCCGGGTGGCGGTGGAGACGCTGCTGACCACCGGCCTGATCGTCATCGCGGGCGAGCTGACCACCAAGGCGGTGCTCGACTACGCCAGCCTGGCCCGCGCCTGCGTGCGTGACATCGGCTACGACAGCGGCGAGGTCGGATTCGACGCCGACGCGGTCGGGGTGATGGTGGCGCTGGACAAGCAGTCGCCGGACATCGCCCGCGGCGTGGACGCCTCCCAGGAGGTGCGCAACAGCGGTGACGGCGACCCCTACGACCAGGCGGGCGCGGGCGACCAGGGGATGGTGTTCGGCTACGCGACGAACGAGACCCCCGAGCTGATGCCCATGCCGATCACGCTGGCGCACCGGCTGGCCCGGCGGCTGGCCGAGGTCCGGGCCACCGACCTGGTGCCCGGGCTGCGCCCGGACGGCAAGACCCAGGTGACCGTGCGCTACGACGGGCAGGGCAGGCCGGTCTGGGTGGAGAAGGTGCTGATCTCCACCCAGCACGCCGAGGGGGTGGAGGACAAGTTGCCGGACGCGTTGTGGGCCCAGGTGGTCACCCAGGTGCTGCCGGGGAACCTGTACGACCCGGCCGAGCTGCGGGAGAACTTCTACGTCAACCCGACCGGCCGGTTCGTGATCGGCGGGCCGGCCGGCGACGCGGGCCTGACCGGCCGGAAGATCATCGTGGACACCTATGGCGGGTTCGCCCGGCACGGCGGCGGCGCGTTCTCCGGCAAGGACCCGTCGAAGGTGGACCGCTGCGCCGCGTACGCCGCCCGCTACGTGGCCAAGAACATCGTCGCCGCCGGGCTGGCCGACCGGGCGGAAGTCCAGATCGCCTACGCGATCGGGGTGGCCCGGCCGTTCTCGCTGCTGGTGGACACGTTCGGCACCGAGAAGATCAAGCGCGGCACCATCCTCGACCTGGTGCAGGAGAACTTCGACCTGCGCCCGGCGGCCATCTGCGATCAGCTTGACCTGCGCCGGCCCCGGTACCGCGCCACCGCCGCCTACGGTCACTTCGGGCGCAGCGAGCCCGAGTTCACCTGGGAGCGGACGGACAAGGCCGAGGTGCTGCGGCGCCAGGCAGGCCTGGGCCGGCCCGGGTAGGTCAGCTCGCGGTCCGGGCCGCGGGCAGGAACACCGACTTGGGCTTGAGATAGGCGGCCAGGCACTCCGGGCCGTAGGCGCTGCCCTGGCCGCTCGCCCGGCCGCCCCACGGTGAGCCCAGGTCGGGCACGTACAGGTTGACCCCGAACGTGCCGACGTCGATGCTGCGCGCGATGGCCATCCCGTGCTCAGGGTCGGCGGTCCAGACCGAGCCGGCCAGCCCCGGGCCCGCGTCGTTGGCGATGGCCACCGCCTCGGTCTCGGCCGTGTACGGGATCACCGTGACGACCGGGCCGAACACCTCGCCCCGGCCGGCCACCCGGCCGCCGTCCCCGGCGGCCAGCACGGTCGGCTGGAAGTAATAGCCACGCACCGGCGCGCCCGGCCGGCGCCCACCGGTGACGATGCTCGACCCGGCGCCGGTGCTGGCGGCCACGTAGGACTCGACCCCGGCCCGCCGGCGCGGGCTGACCAGCGGCCCCATGCTGGTTTCCGGTGACTGTGGGTCGCCGACCACCATCGCTTCGGCCTCGTCCCGCAAGCCCGACACCAGATCGTCATAACGGCGGTGCGGTGCCAGCACCCGGGACGCGGCGAAGCAGGTCTGCCCCGAATTCGCGAACGCCAGCCGGCCCAGTGCCGCGGTCGTGGCGGGCAGGTCGGCGTCGTCGAGCACGATCGCCGCCGCCTTCCCGCCGAGGTCCAGGTTCACGCTCTTGAAGGTCTCGCCGCAGGCCACCGCGATCCGGCGGCCCACCGACACCGGGCCGGCGAAGGCGACCTTGTCCACGCCGGGATGCCTGGCGAGCAGTTCGGCCACCTCGTGGCCGCCGGTGACCAGGTTGAACACGCCGGATGGGAGCTCCGCCGCTTCGCACGCCTCAGCCAGGATGTAGGCGCTGAGTGAGGTCTGCGCGGCCGGCTTCAGCACCACCGTGCAGCCGGCCGCGAGCGCCGGCGCGAGCTGGCAGAGCGCGAGCGCGAGCGGGTAGTTCCACGGCGCGATGACGGCGCAGACCCCGACCGGTTCCTGCCAGACAACGGTCTGGCCGCGGAAGTTGATCGCGGCCCGCACCTCTTCCGGCTGCAGTGCCCGGGCCAGGGCCGCGTAGTAGCGCAGAATGGTGACCGGGGCTTCGGCGTTGTGCAGCCGGGACGCGGTGATGGGCATGCCCATCTCGGCGGTCACCAGCCGGGCGATGTCCAGCGCCCGGTCCGCCAGCGCCGCCGCCAGCCGCTCCATGGCATCGGCCCGCTCGGCCGGGTCAGCGAGCGGCCAGGGGCCGGTGTCCAGCGCCCGCCTGGCCGCCCGGACGGCGATGTCCACGTCGGCCGGGCAGGCCGCCGGGGCCGCGCCCAGGATTTCCTCGGTGGCCGGATTGGCCACCGTGATCGCGTCCGGCGACGCCGAGGGCAGCAGCCGGCCCGCCACGTAGATATCCCGGTACTCGAGCAATCCAGGCCACCTTGCTACGCCCTGCCGCCCTGCGCCCCGCCGGACCACCGGCCGCACCCGCGCCGGCCGTCCGGCCTGCCACGTTTCGTTAACTTTCCTGAAATGTGCGCAGCGCGCTACCCGGTTGTCAAGGTTGCTGGCCAAACCTCATGGCCAGCGGTTGTGGTATGACCACAAAGCCCGTCGCCGGCGGCCGACTTATGCTGCGGTAGTGACCGACAATCCGGCGGCTGCGGGCCGCTCCCCCGCGGGCGGCCACCAGCGCGATCTCGGCCGGGAGAACGTGCTGCTCCGGGAACTGGTCACGGTCTACCGCCAGCTGTCGGGCCTGGCGCTGCAGGACGCCGACCTGGCCAGCGTCACCCAGCTGCTCGCCGACCGGACCGCCGCCACGGTCGCCCTGGTCAGCCCGGTCATGGATGTCATGGCCGCGGCCGCACCGGGGGTGCCACCGGAAAAGGCCGCGGTGATGGTGGCCGAAGCACTGATCCACCCCCGGCTGGGGCAGGTGCTGCGCGCGTCCCGGCAGGGGCACCGGTCGCTGTGGCTGCCCAGCGTCGGCGGCATGCCCGCGATCATCGTGGCCCCGGTGCTGGTCGGTGACGAGGTGCCCGCCCACCTGATCACC
Source organism: Streptosporangiaceae bacterium (assembly GCA_036522155.1). Taxonomy (GTDB): domain Bacteria; phylum Actinomycetota; class Actinomycetes; order Streptosporangiales; family Streptosporangiaceae; genus UBA9676. The sequence continues at coordinate 5,320 of DATDGI010000105.1, forward strand.
CTGGACCCGCCCGAGCGCAGCGGGGACGAGGACATGAACCTCCTGGTCACCGAGCACGCCGCCACCATCTGCGGGGTGATACTCGGCCGTGAGCACGTGGTCGCCGCCGCCGCCCGGCGGGTCAGGGACGACCTGGTCGAGGGCCTGCTGCTGGGCCGCGGCCGCGACGACACCGACACCACCCGGTGGGCGGCCCACCTGGGCTACGACTCCTCGCGCGAGCACCACGTGGTCATCGTCGCCTTCGACATGCCCGCCCCCCGGGTGCCGCAGGACGCCGACGCCGCCCGCCAGCGGGTCCGCGACGTCATCGAGCACTTCTTCGCCACCCGCGCCCCCGCCGTGATCATCTCGGCCCGGGAGTCGGAGGTGGTCCTGGTCGCGGCCGAGGCCGGAGCCGGCGGGATGGACCCGCAGCGGCTGGGCGCCACCTGCATCGCCCGGCTGGCCGAGCTGTTCCCGGACACCAAGGTGATCATCGGGGTCGGCGGGGCCTGCCGCAGCCCGCGCGAGATCCACCGCTCCTACGAGGAGGCGCACCGGACGATCGAGACCCTGCGCCGGATCGGCCGGACCGGGACCGTGACCGCCTTCGCCGATCTCGGCATTCACCGGCTGCTGCTGCAGGTGCCGGATCTGGCCGAGCTGCGGTCGTTCGCGGATGACGTGCTGGGCCGCCTGTCTCGCAGCGAGCGGGAACGGCGGGCCGAGTACCTCATCACCCTCGCCTGCTACCTGCGGGAGAACAGCAGCCCGCAGCGGGCGGCGCGGTTCCTGCATGTCCACCCGAACACCGTGGCCTACCGGATCAAGCGGATCGAGGCCATCACCGGGCTGTCGATGGACAGCTACCGGGACCGCCTGACCACGCAGGTGGCGCTGGAAATCCTGGACGCGCTGGGAGACGAGCCATGACCGGCCGGATGACCTTCACTGACCTCCTGGGACAGCGGCTGCTGGTGTGCGACGGCGCCATGGGCACCATGCTGCACGCGGCCGGATGCGCGCTCGACCGGGCGCTGCCCGAGGTCAGCCTGTCCGACCCCAAACTGGTCGCGGCGATCCACGAGAGTTACCTGTCGGCCGGCGCCGACATCATCCAGACGAACACCTTCGGTGCCAACCGGCTGTGGCTGACCGGCCATGGGTACCCGGACCAGGTCGAGGAGATCAACCGCGCGGCGGTCGGGATCGCCAGGGAGATGGCCGAGCGGAGCGGCCGCCCGGTGTTCGTCGCGGGCTCGGTCTCGCCCGCCGTGACCGCCCGGCTGCGGCGGCAGGTGGGCGCGGCCGAGCGCAAGGACGTGCTCGGCGAGCAAATCCGGGCGCTGGCTGCGGGCGGCGTCGATCTGCTGATCCTGGAGACGTTCGGCTCCCTGGACGAGCTCGTGGAGGCGGTGCTGGTCGCCAGCGAGACCTGCGACCTGCCCATCGTCGCCCAGGCGACGTTCGCCGACGACGGGCACACGCTGGCCGGGGAAACCCCGCACGAGGTCGCGTCGGTGCTCAGCGACCTGCCGGTCGTCATGCTGGGCACCAACTGCACCATCGGGCCCCAGCGGATGCTGGCCGTGGTGGAGAGCCTGGTCGCCTACAGCGCGCTGCCGGTGAGCGCACAGCCGAACGCGGGCCAGCCGCGCAAGGTCGGTCACCAGCGGTTCGAGTTCAGCATCGACGCCGCCTACTTCGCCCGTTACCTGCGGCGTTTCGCCGACGCCGGGGCGGTCATGGTGGGCGGCTGCTGCGGCACCACGCCGACCCACATCGAGGCCGCGGCGGCGGCCGTGGCTGGCCAGCCACCGGCCGGCCAGCCGGGCCGCACGGCGGCGGGCAGGCCGGCCAGCGCCCGGTCCGGCAGGTCCGGGCCGGCCAGCGGCCAGGCCAGCGTGCCCGGCCCGGCCACCGGCATCCTCGCGGCCCGGCTGGCGGCCCGGGATTTCGTGGTCGCGGCCGAGGTCACCCCGGCCGACGGCGGGGCCAGCCCCGCCATCGAGACGGTGCCGGCCCTGCGCGGGCACGGGGTCGAGCTGTTCGCGGTGACCTCACCGGAGACCCCGCGCCGGCACCGGGACTCGCTCGGGATGGCGGTCCAGTTGCAGCAGCAGGCGGCGGCGGAGACGATCGTCACCCTGGCCACCTGGGACAAGACGATCATGACGCTCCAGGCTGACCTGCTCGGAGCGCACGCGCTGGGCATCCGCAGCGTCATCTGCGAGACCGGCAGCCCGCCGGTGCTCGGCGACTACCCGGCGGTGGACGGGATCTGGGAGGTCGACTCGCTCGGCCTGGTGACCCTGCTCGCGGGCCTGAACGCGGGCCGGGATCTGGACGGCCTGCCGCTGGCCACGCCCACCTCCTTCTGCATCGGCACCCGCATCGACCCGGGAGCCCAGGACGCCGCGGCCGAGGCCGAGCGGATCGGTGCCGAGGTGGCGGCGGGTGCGCATTTCCTGATCACGCGGCCGCTCTACGAACTGGGCACGCTCAGGGAACTGATCGCGGCCCTGCCGGGACCGCGGCTCCCGGTCCTGCTGTCGGTCGCCCCGTTGCGCAGTTTCGAGGAGGCCGACTACCTGGCGCACGAGGTGCCGGAGGTGACCATGCCAGCGGCCACCCTGCGGGCGATGGAGCAGGCGGGCCCGGCGGCGCGGGCGGCCGGCCTGCGCCTGGCCGCGGACCTGCTCCGCCAGGCGCGGCCGCTGGTCGACGGCGTGGTGATCACCGTGGCCGAGGGCAGCGTACCCGCGCTGGCGCCGCTGCTGGCCGCCGTCTCGTGACCGTCCCGGGACGCCGGAAACCCCGCCCCCGGGGTCGTGGCCGGAACACAAGGGCGCGAAGATGACCTTGTGGCATGGGCCGTAGCGGCCCCCTGGCCGGTACCTCATGCTGAAGCGCACCCGCGGGAGTGCCGCGCCCGGGCCGTTCCGCGTACCGTGTCTCAGGGCCGGGCAACGGAAGCGACGGAGGCGATTGTGAGCATCCTGGGCACCCGCGTGGTGCGGACCGAGGACCCGCGGCTGCTGACCGCTGGCGGCGTCTATGTGGACGATGTCCGGGTGCCGGAACTGGCGGGGGCGGCCCGGGTCACCTTTGTCCGCAGCCCGTTCGCGCATGCACTGATCAAGGGCGTGGACGCGGCCGCGGCCCTGGCCGCGCCGGGTGTGCTCGCGGTCCTCACGTTCACCGACATCAACGACATACCGCCGCCGCCGCCACCCCCGGAGGGCGGGCCGCCACCGGGCAGCGAAGCCGCCCCGATGCCGCTGGGCGGGGTGTGGCAGGAGCCGCTGCTGGCGGTCGACCGGGTCCGGTTCGTGGGTGAGCCGGTGGCCATGGTCCTCACCGACGACAGCTACCAGGGCGAGGACGCGGCCGAACTGGTCACCGTCGACTACGAGCCGCTGCCCGCGGTGGTGGGCATCGAGCAGTCACTGGCGGGCGGGACGCTGCTGTTCCCCGACGCGGGCACGAACATCCCGGTGGACCACGCCGCGGTCGACGCGGCGTTCGACGGCTGCGACGTCGTCGTCGAGCGCGACATCGTGAACCAGCGGGTGGCGCCGGTGCCGATGGAGGGCCGCGCCGCCGCCGCCTGCTGGCAGGGCGGCAAGCTGACCGTGTGGGTGAGCACCCAGAACGCGCAGATCAGCCGGTTCATCCTGGCCGGCGCGTTCGGGATGGACCCGGGCAGCATCCGGGTGGTCGCCCCGGACGTGGGCGGCGGCTTCGGCGCCAAGGTCGCCCTGGACCGGGACGCCATCCTCGTCGCCTGGGCCGCCCGGCACACCAGCCGCCCGGCGCGCTGGGTGGAGACCCGCAGCGAGAACCTGACCGGGATGACGCACGGGCGGGCCCAGCGGCACACCGTCAAGATCGGCGGGACCCGGGACGGGCGGGTCCTGGCCTACCGGCTCGACGTGGTGCAGGACACCGGGGCCTACGCGCGGATGGGCGGTTTCCTGCCCACGCTGACCAACCTGATGGCGGCCGGTCCCTACGACCTGGCCAGCGTCACGGTCGGGTACCGGGTGACGCTGACCAACACCACGCCCATCTCCGCCTACCGGGGCGCGGGCCGGCCGGAGGCGACGGCCGCGATCGAGCGGGCGATGGACCTGTTCGCGGCCGAGATCGGGATGGACCCGGCCGAGGTGCGGCGGAAGAACCTGGTGCCGTCGGACAAGTTCCCGTACCAGACCCCGTGCGGGGCCCTGTACGACACCGGCGACTACGCCGGGGCGCTGGACAAGGTGCTGGCCGGCGCGGGCTACGCCGGCCTGCGGGCCGAGCAGGCCCGCCGCCGGGAGCGGGGGGACGTGGTCCAGCTCGGCATCGGCGTGTCGAGCTACGTGGAGATCACCGCGGCCGACGCGGACAACGGCGAGACCGCCCGGGTGGTCGTCAACGACGACGGCACCGCCACCGTGTACACCGGCAGTTCCGCGCACGGGCAGGGCCACCACACCGCCTGGGCCATGATCGTCGAGAACGACCTGGGCATCCCCATGAACAAGGTCACCGTGAAACACGGTGACACCGACGAGATGCCGTTCGGCACCGGCACCTACGCGTCCCGGTCGCTGCAGCTTGGCGGGGTGGCCGTGCACCGGGCCGACCTGGAGGTCAGGGAGCAGGCGCGCAAGCTGGCGGCGGACCTGATGGAGGCGAGCGAGGCCGACCTGGAACTCGACACCAGCACCGGGCTGTGGCAGGTCCGCGGGGACCCGGGCGCCAGCCGCACCTGGGCCGACGTGGCCCGGCACTCGGGTGCCGAGGGCCTGTCCGCCTTCGTCCACTACAAGGACGGGGCGCCGACCTTCCCGTTCGGCTCTCACGTCGCGGTGGCCGAAGTGGACACCGAGACCGGCAAGGTCACCCTGATCCGGCACGTGACCGTGGACGACGCCGGCACGGTGCTCAACCCGGTACTGACCGAGGGCCAGCGGCATGGCGGCATCGCCCAGGGGGTGGCGCAGGCGCTGCTGGAGGAGATGGTGTACGACGCGGACGGCAACCCGCTCACCGGCACCCTGGCCGACTACGCCGCGATCACCGCCGCCGAACTGCCGAGTTTCGAGCTGCTGGTGAGTGAGACACCAGCCACCATCAACCCGCTCGGGGCCAAGGGGATCGGGGAGGCCGGGACGATCGGCTCCACCCCGGCCATGCACAGCGCCGTCATCGACGCCGTCAGCCACCTCGGCATCCGTCACATCGACATGCCGACCACGCCGTCTCGGGTCTGGGCCGCAATCAGCGAAGCGAGGAACAGCCAGTGAAGGTGACCATGACCGTCAACGGCAGCCCGGTCGAGGCCGACGTGGCGGACCGGACCCTGCTCGTCCACTTCGTGCGCGACGTGGCCGGCTTGACCGCTACCAACGTCGGCTGCGACACCTCCTCCTGCGGCGCGTGCACGGTGCTGCTGGACGGGCAGTCGGTGAAGTCGTGCACCGTGCTCGCCGCCCAGGCCGACGGCCACGAGATCACCACGCTGGAGGGCCTGGCCAACGGCGACGAGATGCACCCGATGCAGCGCGCGTTCCACACCGAGCACGGGCTCCAGTGCGGGTTCTGCACGCCCGGCATGGTGATGGCGGCGGTGTCCCTGCTGGCCGAGAACCCCCGCCCGACCGAACAGCAGGTCCGCGCCGGCCTGGAAGGGAACCTGTGCCGGTGCACGGGCTACCACAACATCGTGAGGGCCGTGCTCACCGCGGCCGACCACATGGATGGGCAGGCCAGCCGGTGATCCCCGCACCCTTCACCTATCAGCGGGCCAGTTCGGTGGACGAGGCGCTGGAACTGGCGGCCGCCGGCGGCGAGGACGCCAAGTTCCTGGCGGGCGGGCACTCGCTGCTCCCGCTGATGAAGCTGCGGCTGGCCGTCCCGGCGACCCTGGTCGACATCGGCCCGCTCCGCGAGCTTTCGTTCATCCGCGACGACGGTGACCAGATCACCGTGGGTGCCCTCACCACCCACCATGACCTGGCCACGTCCGGCCTGCTGGCGGCCGAACTGCCACTGCTCGCGCACGCGGCCGGGACGGTCGGTGACCCCCAGGTCCGGCACCGCGGCACCATCGGCGGCTCGCTGGTGCACGCCGACCCCGCCGCCGACCTGCCCGCGGTGGTGCTGGCCATGGATGCCACCCTGGTCGCCCGCGGGCCCGGCGGCAGCAGGGAGATCCCGGCCGGGCAGTTCTTCCTCGGCCTGTTCGAGACGGCTCTGCAGCCCGGGGAACTGCTGACCGAGATCCGCTTCACCAAGGCGGCCGGTGCCGGGTGGTCGTTCCAGAAGTTCACCAAGCGGGCCATCGACTGGGCCATCGTCGGCGTCGCCGTCCAGGGCGGCAACGTGGCGCTGGTGAACATGGGCTCGATCCCGCTGCGGGCCACCGCGGTGGAGCAGGCGCTGGCGGGCGGCGCGGCACCGGCCGATGCCGCGGCTCACGCGGCCGAGGGGACCACCCCAGTGGACGACATCAACGGCGACTGCGGCTACCGCGAGCATCTGGCCCGGGTCCTGGTTGCCCGCGGGCTGGCCGAGGCGCGCTCGCGGGGGTGAGCGGCCGCACCCGGATAAGCCCGGAACCGAGCAGGCTGGACAGGGCCTTCACGCAGGCGGGGCGGCGGGGCGGCGGCACGCAGGCGTCGATCGCCGCGGAGGCGCTGGGGAAATCCCCCAGCGCCTCGACCAGCACCACCAGTTCCGGGGCCTTGAGGAAAACCAGCCGGCGGTTCCCGAAGTGATACGCGAGCCCGCCGAACGGCTCGCGCCTGATCGCCAACTGGGGATGCTTTTCATACGCCCGGCCGGGGTCAAAGGCCATGGGCATCGGGGTGGCAGGCCGGCCGGTCAGCGCTCAGTAGACGCCGCACAGGCCGTCGATGGAAATCTCCTCGACCAGCAGTTCGTCGGTGTCGTCCACGTCGTCGGCCACGGCCACAGCCTCGCCGCCGGGGTTCTGCTCGCTCATGCCGGGCCGCCTCCCTCCGCCAGTGCCGCGAACGGCCGCGTGATGACGGGAAATATGCTTCCATACCAGGCCGGTACCCGCCATACCCGGCCCATGTCACGGGCCGGGGAATGACGTCCTTTCGTGAACCTGACTTGAGCACGGACGGGCCGGGCCAGGTACCGGTCCCGGCCGGGCTGCGGCTGCGGCCCGATCCCGGGCTGCGCTCCCTGGCCGGCGGGACCGTCCTGGTCGGGGGCTCGCCGCTGCGGCTGCTGCGGGTCGGCCCCCGCGCCGCAGCCCTGGCCGGCCGATGGTGGCAGGGTGAGCCGGTGCCGGCCCGCCCGGCCGCCCAGGCGCTGGCCCGGCGGCTGCTCGACGCCGGGCTGGCTCATCCGGTGCCGGCCGGGCTCCCGGTTCCCGGCGGCGGCCCGGGACCGGACCAGGTCACCGTGGTCATCCCGGTCCACGGCCGGCCCGCCGAACTGGCCCGCTGCCTGGCCGGCCTCACCGGCTACAGCGACGGCCCCACCAATCCCGCCACCCCCGCCGGAGCGGACAGCCAGCCCGCCAACCCCACTACCCCCGCCGGAGCGGCCAGCGGCCAGCTCATCGTGGTGGACGACGGCTCGCCAGACGCCGCCGCGATCGCCGCGGTCGCGGCCGCCGCGGGCGCGCGGTGCCTGCGCCGGGACCACCGTGGCGGCCCGGGCGCGGCCAGGAACACCGGCCTGGCCGCGGCCCGCACCCCGCTGGTCGCCTTCGTCGACTCCGACTGCGTGCCCGGGCCGGGCTGGCTGGATCGGCTGCTGCCGCATTTCGCCGATCCGGCGGTCGGCGCGGTGGCGCCCCGGATCGTCGCCCACGAGCCGGGTCATGGCTGGCTGGCCCGGTACGAGGGCACCCGTTCGGCACTCGACATGGGCGGGTCGGAAAGCATCGTCCGGCCCGGTGCGCGGGTGCCGTACGTGCCGGGCGCGGCGCTGGTCACCCGGCGGGTGGCCGCCGCCGCCGGGTTCGCCGAGGACATGCCGGTCGGTGAGGACGTGGACTTCGTCTGGCGGCTGGCGGTGGCCGGCTGGCATGTGCGGTACGAGCCACGGGCGGCGGTAGCGCACCAGCACCGGGAACGGCTGGCGGGCTGGCTGCGGCGGCGCCGCGACTACGGCACCTCGGCGGCGCCGCTGGAACTGCGCCACCCGGGCACCGTGCCCGCCTGCGCCATGTCCGGGTGGAGCGCGCTGGCCTGGCTGGCGGCGGCGGCCGGGCGGCCGGCCACCGGGGTGGCGGTGACCGGGGCCGCGACCGCGCTGCTCGCCCGTAGGCTGCGGCCGTTCACCGATGACGCGTGGCCGCTGGCGGCCGGGCTGGCCGGCCGGGGCACCCTGGCCGCGGGACGGCTGCTGGGCAGCGCGGTCGCCCGGACCTGGTGGCCGCTGGCCGTGCCCGCCGCGGCGGCGGTGCCACGGTTGCGGCTGCCGCTGGCGGCGGCCCTGCTGGTGCCCCCGGTGCTGGACTGGCGGGAGCGGCGGCCGCCGATGGCGCTGCCCGGCTACGTGGCCGCCCGGCTGCTGGATGATCTTGCATACAGCGTGGGGGTATGGCAGGGTTGCCTGGCCCACCGGACGCTGCGCCCGCTGGCACCGGCCCTGTGGTGGTGGTCACGCACCAGCGAGCCCGGTGGCCCCCGGCCCGGCACCGGCCGGGTACCCGGCCGTGGTCCGGGCTCTCCCCCGCCGCCGCCCGGCCACCGGCCTCATCCCCCCACCGTGACCGCCTGAAGGAGGCACACATGCCACCCGGTTCCCTGAGTCCCCGCCCGCTCGGCTCGTCCGGGATGGACGTGTCCGCGCTGGCGCTCGGCTCCTGGCGCACGTTCGAGCGGCTGCCGGCCGAGGACGGCAGCGCCATCCTGCGGGCCGCCCGCGACGAGGGGATCACCTTCTTCGACGACGCCCGCTACGACGACGAGACGGGCCACGCGCCGATCCCGACCGGGTATTCCGAGGTGCTGTTCGGGGAGCTGTTCCGCGGCGCGGGTCTGCGGCGGGAGGACACGGTGGTGTCCAACAAGCTGTGGTGGGAGTTCTGGCCGGAACAGAGCGCCGCCGCGGAACTGGACTCGTCCCTGCGGCGGATGCGGTTCGACCACATCGACCTGATCTACGCGAACCCGCCACCGGCCGGGCTGCCGGTCGCCGACCTGGTGGCGGCGACGGCCGGGCTGGTCACCGCGGGCAAGGCGCGCGCCTGGGCGCTGGTCAACTGGCCCGCCGGGCAGTGCGCCGAGGCGGTTCAGGCCGCCGCCGAGCTAGGCGTGGCCCCACCGTGCGCGATCCAGCTGCCGTACAGCCTGGTGCGCCGGGACTGGGTGGAGGACCCGGTCATGACCGGCGCGCTCACCGCCGCCGGGGCCGGGGTCATCGCCTCGTTCTGCCTGGCCGGTGGGGTACTCACCGGCAAGTACCGGTCCGGGCCGGCCACCGGCCGGCACGCCGGGTCGCTGGCCGGCCCGGAGCTCGCCCCGGCGCTGGCGGCCGCAGGCGAACTGGCTGAGCTGGCTGGCCAGCTGGGCACCACACCGGCCGCGCTGGCGCTGCTGTTCCCGCTGGCCAGCCCGGGCGTGACCAGCGTGCTGTTCGGCGCGACCAGCCCGCGGCAGCTCCGGGAGAACTGCGCGGCGATCGGCCTGAGTGACCGGATCGGCGCGGACGAACTGGCCCGGCTGCGGCAGATCGGCGTGCCCGCCGGTTAGCCCGGTCAGCAGGTGTGCAGGAACTCGGTCAGGCCGGCGAAGTAGGTTTCCTGGTCGTCGTACATCGCCAGATGGCTGCCGTCCGGGCAGTACAGGTACCGGCCGCTGGGCAGGCGGCTGGCCATCATCTCCATGTGGGCCGGGTCCATCGTGTCGTGCCGGGCGCCGATGACCAGCGCGGGCACGGTGATACGGCCCAGGTCACCGGAACGGTCCCAGTGGGCGAGCTTGGCGTCGGCGCTGATCCCCAGCTCGCTCGGCCCCTGCATCGACACGTAGATGGCCGGGTTGATGTTGGCGAAGGCCCGCTGCACCGGGTCGGGCCAGTCGCCGGCGGGCATCCGCAGCACATGGTGAATGTAGTGCTGCTCGGTCAGCAGCTCCATGTACCTGGGGTCCTCGATCTGGCCGCTGGCCTCCAGCGCCTTGATCTCGGCCAGCGCCGCCTGGTCCATCTGCGGCATCAGTACCTGCTCGGCGTAGGCGTTGTAAGCCGGCACGCTGGACATCATGTTGGAGATCACCAGGGCCCGCAGACGGCGCTGGTGGGCGAGCGCGTACTCGATGGCCAGGATCCCGCCCCAGGAGTGGCCGTACAGGACGAAGTTGCCGGAGTCCAGCCCGAGCGCGCGGCGGACCTGGTCCACCTCGTCCACGTAGCGGTCCAGATCCCACAGCGACGGCTCGTCGGGCTTGTCGCTGAGGCCGGAGCCGAGCTGGTCGTAGTAGTAGTACTCCACCCCGGCCGCGGGCAGGTAGCTGTCGCACGCCAGCAGGTACTCGTGGGTGGCCCCGGGCCCGCCGTGCAGCAGCAGCACCCGCAGGTCGGGGTTGTTGCCGGTCCGCTTGACCCAGACCCGGTGCGGGCCGGCCGGCGTGTCCACACTGATCATGCGGATCCCGCCGGACAGCACGTCGTCCCGGCCGGAGTAGTCGAGGTAGCCGCTGATGGCCCGCACCTGCCTCCCTCCCCCCCGGCGGCCGGGCCGCCGGTGTCTGCCTGGGCCGGCCCGTGGGCGGCCGGCTCAGGACCCGTAGAGGATAATGCCGCGGACGTTCTTTCCGTCAACCAGGTCCTGGTAGCCCTGGCCGACCTCGGCCAGGCTGTACCGGTTGGTGATCAGCTCGTCCAGCTTGAGGTGGCCGCCCCGGTACAGCTCCAGCATCTTGGGGATGTCGTCGAACGGGTTGCCGCCGCCGAACAGTGCGCCCTGGATCCGCTTCTCGAACAGGGTCAGCTCGAAGCTGGGGATGACGATGTTCTTCACCCCGGGGCCGTTCAGGCCGGTGATCACCACCGTGCCGCGCTTGCGGATGGCGGCGAAGGCCGCGTCGATCGCGTCCTGGGTCACCACCCCCATGGTGATGAGGGCCTTGTCAGCCCCCACGCCCTTGCTCAGCTCGGTGGCGAGCTGCTGCGCCTCCGCGTAGTCGGACGCGGTGTGGGTGGCGCCGAGCTGCTCCGCGACGGCACGCTTGTTCGGCAGCGGGTCGACCGCGATGATGTGCTGCGCGCCCGCGAACGCGGCCCCCTGCACGGCGTTGATGCCGACCCCGCCGATGCCGTAGATGACGACCGTCTCACCGGGCCGCACGTCGCCCGCGTTGACCGCGGTGCCCCAGCCGGTGGGCACGCCGCAGCCGACCAGCGCCGCCGTCTCCATCGGCAGGTCGTGGTCGATCTTCACGCTGGAGTGCTCGGACACCGTGGAGAACTGCGAGAACGTGCCGAGCAGGCACATCTGGCCCAGGTCCTGGTCGCCAGCGTGGAACCGGAAGGTGCCGTCCGGCAGGCAGTTGTCGTACAGGAACATGCCGAGGTCGCACAGGTTCGTCATGCCCCGGGCGCAGAACCGGCAGTGCCCGCACACCGGCAGGAACGAGCAGACCACGTGGTCGCCCACCGCCAGCCGGGTCACCCCGGTGCCGACCTCCTCGACGACACCCGCACCCTCGTGGCCGCCGACGATCGGGTAACGGACGGGAATGTCGCCGGTCCGCAGGTGCTCGTCGGAATGGCACAGGCCGGCCGCCACCCAGCGGACGAGAACCTCACCAGCCTTGGGGGGATCGAGCTCCAGCTCGGTGATCTCCCAGTCCGCGCCCAGCTCGCGGAGGATCGCTGCGTTGGTCTTCATTGGCTCTCCCAGTCCCAATCCTCTGTTGTGCCATCCTGCGTGGCGTCGGGACGGCGGTCATTATGGGCAGCCCCCAAGAATCCTGGCCAGCGATTGTGCCGCCAGCGCCCAGTCTGTGCGCGATGGGCGGTTATGTCACTGGCGCCGCGGTCACCGGCACCGCCCCGGCCCGCTCGCGGCCGCCGCCGCCCGCCACCTGGAGCCCGGAACTGTGGTGGGTGGCGTGCACCGCGAGTTCCGGGCTGTAGCGCGCGATGATCTGCCGGACCCGGTGCACGGCCAGCGGCCCGAGCAGGTCGTAGGTGGTGGTGAACAGCTCCCGGGCGATGGCCCGCGGCCAGGCTTCCGGCAGCAGTTCGTCGGGCAGGTCTGGGTCCATTTCGGGGAAGCCGCGCCACTCGTCCATCACCCGGGTGCGGGCTACCAGCGCGGCCACCGGGGACACCCGGCCCGCCAGCGTGCGCTCCCGCAGCCGGCTGGTGTTGGCGATGAAGGTCACGTACCTTTCCTGCAGGCTGTCCAGGTCCCACGCGCGCTGGGGCAGGCCCTCCGGGCTGACCCCGGGCACGGTACTGGCCCGGAAGGCAGTGGCGGTGGTGATGCCAAGCTCCGCGAGCTGGGCCATCACCTCGACCGCCCGGTCCCGGGCGGCGACCCACAGCCCGTCGTAGAGCGGCGCGAAGCCGAGCCACCGTAGCTGCTTGCGCAGCGAGTCGCGGGCGGCCCGGTTCTGCTCGGGGATGGAGAAGGCGACCAGGCTCCACTGCCCGTCCCACGGCCGGGACTCCCGGCCGAACGAGAAGATCTGATTGCCGCCGTCGTCGAGCACCCGGGCGGCCCGGTCGCTGAGCCCGACCACGGTACGGCGCCCGCTCTTGGACGTGATCAGTAGCTTGTTCCTGGTCAGGCGGCTGAGCGCGGCCCGGGCGGCGGAGTCGCTGACGCCGAACTCGGCCAGCAACGCCACCAGCGCGGCCGACGGCAACGGCTCGGTGCGCCGCCACCAGTAGTCTCCGAGCAGGGTCAGCAGCAGGCGTGGGGGCCGCTGGACCCCGCCGCCCGACCACACGAGCGGGATCTCGTCGCTGGCGAAGAACATCTCGCCCGGCACGGCGTCCGCGCCGGGGAGATTTCCCGCCCGGCCGCCAGAACGTGCCGGTGATTCGGACATGCCCCGAGCGTAGTAAATGAGCGCGCACAGCCGCCAGCCTGACAGACTGCTTGGTAAGGAACGTCTGACGCGAATCTCATTACATGTATTTTTCGTTACCCGACGTCATGATCGTCACATATATCTTGAGCGGGATGGGCCGCACGACCGGCGCGCTGAAGGTGAGCCAGGGCACACCGGAGCACGCTTGGTGTCCTGGCCCAGATGAGATAGATACAGATCAGCAGACAGCCAGAGGAGAGCATGATGAGTCCCCGCACCACGCCGCCGTTCCGTGCCGATCATGTCGGCAGCCTGCTGCGCCCGGCGAAGCTGCTGGCGGCCCGGGATGACTTCGCGGCCGGGACGATCGACGCCGCGCAACTGCGGGCGGTCGAGGACGAGGCCATCAGGAAGGTGGTGGCGATGCAGGCCGATGCGGGCCTGCAGACCGCGACCGACGGCGAGTTCCGCCGGGCGTCCTGGCACATGGACTTCATCTACCAGCTGGGCGGGGTGTCCAAGACGCCAGGGAACCTGGCCGTGAAGTTCCACAACCCGGCCGGGGACATCGAGTTCACCCCGGCCGCGATCTACGTCGACGGCAAGATCTGTATCACCCAGACGATTTTCGGGGACGACTTCACGTTCTTGCGGTCGGTCACCCGGCCGGGGCAGACGGCAAAGCTGACCATCCCCTCGCCCAACATGGTGCATTACCGGGGTGGCCCGGCCGCGATCGATCCGGCCGTGTACCCCGACATGGAGCAGTTCTGGGCGGACCTGGCCGTCGCCTACGCCGATGAGGTGGCCCGCATCGCCGCGCTGGGGTGCACCTACCTGCAGTTCGACGACACCTCGCTGGCCTACCTGAACGATCCGGCGCAGCGGGCCGAGATCGCCGCCCGCGGGGAGGACGCCGACCACCTGCACCTGCGGTACATCAGCCAGGTCAACGCGGCCCTGGCGGGCAGGCCCGCGGGGCTGGCGGTGACCACGCATCTGTGCCGGGGGAACTTCCGCTCATCCTGGGCCGCCAGCGGCGGGTACGACTTCGTCGCCGAGGCCCTGTTCTCCGGGCTGAACGTGGACGGATTCTTCCTGGAGTACGACGACGAACGCTCCGGCACCTTCGAGCCGCTGCGGTTCATCCCGCCCGGCAAGATGGTCGTCCTCGGCTTGGTCACCACCAAGACCGGCGAGCTGGAAAACCCCGACGACCTCAAGCGCCGCGTCGACGCCGCCGCCAAGTACGTGCCGCTGGACCAGCTGGCCATCTCCGGCCAGTGCGGATTCTCCTCCACCGTCGAAGGCAACACCCTCACCCAAGACCAGCAGCGGGCCAAGCTCGACCTCATCGTCGCCGTCGCCCACGACATCTGGGGCTAAGGGGGAGTGCTGGGGGCCGCCTGGCTGGATGACACCGGGCTGATCACCCTGCCGAGCGGGGCGCGGGTCCGGGGCCGGCGGCTGGCCGATCCCGCCAGCCCGGCCGACTTCGCCCTGGTCCTGGCGGCCGGGCCGGTCCCCACCTGGCCGTACCAGCGGGTGAAGTGGCCGGACTTCTGGATCCCGGTGGACCGGTCGGACGCCTTGGCCGCGCTGCACGAGGCGCACCGCCGGGCCCGCGCGGGCGACCGGGTCGAGGCCGCCTGCCACGGCGGGGTCGGCCGGACCGGGACCGCGCTCGCCGCGCTGGCCATGCTGGATGGGCTCACCCCGGCTGAGGCGCTCGCCTGGGTCCGCCATGGCTACCATCCGCGGGCCGTGGAAACTCCCTGGCAGCGCCGCTGGCTCCGGCACGTCAGGTAACCGCGCACCCGGATCGATATACCACCCTTCGCGATACGCCCGTGGCCCCAACTGTCAACTGTCGCTTTGTGGCCGGGCCCAGGAAGGCAACGGGTCGCTTTGGGGGGACGCGGCATTGCCCGCCTGCCCGGATGGTGCGAGTCTCCGGGTAAGCCGTGTGTGAGGACTTGACCAGCATTCTTCGCACCCGGTGCAGGCGCCTGTGGCGGCTGTCCGCACCGGCCAGATGGCCGCCGGGAGGGAGTGCAAGACGCCGATGCTGGCAGCGGTGACCCAGTCCCCGGGCGTGATGGTTATCGACGAGGTGCCAGAACCGGGGCCGCCCGGCCCGCAAGATGTCATACTTCGGCCGGAGGCGGTCGGCATCTGCGGTTCCGACCTGCACGTCTTTGCCGGTGACGTGGGCGCGCTGTCCGGCGCGCGGAACTTCTTTCCCCGGATCCTGGGCCACGAGTTCTCCGCCGTGGTCGAGCGGACCGGCCAGGACTGCCGGGGCGGCCTGAAGGCGGGCGACCGGGTCGCGGTATGGCCGCTGCACGGCTGCGGGCGCTGCTACCCGTGCCGGGTCGGGCGGGCGAACGCCTGCGTCTCGCTGGAACTGGTGGGCATCCACCGGGACGGGGCGCTGCAGCAACTGCTGGCGGTCCCGGACACGCAGGTTTTCGGGGTGGGCGACCTGGATGCCGAGTCCGCCGCGTTCGTCGAGCCGATGTCGATCGCGGTGCACGCGCTGGGCCGGGCGGACCTGCGGTCCGGCCAGCAGGTGGTCATCCTCGGGGCCGGCCCCATCGGCCTGGCGCTCACGATGGCCGCCACCGCGGCCGGGGCCAGGGTGATGGCCACGGATCCGGTGGCCACCCGGCGGGAACTGGCGGCCAAAGTCGGGGCCGAGCACGTGGCCTGGGGCACCGACCCCGAACTGCTGGACGCGGCCCGGGCCTGGACCCGGCGCAACGGGCCGCCCAGGGTCATCGACTCCACCGGCGACCCGGCCGCGCTGGCGCTGGCGACGGCCCTGGTGTGCTCGGCCGGCCGGGTGGTGGTGGTCGGCATGTCGGCCGCGGCCGCTCCCCTGCGCTCGGGAATCTTCCCGGAGAAGGAGATCGATGTGGCCGGGTCCAGTTGTGCCACCGCCGCCGATTTCCGGGCCGCGGTCCGGCTGGTCCGGGCCCATCGTGACGCGATCGCCATGCTGTTCTCGCACCGCTTCCCGCTGAGCCAGGCCCGGGAGGCGATCGAGTGCGTGGCCAACCCGGCCGCTGGCGCCGTCAAGGTCCTGATCACTCTCGGCAGCTAGGTCTCATCTGGAGGTATAACCATGTCCGAGTCCAGCCTCGACCGCGTGGTACTTGAGTACCAGCGCCCCGACCTGTTCATCGCCGGAGACGAGGACGCGTCCCCGTGGGTCCCGTTCGGGGATGAAGCGTTCATCCGCCATCTGGCCTTCGACGTCCGCAACAACTCCTTCACCAACGTGCTGTGGGTGAAGGCCGGCGGCAGGCTCGGGCGGCACCGCCACCGCGGCCCCGTCTCCGGCTACGTGCTGGAGGGCAGCTGGCGCTACCTGGAGTACGACTGGGTGGCCCGGCCCGGCGGCTACGTGCACGAGAGCCCGGGGGTCATCCACACGCTGGTGTGCGACGACCCGAACGGCATGAAGACCGTCTTCTGGCTGAACGGGTCGCTGGAGTTCTACGACGATGACGACAACCTCACCCAGACCTTCGACGTGTTCTGGTACATCGACCACTACCTGAGCTACTGCAAGGAACATGGGCTCCCGATCAACAACGCCCTGTTCGTCTGACAGAGGTGCCGCGGCCGCCGAGTTCAATGCGGAAGCGAGTTTTCAGGATGTCAAGGCAGTACTCACCTCAGCCCTTGCGGCCACCTCTAGCTCGCAGACGCGGCACTAGGAGGGCTTGGCGAAACGGCTGACGAAACTCGGAAAGATCATTTAGGTCTCCCGGCCGGGCAGTCGCAGGATACTGAAGTAGCGCACACGAATTTCTGAGGTGCAGTGCGCACACCCGCCGAGGGAGGCGGACATGGGACGCATCCGCAAGACGCTGCGCTGGACATTCGCATTCGGTGGCACGGGTGCCGGTTCGCCCATCCGGGCAGAGTCATCAGCCGGGCGCAGCACACACGGGGAACTGGCGCAGACCATGACCGAGCTTCGGGAACGACTGGAGCGCGACGTCGCGCAAGCCCGAGGACGAATCACACGGAAGATTCATGGATGAGTGACTACGAGATCATCTCGCTGTCACTCACGCCGCCATCGTCCCTGCGTCTGCCCTGATCACAGGATCGGCGGCGGCGGGCGCGCGGCTACGCCGGTCCGGCCGCATCCGGCCCGTCGGCTGGTACCGGCGGGGGCCCGGCCCCCGGGGAGCCGTTGCGGCCGCGCAGCAGGTAGGCCGAGTGCAGCAGTTCCGGGTTGGCCCGCAGTTCACCGGCCAGCCCGGAGAACCGCAGCCGTCCGCCCTCCATGACGTAGACGTGGTGGGCCAGGCCCAGCGCGACGGCGGCGAACTGCTCGATCAGCAGGACCCCGATGCCGGATTCGGCGACCGAACGGATACGGGGCACCAGCCGGTTGATGACCACCGGGGCCAGCCCCAGCGAGAGCTCGTCGATCACCAGGTAGCGGGGCCGGGACACCAGCGCCTGGGCCAGCACCAGCATCTGCTGCTCGCCGCCGGACAGCGTCCGGCCCGGGGCGGACAGCCGCCGCCCGAGTTCGGGGAACAGCTCCAGCGCCCACTCCCGCCCGCTCCTGGCCTGCTCCTTGGCCAGGGCGTAGGTGGCGACCCGGAGGTTGTCCTCGACCGTCAGGTCGGTGAGCAGCCGACGGCCCTCCGGGACGATCGCGATCCCGGCCTGCCTGATCCGCTCCGGCCGGCGGCCGGCCAGATCGGCCCCGGCCAGCAGCACCGACCCGGCCCGCGGCCGGATCACCCCGCCGACCGCCAGCACCAGGCTCGACTTGCCCGCCCCGTTCGGGCCGAGCAGGGCGGTCACCTCGCCGGCCGGTATCTCCAGCGTGACGTCCCGCACCACCGGCCGCCCGCCGCGCTCCACCGTCAGTTCACGCAGGCTGAGCCCGCCGTCCGGCTGGCCCCCGGCGGCCGGTACCGGGCCGGCCGGTGACCCGGCGGGCTGGGGTGGCTCGGCGGCGGCGTCCGGGGTCTGGCTCACAGCACCTCCGCGGTACCCAGATAGGCGCGGGCCACCTGCTCGTCCCTGAGCACCTGCTCGGTCGGCCCGGCCGCGATCAGCTTGCCGAAGTCGAGCACCGCGGTGGTCGCGCAGCAGGCCGAGACCAGGCTCATGTCGTGGTCGACCAGGATGGTCAGCGCCCCGGTGTGCTCGGGGATCCGGCGGATCACCTCGCCCAGATGCGCGGTTTCCTCGTCCGGCAGGCCGGCCGCGGGCTCGTCAAGCAGCACCAGTTTCGGCCGGCCGACCACGGCACGGGCGACTTCCAGCAGCCGTCGCTGCCCCGCGGTGAGCCTGGTCACCCGGGCGGACGGGTCGGCCCGCAGTCCCACGAACGAAAGCGCCGCCAGCACGTCCTGCCGGCGGGCAGCGCCGTTAAGCCGCGAATGCTCGTGGATCATCGCGACGTTGTCGAAGACCGACAGCTCCTCGATGGCCTGCTCGGTCTGGAAGGTGCGGCGCACCCCCCAGCGGGCGCGCCGGAAGTGGGCCATCGCCAGCAGATCCTCGCCGAACGCCCGGACCGTGCCGCTGGCCGGGCGGACGAAACCGCTCAGCACGTTGAAGAACGTGGTCTTGCCCGCGCCGTTCGGCCCGATCAGACCGCAGGTGCCGGACTCGAAGGTCACGCTCATGCCATCCAGCGAGGTGACCCCGCCGAAGCGGACGGTCAGGCCGGTGACCTCGATCATGACGGCCCCCCGGACGGCTCCCCCGCGGGCGTGCGGCGGCGCGCCAGGTGCAGCAGCAGGCGGCCGAGCCGGCCCAGATCCTTGGGCACCTGGTCGGCCAGCCCGGCCGGCGCGGTGGTCAGCACCTGCAGCACACCGATGCCGAACAGGATGGTCAGCCAGTCGGCCGACACCCCCCAGTTGTTAAGCAGGGCGGGCAGCAACTGCAGCAGCAGGGCGGCCACCACCGCGCCCCACAGGCGGTAGGCCCCGCCCATCAGCACCACGGCCAGCAGCGTGATCGAATCCTGGGTCGGGAAGTCGATCGAGTACAGGTAGTGGACGGCGCCGGCCAGCACCCCGCCGGCGACCCCGGTGATGAACGAGGCCAGCGCGAACGCCCACAGCTTGTACAGCGTCGTGTTGACCCCGGCCGCCAGCGCGGCCGGCTCGCTCTGCCTGATCGCCGCCCAGGCCCGCCCTGGCCGGGACCGGATGTGCACCAGCACCAGCAGGAACATGACGGCCGCGACCACCACCGAGTAGCGGAAGTAGGCGGGGTCGCTGGCCGCGATGCTGGGCCGCCGGATCGGCGGGATGTGCACGGTCGAGCCGTTATAGCCGAGGAACCCGTGGCCGCCGTTGGGGAAGTTGGTCGTCTCCAGCACCACGGTGATGCCGCCCGCCAGCATCAGCGTGATCAGCGCCAGGTACAGGCCCCGCAGCCGGACGGCGGGCAGCCCGATCAGGGTGCCAAGCACCATCGTGATCACGCCCGAGACCAGCAGCACCACGGGGTAGGGCAGGGCGGTGGCGAACAGCAGCCGCGCGGCCACCCAGGCGCCGAACGCCAGCACCGCGACCTGGCCGAGCGAGACCAGGCCGACCCGGCCGACCAGCACCCCGAGCCCCAGCGCGACCATGGCGTACACGGCCACCTGGGTCATCGCATCGATGTAGTAGAGGCTGAGCAGCTGCGGCAGCGCCAGCAGCACGAACAGCACCAGCACCGTGTTGATCACGATCCGGGTCAGCGTCCTGGCGTCCGGCCGGCGCAGCGGCCGGTCCTGCCGCGTGCTGGCCGGCAGCTGCTTGGTGGCCGCCACCCGGGTCAGCCCTCCTCGCGCGACCGGGCCAGCAGGCGGCGCCGGGACAGCACCAGCAGCGCGATCGTGGCCAGCACGAACGGGGTCATGTCGCGGTAGTTGCTGAGCGCGGCGATCGGGGTCAGCAGGTCGTGGATGAGCCCGATCGCGATCGCGGCCACGAACGTGAGCGGGATCGAGCGGAGCCGGGCGATCAGCGCGGCCGCCAGTGACGAGATCACCAGGAAGGTCAGCGTGGTCGCGTCCAGCGCGACCAGGTCGGCCAGCAGCAGCCCGGCGATCCCGCCGAGCAGCCCGCAGCCGAGCCAGGCCGCCGCCTCCACCCGCCGCACCGGCACCCCGAGCGTGGCGGTGATCTCCCGGTCGTTGGCCATCGCGCGCATCGCCGTCCCGAGCTTGGTGTAGCGCAGGAACGCCGCCGTCACCACGGTGATCACGACGCCGGCGGCGAGCCCGATCACCTGCGTCCAGGTGACCTGGACCTGCCCGATGGTGAACCCGCCGTTGTCGGTCGGCAGCGTGATCGATCGGGATTCGCCGCCGCTGCTGGTCCACAGCAGGTCCATGACCCCGAACAGGATCAGCGTCAGCCCGAGCGTCGCCACCGCCTTGACCAGCGGTTCACGCCCGGCCAGGGCGGAGCCGAACACCATCCCGTAACCGAGCGTGACCGCGCCGGCGAACAGCACGCAGACCAGCCAGCCCAGCCAGTCCGGTGCGTGGGCGTTGATCACCGACCAGGCGATGAGCGCACCCATCGCACCGACCGCGCCGAACGCCAGGTAGACCACCCCGGTGGCCCGGTAAAGGACGACCAGCCCCACCCCCGAAAGGGCATACACCCCTCCGAGGGCGAGGCCGCTCACGATGAACGGCTGGAAATCCAGCCAGCTTGGCATCGTCGCTAGGCCGCGGGTTGGCTGGTCGTCGTCTTCTCCTTCGCCTGCGTCACGGCGCGGAGGGCGCGGTGCCCGCGACCTTGCGGTAGGCCGCGATCTGCGGGTCCACCGACGAGATCTGGGTGCAGCCCTGGGCTATGACCATCTTGCCGTTGTCCGGCGTGACGGTGTAGTCCTCGTTGTTCGGAATGTGCATCGGGTAGCTGCCGTACGACCACAGCTGGCACAGCTGCCCGGTGTTGAAGCCGGACACCGCCTTGATGGCCGCGTTCACACTCGCCACCGTGTAGGCGCCCTTCACCGACTCCAGCGCGTGGACCAGGATCTCGGCCTCGGCGAAGCCCATCTGGCTGAAGCTGCCGATGCCGCCGGAGACGGACTTCCCGTACTGGGCCAGGATCGCCTTGTACAGGCCCATGGCCGGGGTATTGGTGACGTCGGGCGGGGTCAGCTCGGCGTTCACGAACAGCTTGTTGTTCCACTTGGGGCCGAGCGCCTGGGCCAGGAAGTCGGTGTTGCAGGGCGTCGAGCAGCCCCACAGCTTGACCCGGTTCTCCAGCCCGAGCTTCTGCGCGGCCTGCAGGATGACCAGCGCCTCCGGCGGGGTGAAGTTGAGCACCACGGCGCCGTTCGGGCCCGCGTCGTCAACCTCCTTGATGGCCACCGAGTTGGCGTCCGAGATCGGCACGTTCTCGGTCAGCTGCACGATCGGGGTGTGCGCAGCCGCCGCCAGCGCCGCCGGGCCGGCCGCGATGTAGCCGGTGCCGGGCACGTTGGACTGGTCGAACACGATCTTCGACACGTGCTGGGAAAGCGCGTACTGCACCGCCCCGTCAGAGCTGTAGCGCGGCCCCATGTTGACGGCGGCGCTGTTCGAGGTCGAATAGCATTCCGGCGCGATCCCCGAGTCGACGATGAAATAGCCGAGCTTCTCCCAGTAGGCGTGGTCGATCGTGCACTCGAGGATGGACGTGTTGCCGACGATCCCGACCACGTGGTCGGTCTGCACGAGCTGCTTGGCGTCGGCCGCGATCTGGGCCGGGTTGGTCTGCTCGGTCTCGATGTACAGCTTGATCGGGTGGCCGTTAATGCCGCCGTTGGCGTTGACGCAGGCGAAATAGGCAGCGGCCATGTTCGGTATGTCGGTGAACGATGTTCCCGGCTGGTTGGTGGCGATTGCGCCCAGCGGAATCGGCGTGCCGGTCGCCGCCACGCCCGGCTTGGTGCCGCACTGGGACGTGCTCACCGCGGTGCTGCTCGGGGACGCGGCCGCCGGCGAGCTGGCGGGCGTGCTGGTACTGCTGCTACTGCTGCTGCATCCAGCCACCGCCAGCACCGCGGCTACGGCAACGAAGACGGCGGCTGCTCGCGCACCTGGCGCGTGCTCTCGGATCCTCACCTAATCCCCACCTCCTGGTGGTACAGGCGCGAAATCTAGCCCTGAGAAGCGGCGGATACCCGCTTCGCTCGTCGCTATGGGTTGGCAGCGACGTTTCGATGCCAAACTCCATGACAAAACTGAAGTCAGGCGTGCTTGAATTTGCCTCGGATGCTATGGGTCGGCCGGCACGGGCGCAAGGGTTCACCGCCACGGTCAGTGGCCAGGCCAAACGATCTTGTGCGGGCGCGCAAATCCGCCCTGGTGCTGCTTGTGAGGCTGCACAATTGCCGGGACCGGCCACCTGTGCCACCGTCGCCGGTGTGGACCCCGACGTATCCGAGGGCGATCTGCTGTGGACACCGAGCCCCGCCAAGGTGGCCGGGGCGAACCTGACGGCGTTCACCGCCAGGCTGGCGGCCGAGCGCGGCCTGCGTTTTGCGGATTACGACGCCCTCTGGCGCTGGTCGGTCACCGACCTGGTGGGCTTCTGGCAGACCGTCTGGGACCACTTCGGCGTGCTGGCCTCCGCGCCGCCCACCGCCACCCTGGGCGGCCGGGCCATGCCGGGCGCCCAGTGGTTCCCCGGGGCCCGGCTGAACTATGCCGAGAACGTGCTGCGCCGCGAGCGCCCCGGCACCGACGCGCTGTTCTACCGCGGCGAGACCATCCCGCTGACCCCGCTGACCTGGGAGGACCTGGCCGGGCAGGTCCGCGTCCTCGCCACCCGGCTGCGCGAACTCGGGCTGCAGCCCGGCGACCGGGTCGTCTCGGTGATGCCGAACATCCCGCAGACGGTGATCGCGATGCTCGCCACCACCAGCATCGGCGCGATCTGGGCGGCCTGCTCCCCCGACTTCGGCTGGCGCGGCGTGATCGACCGGTTCTCGCAGCTGTCCCCGAAGGTGCTGTTCTGCGTGGACGGCTACCGCTACGGCGGCAAGGAGTACGACCGCACCAGCGAGATGACCGAGGTCGCCGCCGGGCTGGGCAGCCTGGCGCACGTGGTGTGCGTGCCGCAGCTCCGCCCGGCCGGGTCCGGCCCGTTCACCGGCGGCGCGCTGAGCTGGGACGCGCTGCTCGACCACCCGGGCATCCCGGCCGGTGAGTTCGCCTTCGAGCAGGTCCCGTTCGAGCATCCGCTGTGGATCCTGTTCTCGTCAGGTACCACCGGCCTGCCGAAGCCGATCATGCACAGCCACGGCGGGATCCTGATCGAGCAGCTCAAGCTGCAGAGCTTCCACATGGACCTGCGGGCTGGCGACCGGATGTTCTTCTTCACCACGGCCGGCTGGATGATGTGGAACTTCCTGGTCAGCTCGCTGCTGCTGGGCGTGTGCCCGGTGCTGTTCGACGGCAACCCCGGCTACCCGGAACCGGACGTGCTGTGGCAGGTGGCGGCGCAGGCCCGGGTGAGCTTCTTCGGGGCCAGCCCGGCCTACGTGGACATCATGAGCCGGGCCGGGGTGGTGCCGCGCGACACGCACGAGCTGCCGGACCTGGAAGCGATCATGCTGGCCGGGTCGCCGGTGTCGGCCGCGTGCGGCGCCTGGTTCTACCGGAACGTGAAGAGTGACCTGTGGCTGGCCACCGGCAGCGGGGGGACCGACGTCTGCACGGGGTTCGTCGGCGGCGTGCCCACGCTGCCGGTCTACGCCGGCGAAATCCAGGCCCGGCACCTCGGCGTGGCCGCCTACGCGTTCAACGAGCGCGGCGAGCCGGTCACCGACGAGGTCGGCGAGATGGTGATCACCGAGCCGATGCCGTCGATGCCGGTGGGGTTCTGGGGCGACACCGACGGCTCCCGCTACCGCGACTCCTACTTCGCCGATTTCCCCGGGGTATGGCGCCAGGGCGACTTCTTCCGGCTCAACGCCCGCGGCGGGTGCTTCGTGCTGGGGCGCTCGGACGCCACGCTCAACCGGCATGGAGTGCGGATCGGCACCTCCGAGATCTACGCGGTCCTGGCCTCGGTGGAGGAGGTCCAGGACGCCCTCATCGTGAACCTGGACCTGCCGGGCGGCGGGTTCTTCATGCCGCTGTTCGTGACCATGGCCGGCGGCCGGGTGCTCGACGACACCGTCCGGGCCAAGATCAGCGACCGGCTGCGGGCCGAGTACACCCCCCGGCACGTGCCCGACAAGATCATCCAGGTGAGAGCCATCCCGGCCACGCTGACCGGCAAGAAGATGGAGGTGCCGGTGCGCAAGCTGCTGCTCGGGGTGCCGGTCGAGCAGGCCGCCAACGTCAACGCCATGGCCAACCCGGACTCGCTGGCGGAGTTCGTCACCTACGCACGCAGCCAGCAGGACTATTCGCTCGGCTGAGCGAGCCGGATGGCGAACCGGGGTTCCGGCGGGGGGCGCCTATGGGCTGCTAGCCGATCCACACGATGTCGAATATGCGGACGAACTGCGCGTCCTCGTCTACGTAGAACCCCAATAAGCCATTACCCGCGCCGTAGGTGGTCTCGCGGAACCTCGTGTCGTCGCCAGGCAGGCGGAGGGCGGCGTCCCATGGCCGATCAGCTAGCTCGGCGGCCCGTTCAACCAGCGCATTACGTGCCTCTTCAGGCAATGAGGTTTTCTCAATGACTTAAGGTGAGCCTCTAATTTCTGAATCGGATGAGGGTAGCGGTCGCTGATGCGGCGGGGGTTGAGCATGACGTGCTGGAAGTGGCATCGCCGGGGCCTCGGCGTTCGGATCGCCTCAGCGGGAAGCTTCGGTGATGAAGGCCTCGATACCGTCGATGATGCGCTGCAGGCCGAACTTGAAGGAGCGGGCTGGGTCGTGGGCGGCGTCGTACTCGGCGCCTGCGGCGGCACCTACGCGGATTGCTGTCGGGTAGCGGGCCGGGTCGAGGACGGCGTCGAGCAGGGGGCCGTAAGTTTGCCACCACTGCTGGTCAGAGATGCCGGTGCGGGCCAGGGCTTCGGCTGCCTCGACGGCTCCTCGTGCAGCCCCGCGGACGTAGTCGTCCAGGAGGCTGACGATGAGGTCCATGTCGATGTCGGTGAGGCCGAGCCCGTCCACGGCGGCGAGTTCAGCGTCATAGAACGCGGTCATGTGAGGACCCAGGAGCGGTCGGCTGGCAGCGATCTGCAAGAGCCATGGGTGGGACAGCAGGAGCGCCCAGTGCTGTTCGCCGAGCGCGGCGAGCTCGGCCCGCCACGGCCTGGCGGGGAGGTCGCGGACTGGGATCTCGGCGTAGGAGCGGTCGGCCATGACGTCAAGCAGTTCGGCTTTGCTAGGCACGTAGCCGTAGAGGGACATGGCAGTGATGCCCAGTTCATCAGCGAGTCGGCGCATGGACAGCCCGCCAAGCCCATCCCGGTCGGCGATCTGGGTCGCCGTGGTCACGACCTGGTCTCCGCTCAGGCTGGGTTTGGGTCCCCGGCGGCGACGCTGGACCCCCCACAGCAGGTCGATGGTGCGCTGGGGGTCTCCGCTGCCGCTGTACTCAGTGGACAAATCCCGGTCCGTCCTTGCCCTAGAACTCCCTACAGCGTACAGTTCTTAAAACTGCCTACGCCGTAGAGAGTTGAGGTTCGCTCTTGGATGCCCCTGCCATCGTGTGCGAGGACCTCTGCAAGCGCTACGGGACAGTGGCCGCGCTCAACGGGTTCGGCCTGGTCGCCCCTGAGGGCGCTGTCTATGGCCTGCTGGGACCGAACGGGGCGGGCAAGACCACCGCTGTCCGGGTTCTTGCGACCCTGCTGTGCCCCGATTCCGGGCGGGCTGAGGTCGCCGGGTTCGACGTGACCAGCCAGCCCGACCAGGTGCGCGCCCGCATCGGGCTGGCCGGGCAGAACGCCGCCGTGGATGAGATTCTCTCTGGCCGCCAGAACCTGGTGATGTTCGGGCGCTTGTACCACCTGCCCGCAACTGTCGCGCGGCGCCGGGCTGACGAGCTGCTGGGCCAGTTCGGCCTGGCCGACGCCGGCAGCAAGCCGGTCAGGCAGTATTCGGGCGGCATGCGCCGCAGGCTTGACCTGGCCGCGAGCTTCATAGTGGCCCCGCGCGTCCTGTTCCTCGACGAACCCACCGCCGGGCTCGATCCGCGTGGCCGCAACGAGGTCTGGGAGTCGATCCGCGCGCTGGCGGCTTCCGGCACAACGGTGCTGCTCACCACGCAGTACCTGGAGGAGGCCGATCGGCTTGCCGACGCCATCTCAGTTATCGCTGCCGGCCGTGTCATCGCGGCCGGCAGCCCGGACGAACTGAAGTCGCTGACCGGCGGCGACCGGATCGATGTCGTGCTGCGCGAAGCCGGCGATCTGATTCCCGCGGCCAGGCTCCTGCAGGTTCAGCTCGGCGCTGATGTGAGCCTCGATCATGACACCCGGGGACTCAGCGTGCCGGTCACCGATCGCCTCGCCGCCCTGACCCATATCGTCCGCTCGTTGCAGGACGAAAACATCACGGCAGAAGACATCGCCATGCGCCGGCCCACCCTGGATGAAGCGTTCCTGCATCTGATCGGCCAGCAGCCACCTGGCGACACCGCCTCAGAGTCCTCCACCCAGCCCGCGGAGGTAAACACGCCATGACTGTCACACCAGTGATCCCGCGGGCAATCTGCTCCCGGCTGGGGTGGGCAGTCACGGACGCCTGGGTCATCACCCGCCGCGACCTGGCCCACTGGGCGCGGCAGCCAGGCGCGGTGATCGCCAACACCCTGCTGTTTCCCGTCATGATCGTGCTGATGTTCGGCTACCTGCTAGGCGGAGCCATGACCGTGCCGGGCGGCGGTGACTACCGCGACTTCCTCATGCCCGGCATGTTCGCCATGACGATGGTGTTCGGGATCGGCGCCACCCTGGCCACCGTCAGCGCCGACGCTGCGCGCGGGGTCACCGACCGATTCCGCTCCATGCCCATGGCGACCTCGGCCGTCGTCGTCGGGCGGGCGGCCGCGGACATGCTCAACTCGGCGGCAGCGCTGGCAGTGCTGGCCGGATGCGGGCTTCTGGTGGGCTGGCATCCGCATCACGGCATGGCCTGCGCTCTCGGCGCTTTCGGCCTGCTCTTGCTGCTGCGATTCGCCTTCGTGTGGATCGGGATCTACCTGGGGCTGACCTTCTATCCCAATCCCGAAGCAGTCACCGCGGTACGAACCTTCGAATTTCCCATCGGATTCCTCGGGAACCCCTTCGTCGCCATCTCCACCATGCCCGCATGGCTCGGAGCGATCGCACTGTGGAACCCGCTATCCTCAACCGTCTCGGCCGCCCGCCAGCTCTTCGGCGACCCGATTGGCGCCCACGCCTCCTGGATCACAAACCATGCGGTCCTCATGGCGGTCGCATGGCCCTTGCTGCTGATCGCCGTTTTCTTCCCGCTATCCCTGCACCGTTACCGGCGCCTGAGCCACTGAGGGCTTCCCGGTGAGGTGATCTGGTCACCCGCCCAGACCGGAGAGATCGCGTTAAGCGGGCCGAGAGTGCGCCTCAAGGTGTGGAACTGGACCTGGGCACCGCCACCAAACTCGACCCGGTAACTCACAGTTGCGGATGCTGGTCACGCCAGCCCGGGATCAGTTCCCCAGCTGGCACGAAGTCCTCAGCACGACCTGCCCGCGTTTGCTCCAGCCGGTAGGCGTAGCCAGGACTGGCATAGGCCACAGCTCTCAGCCGCCACAACCGCAGCAGTTCGTGCAACTGGCGGAACTCCTCCGGCCGCTGCGCATTGCGCACTGCCGCTGCATACTCTGCCCGGAACTGGGCGTGGTGCTCTTGAGGCAGGACACGCAGGATCTCGACCGGGTCGTAGGGATCGGTGTCGTAGACCGCATGGGCAGTCACCGCACCGCTCCTCTCTGTCCTGCCGTGCACCGTCGGTTAGCTCCACGGTAGGCCAGGACCCAGACAGTCCGCCTTCGCCGGGCCGGGCGCAGGCTGCTATGAGGCGGCGCCCGCGAGGCCGAGCAGGCGGGCGGCGTTGTTCTTGTACAGGTCGGGCTTGACCTCGTCGCGGATGGCGGTCTTGTCCAGGTCGGACCGCCAGCGGTCGGGGGTGAGCATCGGGAAGTCGGTGCCAAACAGCATCTTGTGCCGCAGCAGCGTGTTCGCGTACTGGATGAGCAGCGCCGGGAAGTACTTCGGCGACCAGCCGGACAGGTCGATGTAGACCTGCGGCTTGTGCACGGCGATGGCCAGCGCCTCCTCCTGCCACGGGAACGACGGGTGGGCCAGGATGATCGGCATATCCGGGAAGTCCACGGCAACGTCGTCCAGGTAGATCGGGTTGGAGTAGCCGAGCCGGATGCCAGCGCCGGCCCGCTGGCCAGCCCCGACCCCGGTCTGCCCGGTGTGGAACAGCGCGGGCAGGCGGGCCGCCTCGATCACCTCGTACAGCGGGTAGGCGTCCCGGTCGTTCGGCCGGAAGGCCTGCACGCTCGGGTGGAACTTGAACCCGCGCACGCCGTGCTCGGAGATCAGGCGCTGGGCGGTGCGCACGCCCTCCGCGCCGCGCGCCGGGTCGACGCTGGCGAACGGGATGATCACGTCCGGATGGGCGCGGGCGCGCTCGGCGATCTCCTCGTTGGTCGGCCGGGCCGGGTCGTCGGGCTGGCCCGCCACATCGATGGTGAAGGTGACCGCGGCCATGTTCCTGGCCCGGTAGTAACTGGCCAGGTCGTCCACCGAGTAGGCCGCCAGGTCGGTCTTGAAGTACTCGGCCATCGCGGCCAGGGACGCCCCCGCTTCCGCCCTGGCCTCGGCGCCGGCCGGCGCGGTCACGCTCCGGTGCACGTGCGTGTGGATATCGATCGCGTCAAGGCCGCTGACGTCCAACCCCAGCCTCACCCACTCCGGCCGTGCCTGCGCAACCGAATGATAGCGATCACCCCGCCGGCTCCCCTGCGGCCGGTGCTGGTCACACCGCTCCGCGCCGTGATCCATCCCGGCACCAGCGCCTATGGAAAACTGAAACGCTGGCCCCCCGACCGTTTCGCGAAACTGGCCG
>DATDGI010000106.1:0-8749 GCA_036522155.1 Streptosporangiaceae bacterium
GAAGCTGGATTTGCCGTTCTGCCTGGCTACGAGGACGAGGATGATCCGGAACCGGTAGCCGCCGCCTTGTGCGAGTTCAAGGGCGTGGATGGCGAGCCACCGCTGCCACGGTAGTAGCGGTTCGCCGATGAGTTCGGCGAAACTGGCGAGCTCATACCCGTGAGATGTGTGCCGGTTGAGCGGTCTTAGTGGTGGTGTCCACAGGCGCGGGGCCGTTTTGCCGTAGAGCTTCTTAGCGGCGGGTTTGCGCGCGGGCTTTGCGGAGCCTTTCGAGCTGGCCTTCTGGGGCACTGGCCGGGGTCACCCCCTTGGCGAGCCGCGCCCGGGCGGCTGGGGTGGCCCCGAGCTCGGTCAATGCGTCGAGCAGGAGGGGCATGAGCCACCGGGCGGCCCACGCCTGGTCTGGCTGGCCGCGTGGTGCGTGGCCGGGGATGGCGTCGATGATCTGGGCGTACCGCTGGGCGATTTTGACGGCGGCGGCGTCGGAGCCGAGGAGGCCGAGTCCGGCGATGGCCTGCTGGACGGCGGGCCAGAGGAGTTCGCTGGCGTCGCGGAGCGCGGTCACGGCTGTCACCTCCTGTGCCTGACGGTCGTGTGGTTGTGATTGTGACAGGCGTGAGGCTACGATGGCCGCAGTCAGCCCGCCCGGCATGGCAACGCCGGGCGGGCTTTGCTGTGCCGGGCGGCCGAACGTCGCATCTGGGGTGTGTGTGGCTGCTGTCACCGCTGGCCGTCCGCGCCGGTCGCTGCTGGGCCTGGTCGCTGATGCGCTGACGCGGCGGGCGCGTGCGAAGGGCCGCGTGTCGCGGGTGGCGTCACTGGTCAGTGATCATGCGATGACGGTGGCGGCGATGGCCGCGATCGACACCGGCATGTTCCATCTGGGCGCCGTGGCTGGCTGGTGCGCGGTGGGTGTGTCGCTGCTGATCATCGACCTGAAACTGGACTGACGGTGCGCAGGCTGGGCGGCGGCGGCTGATGGGCTCGCTGCTGGGCAAGGCGCTGCGCAACGCGGCCCCGGTGCCGATCGGCGATTCGACGGCGCTGTACTCGCTGCCGGGCCTGGCGATGGGCGGCTCCCCCGACGAAGCGCTGATGCGGACGTACGGGACCAACGGGACGGTGTTCGCCAACGTCGGCCTGCTGGCGTCGGCGACGGCGGGGCCGGTGTGGAAGCTGTTCCGCTCGGCGCCGCAGGACGGCCGGCAACGCTACACCACCTCCGACCAGGGCAGCGACAACCGGACCGAGGTGATCAAGCATCAGGCGCTGTCGGTGCTGATGCAGCCGGCGTCGATGACGGTGGGCGGCCGGACGATGAACTTCTGGTCCCGGATGTCCCTGTTCGAAATCTCCACGCTGTGGATGGAGCTGACCGGCAAGTCGCACTGGGTCGTCGAGTACGACCCGCGGGCGTCGTTCCCGGTGGGTTTGTGGCCGGTGCGGCCGGACCGGATGACACCGGTCCCGGACCGTGACGCCTACCTGAAGGGCTGGGTGTACACGGCGCCGGACGGGCGGGAGAAGATTCCGCTGCGTCCCGACGAAGTGATCTACAACCGGTACCCGGACCCGCTGGACGTGTACGGCGGCACTGGGCCGATCGGGTCGGTGCTGGTGGACATCGACGCGGCCCGGTACGCGGCCGAGTGGCAGCGGAACTTTTTCATCAACTCGGCGGAGCCGGGCGGCGTCCTGCAGGCCGACCACACGCTGTCCGATGAGGAGTACAACGCGCTGACGAACCGGTGGCGGGAGACGCACAAGGGTGTGTCCCGGTCGCACCGGATCGCGCTGCTCGAAGCCGGGGTCACGTGGGTGCAGACGCACCAGTCGATGAAGGACATGGACTTCGGCGGGCTGCGCCTGTCCAGCCGCGACATCATCCGCGAGGCGCTGCGGATGCACAAGGTGATGACCGGTGTCACCGACGACGTGAACCGGGCGAACGCGCAGACCGGCGAGGAGGTGTTCGCCTCCTGGCTGGTGCAGCCGCGGCTGGAACGGTGGCGTGACGTCCTGAACTACCAGTTCCTGCCCCTGTTCGGCGCAACCGGCCAGGGGTACGAGTTCGACTTCGTGCTGCCGATGCCCCGCAACCGGGAGCAGGACAACGCCGAGCTGAAAACCAAGGCCGAGGCGGCGATGTCGCTGGTCATAGCGGGCTACGACCAGCATGACGTGCTGCTCGCGGTCGGCCTGCCGGACATGAAGACGGCGCTGCGGCTGGCTGACGTGCCGGCGCTGCCGCCCCGCTGGACGGTGCCGATGGCCGCGCCCGCGCCGGCGGGGGAGAACCCGGAGGGCGGCGGCGAGGCCGGTACCGCTGATGAGCAGGCCCAGGCGCGGATGCGCGCCCTGGCGGCTTTCAACCGCGGGCGGGTGATGGTCAGGTGAAACGCGGCGACGGCTGGTACCGGATTCAGAACGCGGCCAGCGGGCCCGCGCGGGTGGACATTTACGACGAGATCGGCGCGGACCCGTGGGGTGGCGGGGTGTCGGCGTCGGCGTTCGCCGCCGACCTGGCGAAGGTGGAGGGCGACGTCGAGGTTCACATCAACTCGCCGGGCGGCAACGTGTTCGACGGCCTGGCGATCTACAACGCGCTCGCTTCGCGGCCGGGGAATGTGACGACGGTCGTTGACGGCCTGGCAGCCAGCGCGGCGTCGTTCGTCGCGCAGGCGGGCCGGTCGCGGGTCATCTCACCGGGGGCGATGGTGATGATCCACGACGCGCAGGGGATGGCGCTGGGTGACGCGGCGACGATGCGGGAGACCGCTGACCTGCTGGACAAGGCGTCGGGGAACCTGGCGGGCATCTACGCGGCGCACACCGGCCGGCCGGCCGGTGGCTGGCGGGACGCGATGCGCGCGGAGACCTGGTACACCGCGGATGAGGCGGTGGAGGCGGGCCTGGCGGACCGGCTGGCTGAGCGGCCGGCGGCGAAGTCCGCGGCGGCGCTCGCCGCGAAGTGGGCGGCCGAGCTGCGGAACGTGGCGCCACGCGAGGACGGCGCCCCGGCCCCGGCGGCGCCGCCGGAGGCGCTGACCGGCGAGGAGATCACCGCCGTCCGGCAGTTGCTGAACGCGGCGGTGGACGAGTCGGCGTGGGACGGCCCAGCCGCCATGAGCGCCGCGTCGAAGGCAGACGACCCGGCAGCCGCGCTCAGCGCGATCTGCGCCGGGAAACGCGACGGCGACCCCGCCACCCAGGCCGCACACGCACTGCCCCACCACAAGCACCAGGGCGACCCGCCGAACCGGGCCGGCGTGTCCGCCGCCCTCGGCCGGATCGGCGGCACGCAGGGGCTGACGAACAAGGCCGCCGCGCAGGCGCACCTGGAAGCCCACCGCGGCGCGATGGGCAGCGGCAGCACAGACGACCACGCCGATCTCATGCCGGCGTGGCTGACCAAGGCACTCACCGCTAAGGAGGCGGCAGGCCAATGACCAAGGTGAACGCACCCACCTCCCCGGCGGGACTGCAGGAAGACCTGAACGACCCGGAGAAGTTCAAGGCGATCTGGGAGGCCGGCCCGGACGGGCTCAAGGCTTACATCCAGGGCTACGCGGGCGAGTTCGCCAAGGCTGACCGCGGTGACGTGGATGAGCAGATTCGCGGCCAGGTGGGTGAGCAGCTGGGCCCGGCGATCCAGTCGGCGATGGGTGACTACCTGAAGGAGCACCCGGTCGCGTCGCCGGCCGCGGCGGTGCGTGCCGTGACCACACCGAACACCCCCGCCGGGCGGGCGCTGTACCACCCGGACGCGCTCGGGAACAAGCTCGAAGGCATTTTCGACTCCCCGGCTGAGCTGTTCCAGGCGCTGCTGGGCAGCCCGCGCACCAGGGCCCGGCTGGCGGCCAAGACCGCCGCCTACCAGCAGATCGTGAACTCGTTCGGCTCTGAGGTGCCCGACGCGGGCGGGTTCCTGATCCCTGAGGTGCTGCGGTCGGAAATCCTGTCGGTGGCGCTGGAGACCGCCGTGGTGCGGCCGCGGGCGACGGTGATCCCGATGAACTCGCTGCGGGTGCCGATCCCCATCCTGGACGACACCAGCCACGTGTCCAACGTGTTCGGTGGCGTCCAGTGGTACTGGACGGAGGAGGCCGCGGCGCTTACCGAGTCGCAGGCCACCTTCGGCCGGGTCGTGCTGGATGCGAAGAAGCTGACCGCTTACGCGGCGGTGCCGAACGAGCTGATGGATGACGCGCCGGCGTTCAACGGGTTCCTGGGGGCGAAGTTCCCGCAGGCCATCGCGTTCGGCGAGGACGTGGCGTTCTTCAACGGGACCGGTGTGGGTGAGCCGATGGGGTTCATCAACGCCGAATGCTCGGTGTCAGTGGCCAAGCAGGCCGGGCAGGCGACGAACACGATCGTGTGGGAGAACATCGTCGGCCAGTACGCCCAGATGCTCCCCACCAGCCTTGGCCGTGCGGTGTGGATCGCCAACATCAACACGTTCCCCGAACTCGCCACGATGGCTTTGAGCGTGGGCACCGGCGGTGGCCCGGTGTGGATCGGGTCGGGTTACGACCCGGGGAACTCGGGGTCGGTGGCACCGCCGGCGACGATCCTTGGCCGGCCGCTGATCTTCACCGAGAAGCCGCCGGGCCTGACCACCACCGGCGACATCGTGTTCGCCGACCTGTCGTACTACCTGATCGGCGACCGGATGGCGATGACCGCCATGACCAGCGACCAGTTCCTGTTCTCGACCGACAAGATCGCCTTCCGGGTGATCGAGCGTGTCGACGGCCGCCCGTGGCTGCAGAGCGCGATCACGCCGCACAACGGCACCCAGACCCTTTCCCCGTTCGTCCAGATCGCAACCCGCTAGCCCGTGTAGGGGCCGGGCAATGAACCCCCCGGCCCCGAGTGAGCAAGCCCGGCAGTGGCACCCCGGGCCCAAGACACCAGCCAACTGACAGTTAGGAACCGGCAATGGCAGGAATGGTTGGCCTCGGGCGTGTCTGCGACGCGATCCTCAGCTTCTCCGGCGTGATCTTCAAGTTCCGCCACGCATCCGCGGTGTCGTTCTACTTCACCGGCGACGACACGATCACCATCACGGTCGGCAGTTCACACGCGACGGCGGCGACGTCGCCGGGGAACATCATCACCTACTTCTGGACGGACTCCAGCAACGGCGCCCGGTCGGCGGTGTGGGCGAAGGTCACGCAGGCCGGGGCGAACACGGTGACCACGGCGACCGACATCGGCTGCTGGGTGACGGTGTTCACGTCGCAGATCGCGGACCCGAACAACTACATCAAGGCCGTCCTGACGAACAACGACGGGGCGAACGGGAACGTGGCGATCCTGCACGACCTGACCGTCCAGCGGACGCCGGCGAACCTCGAAATCCCCAACGCCTAGGAAGGCAGTCCTGCCATGAGTGTGATCCTTCAGGGCTACCAGCTGGACCGGCTGAACTTCGGCACGCAGGTCATCAAGGCGGCGCAGGCGTTCCCGCAGACGCAGACCCTGACCCTGTACACCGTCACCGGCGGCCTCATCCTGGTCACCGCCCTCATCGGCCAGGTGACGACCGCGACCACGACCGACCCGGGGCTGACCCTCGGCTGCGGCACGCCCACCGTGGGCGGCACCCTCGACACTGACGGGATCGCCACCACCACGGCCCTGACCAGCGCCGAGGTCGGCACTCTGGTGACGGTCGCGGCGTCGTCGGGGCTGCCCGGCGCGCTGGTCGTCGGGACGCTGGCTGGCAGTGCCGCGTTCCTGGCGGGGGCACCGTTCGTGGTGAACTCCGGCACGATCACGTGGACCACCTCGGCCAGCCACGCCGGCCAGATGAAGTGGTGGCTGTCCTACGTCCCGATCGACATCGGCGCGAGCGTGAGCTGACCTGGAAGGGGCTGAATGAGCCAGGGAGATACCCCGCAGTCGGCGACGCTGGCGAACGTCGCCTCATCGGCGACGAACGTCAGCGTGTTCGCCGCGGCGGCCGGGCACGTCAACGGCCGCACCGTCTACAACGACTCGACGCAGGTGCTGTACCTGAAGTTCGGGGCGACCGCGTCGGCGACGTCGCACACGGTGCAGATCGGCCCGGGCGGCTACTACGAGTTCCCGGCGCCGGTCTACAGCGGTGAGGCCGACGGGCTGTGGGCGTCGGCGAACGGCAGCGCACGGCTGACGAGCTGGTGACCTGATGCCCCTCTACTACGGTGTGATGCCTGTCGCCAAAGGCGGCACCGGGCAGGCAACTGACCCGCTGACGTCCTTCGAGGCCAGCGACGCTGCATATCTGGCCTGGAACTACGACCCGCAGCAGATTTCCACTCAGACTGCCCTGCCCACCACCGGGCAGGTCGTCTTGTCCCGTATCAACCTGCGGCAGGCCATATCGGTGACGAATGTCCTGTATTACGTCGGGACGATCGGCAGCACGCTCACCTCCGGTCAGTGCTTCGCCGGGCTTTACAGCTCAGCCGGTACCCTGATCGGCGCATCAGCCGACCAGTCGGTCGCATGGGCCGCGACGACCGGCCTGTATACCAGCGCCCTCGCGTCGGGGCCGTTCGCAGCCGGGCCGGGGTTCGTATGGGTCGCGCTGATGTTCAACGGCACGACCGGCCCGGCTGCCGGCCGGGCTCTCGCCGCCGGTTTCGCCACGTCGAACCTCGGTTTCGCTGCCGCCGTATCCCGGTACGCCCACGGCAACGTCACCGGGACCACTTCTCTGCCCACCCAGACCCCGGCGTCGCTGACCGCGACGGCCACCCAGTATTGGTGTGCGCTGTCATGACCGGACATGTCTGGGCCGGGGTGGCGCCGATGACTACGGCGCACAGGTGGGTGTGTGCGGCGTGCGGGAGCCCGTGGGCTCCGGGCGCGCCCGCCTGCCCCGCCTGCCGCGGCCTTGACCACAAGGAGGAAGACATGCCGAACATCATCACCGGCGTCGGGCCGGTCAACCCCGCGGCGCAGCCCGGCGAACCGGGTTACATCCCGCCGGAGGGCCTGGGTGCCCTCACAGACGCGCCGGAGCCCGCACCCGCACCAGAGGTGGCCCCGGAGCCTGAAACCGCGGCAGAGGCCGTCCCGGAGCCTCCGCCTCCGCCGGAGCCCGAACCGGAGCCTGAGCCGGAGGTGGTGCCGGACCCTGCCCCGGCAG
This sequence comes from Streptosporangiaceae bacterium, assembly GCA_036522155.1. Classification (GTDB taxonomy): domain Bacteria; phylum Actinomycetota; class Actinomycetes; order Streptosporangiales; family Streptosporangiaceae; genus UBA9676. Next base: position 7,142 of record DATDGI010000106.1, read on the forward strand.
AGCCCGCGACTGCCCCAGACCCGGTTTCGACGCCGCCGCCGAACTCAGGCGCGTCTTCGGCCCCCGCTGAGGAGCCGGCCCCCGCCGCGGTGGCCGTGGAGCCGGAGGGCTGACGTGTCCTGGTGGCAGCTTCTCGACATCCGCGAGCAGGCCCGGCAGGAGTTCGCGTACTACGCCGAACGGCCGCCGGTGGCCTGCCCGAACGACGGGGAGCCGCTGATCCAGGCACCCGCGACCGGTGACGCGAGCGGGATCGAGCTGTTCTGCAAGTACGACGGGTGGAGTTTCCCGAGGGACTGGATCAGGCCGGAGCAGTTGTGAACGGAGGTGCCGGTTGCTTGCCGTGGTGTCCCGCCGCCGCGCGCTGAAGGCTGCGCGGACGCGGGCGCTGAACGCCAAGCACGCCGGCACCGGCAAGCACGCCAGCACGGCGAAGCACACGCCTTCGGCGACGCGGAAGGCGGCGACGGCGCACAAGCAGGTGGCGCGGCGGACGGCGGCGACGGTGAAAGCGGCGCACGCGCGGGCCCTGGGCGACGTGGCGTGCTGCTCCGCTGAGGCGGTGGCCGCGTCGGCGCGGCTCGCCGGGTGGCCGGTGACCGGTGGGGACGTGCTGGCGCTGTACCGGCGGACCGCGGACTCCCCGGGCGCGGGGGCGAGCAGTGTGGCGACGCTGGACGCTGCTTTCCGCTGGGGACTCGCGGGGGTGCAGCCGGTGAGCTTCGGGCCGGTGGACATGGCGGCAGGTGGGGCCGGCCTGGTCCTGGGCCTGGAGCTGCCCGAGGGACCGCACGCCGTCTGCGCAGCACGCGGCGGCGTGTGGTCCTGGGGTGGCCTCTACGACCTGACCGGCGAGGCCGTGATCGAGGAGTGCTGGGAGGTGTCGTGGCCCTCACCCGCATGACCTACTGCAACCGCGACGACGCCCAGCGGTCCATCGACTTCCGCGACGGCATCGACGTGTTCACCAGCATCGACCGTGCCCTCGCGTCGGCCAGCGAGAACGTCGAGGCGAACCTGCACCGCACCTTCTACCCGTTCGACGGGATCGTTTACTTCGACTGGCCGAACCAGGGCGGGTCGGGTGGCGGCCAGTATGCGTGGCCGTGGCGGCTGTGGTTCGACCAGTACGACTGCACGGTCCTCACCAGTTTCACCACGGGCGGGGTGACGATCCCGCTGAGCCAGGTGTTCCTGGAGCCGGTCAACGGGCCGGTGAAGGGCCGCAACTTCTACACCTACCTCGAGCTGGACCGTTCCTCGAGCGCGGCGTTCGGCGGGAACGCGCAGACCCCGCAGCATTCGATCGCGCTCACCGGCACGTGGGGTGCGGGCGCGGACGCCGACCAGACGGGCACCCTCGCCGCCGCGGTCACGACCGCCGGCCAGACGGCGGTCACGGTCACCGATGGCTCGCAGATCGGCGTGGGTGACCTGCTGATCCTCGGCTACGGCCGCGGCGCCGCACCCTACCCGGCGTCGGCGGGGTACGCGGGCGCGCTGCAGCCGTTCACCGGTGAGCGCATCCTGGTCACCGCGAAAGGCACCCTCGACGCGTCGCTGGCGATCTCCGGGTCCGGGGTCACGTCGGCGAGCAACGCCGACGTG
>DATDGI010000107.1:0-10024 GCA_036522155.1 Streptosporangiaceae bacterium
GAGATCACCATCACCGCCAACCCGCGGTCCCTGAGCCGTTCGATCAGGTCAAGCACTATCCGGGTCTGCACCACCCCGAGGGCGGCGGTGGGCTCGTCCAGAAGCACCAACTTGGAGTTCCACATCACCGCCTTGGCCACCGCCACCGCCTGCCGCTGACCTCCCGAGAGCGAGGCCACTGGCTGCCGGATCGAGCGCACCGTGGTCACCCTCAGGGTGGACAGGGTCTCGGCCGCCTGCCGCTCCATCGAGTCCTCGTCGAGCAGGCCGCGCCTCAGACGTTCCCGGCCGAGGAACATGTTCTGGACGATGTCCAGGTTGTCGGCCAGCGCCAGATCCTGGTACACGGTCTCAATCCCAAGCGCGGCGGCGTCCCGGGTGCTCCGAATGTGTACCGGTCGCCCATCGAAGTAGATCTGACCATGGTCCGGCTGGTGCACGCCAGCGATGCAGCGGGTGAGCACAGACTTCCCGGCACCGTTGTCCCCGCACAGGCCGGTCACCTGGCCGGCGGGCAGATCCAGGTTCACCCCGTAGAGCGCCTGCACCGGCCCGAAGTGCTTGTCGATGCCCCGCAGCTTCACCAGGGGTTCCGCCCCGTCTCCGGGGGGGCTCGCGCCTTGCTGGGCCTCGTTCATCTCAGTCATCTTGCAGACTCGTCAAGTAGCCCTTGCCTAGGTTGGGCTCCGCCGCTCCGGTATCCCGGTGCCCGCAGAGCATAGCCGTGCTGCTCTTCCCGTTCTTCCCGCCGGTTCGAGGTTTTGCACGACCACCTCGCCAGGGCCGGGCTGGCGGACCCCCCTGCTGGAGGATCCGCCAACCCGGCTGCGGAGGAGCGACCGTGGGAACCCCGTCGGGGTTCCCACGGTCAGATGATCACGAGATATGAGCCGCGGCGCAGACGGTCGCACCGGCGATTGTGCAGATGGCCGTAGCGGTGTCGAAGCCGTCCGCGACCACTGTCGCCTCCATGTTGGCCTGAGTCACCCACACCGGGGTCAGCAGGGAGGCCGGCTCGGTGATGCTCGGGTTGGCCGGGTCGACGGTCTTCCCGTTCAGCAGAGCCGCAGGCGGCTTGGCGCCGGCCAGCAGGATCGTGGCCAGGCCCACGGCGTCCTGGGCCTCCTTGTAGATCGCCTTGTACACGGAACCGCACTGATAGCCCTCGAGGATCCAGGCCATGCCCTGGGCGGTGGCGTCCTGCCCGGTGGTCGGGATCGTCTTGGCCTTGACCCCGGCCCCCTTGAGGACAGTGATCACCGAGTTGGCGAGCCCGTCATTGGCCTCGATCGTGGCGTTGATCTGCTTGTTAGCGGTGAACGCCTGCTGGAAGATCGTGCCGCCCTTGGTGTTGTCCCACCCAGGAGCGAAGTTCTCGGCAACCAGCTTGTAACCGAGGCTGTTGGTCGCGCCTGCGGCGACCGTCTTGGCCGGCTGGTTCCAGACCACCTGGTTGTAACCCGTGGCAAAGGAGATGGCGTTGGGGTCGGTGTCCTCACCGCCGTTCAGCACGTAGACCTGGGGCTTCTTGATCCCCCAGGAGGAAACGCAGGCCTTGAAACCCGCGCCGATCAGCTGACCCACGAGCTGGTTGTTGAAGCTGACGTAGTAGGTGTTCGTGCCCTGGAAGGTGGCGCGGTCGTAGCTGATCAGGGTGACACCCTTGGACTCGGCCAGCTTCGCGATCGCCACGCCAGTCGGGCCGTCGAGCGGGTCCATGATCAGGACCTTGGCACCCAGGTTGATGTCGGCGGTGGCATCGTTCAGCTCGGTCGCGTCGCTGCCCTGCGCGTTGTCGATCCGGTACTGCGCCTGGGTATACCCGGCGTCGGCAAAGGCGGCGTTCAGGTACGGCGCGTCGAAGTTGACGTACCGCGTCGACGACGTGGTGTCGGGCAGGATCACCCCCACCTGCAGGGTGCTGGCTCCCTTGGTCGCGAACTCGGTCAGCGGCTTGAACTTGGACATCTCCGAGGCTACGGAAACGGTAAAGGAACTGATGCTCAGCCCCGCTGGAACCGTTTTCGAGCCAGCCGGCGCCGTTGTCGACGAGGACGACGATCCGCAGCCCGCAGCTATCAGGCTAGCGGCCGCCGCCAGACCCACCCAGCCCAGTCGGCGGGAGCGCCGGAACGTCCCGCCCTGCGGACGGGAGTGCCGACGTACCTCACTTCTGTTACCCATCCCCCACACCCTTTCGCCCGAAGGCACCCGAATTAGCCGATACGGGACACCGTAAGGCACGTCTGTCCCTGGAGTAACCAGGCAACGTCCCTGGAGTAACTAGGCAACGTACCTGGGGTAACTAGGCAACACAGTCTAGGCATCGGGCACCAGGGGACGAAAGGGTGACGTCCTAACGTTCCTATAAACGGGGGTGGCGTGTTCGATCATGCCGGTGGACCCATCACCTCCGACCGCGCGCCCAGCCTGATCAGCGTGATCACCCCCGTGGTCCCGGCGTGACCACGTACTGGCGCAGGCAGAGGTCGAGGAAGGTCACCGGGCCGCGGGGGCCGGGCACGTGGTCGACGTTGATGCCGGTCTCCGGTACGCCGCGCAGCTTGAACCCGTCCAGCAGCCTGGTGCTGACGTTCCAGAACGCGCCGGTGCCGGTATAGGCGGCCAGGAAGGTGCGGGCGGCCGCCGCGTCGGCGGTGACCACGCTGGCCGCCAGCCCGGAGGTCTCCTCGTTGGCCAGCCGCGCGGCCTGCTCAGGCCCGGTCACCGGGGCCACGGTCACGGTGGCCTCCTGCCCGTCGTCAAGCGCCCACTCGTGGCCGAGCGGGTGACGGTGCGGCGGCAGCGAGGCGGCGACGCCGCGGGCCGCCAGCGCCGCCTGGGCGGCCGGCAGCAGCGTGTCCCAGGCCGCCTCGTGCACCAGCAGCAGGTTCAGGCGGTTGCACACGCCCAGGCGGTCCAGGCTGGCCTCGATGATCTGGACGGCCAGCGCCGGGTCGGCGGCCGCGTCCAGGTAGAGGACCCCGCCGCCGTCGGCATGCGCCAGGGTGCGGACCCCGTGCCGGGCCGCCTCGGCGGCCAGGCCCCGGGTGGTGGCACCGCTGCCGCGCAGGATGACCAGCGGGATCAGCCCCGGCCGGCGGACCAGTTCGGTGGCCGCGTCCCGGTCGGCGGAGCGGACGAGCTGCAGGGCCTGGGGGTCGAGCCCGGCCGCCGCCACGGCCGGGACGATGACGTGGTCGAACAGGGCAACCGCCGACCGCAGGGCCGCCCCGCCGGTGCGGAGCACGCCGGCGTTGCGCGATTTGAGCAGCTGGGAGGCGACGTCCACGGTCACGTTGGGGCGGGCCTCGTAGTTGGCGCCGACCACGCCCACCGGGACCCGGCGCTCGGCCAGCCGCAGCCCGCCGGGCAGATCCCGGACCGGCACCTCGCCCGGCGGGAACGGCACCGCGGCGAGGAGCCCGATCTGCCGGGCCATGTCGGCGATCCTCGCCTCGTCCAGCCGCAGCCGGTCCAGCAGGCCCCGGCCGAGCCCGGCTTCCTGGCCGGCGGCCACGTCGGCGGCGTTGGCATCGAGGATCTGGCCCCCGCTTCCGGCCAGCCGCTCGGCCATGCCCCGCAGCGCTTCGTCGATCGCCTCGCCCGGGGCGATGGCCAGCGACCGCGCCCCGGCCCTGGCCGCCTCGCCGCAGGCCGTGACGGCCGCGCCCACCTCAGACACTGGTATCCCCTCCGGGCGGCCGGTCAGAACAGGATCGAGGCGAATGTCGCCGTCTCGGCGAAGCCCGCCCGCCGGTAGGCCGCCCGGGCCGGCTGGTTGAAGTCGTTGACGTACAGCGACACCACCGGCGCGATCTCGCGCAGCGCCATCTCGACCACGGCGGCCATGCCTGCGGCCGCCAGCCCGCGGCCGCGCAGTTCCGGCCGCACCCACACCCCCTGCACCTGGCAGGCCAGCGGGGTGACCGCGCCGATCTCGGCCTTGAACACCACCTGGCCGTTCTCGATCCGCGCGAACGCGCGGCCGTGCCCGATCAGCTCGTTCACCCGGGCCCGGTAGCCGCTGCCGCCGTCCGGCCCGATCGGCGACACCCCCACCTCCTCGGTGAACATCGCCACCGAGGCGGGGAGCAGGATGCCGAGCTCGTCCGGGCGGACCCGCCGGACCAGCGGGTCGGCCGCGACCCGCGGCGGCCCGGAGATGGCCATCACCGGCTGGACGGCCCGGATCTCGCGGGGGCGGCCCCAGTACGGCTGGAGCAGCTCCCACATGCCCAGCGCGCCCGGCGCGAGCCCGACGATGGACGAGCACCGGCGGCCAAGCAGCCGGGCGCGGCCGGCGAAGGCGGTGACCGAGGCCGGCGTGGGGGCGACCGGGACCAGGTTGGCACCGGCGTAGCACAGCGAGGTGAGCTGCGCACCGTCGGCATAGCCCCAGATCTGCCCGCCCAGCCGGGCCGGGTCCAGCCCGGCCTCGCGGACCCGGGAACTGACGAAAACGTTCACGACCGGATCACGGTCACACAGCTCGATCACTTCGTCGCGATCGCGGTTGTCCAGCAGGCGCAGCGCCGACGATCGCCACGCCTTGGTGCGCAGCACCCTTCAAGGGTATCGGCCTCCGGCCAGCCCGCGATGCAGCCACCCGGTGTCGCGGGCACAGCCGTTAGGCAGCTAACGAAGCAGAAACCCCGGGCCGGGCCGGCGTCCCCCGGGTCAGCCGCCGGCGGCGGGGTCGGGGGTCGGCTGGCAGACGGCGTTCACCAGGCCGGGGCCCTGCGGCAGCGACCCGTCCGCCAGGTAGCGGTCGAGGTAGCCGTTCACGCAGACGTTGGGCGGCGTGGCCAGCGACTGGCCGTGGTTGCCGCCGCCCCGCACCACCACCATCCGGGCGCTGGGCAGCAGCCGGTGCGCCACCTGCGCGCCGGCGTAGGGCGTCGCGGGGTCCAGGGTGCCCTGGATCATCAGGATGCCGGGCAGTCCGGCGCCCCGGATCGGCAGCGGATGGGCTGGCCCGTGCACGGGCCAGAACGCGCAGGCGGCGTTGAACCAGGCGTTGTCCCAGGCCTGGAACGGCGCGGTGCGGTAGACCCGGCGGGTGTCGGCGTTCCACTTCGCCCAGCTGCGCGGCCAGTTGACGTCACTGCACTCCACCGCGTTGTAGACGGCGAACCCGTTCTCGTTCTGGGTACCGAACTCTTCGTATCCGATTTTCAGCAGCCCACTGGAGTGACCGCGCAGGAAGGTGGCCAGCGCCGCGGCCAGGCCCGGCCACAGGCTGTTGCTGTAGGTGCCCTGCAGGAAGGTGTCGTCGAACTCGTCCGGGCCGATCATCGGCCCGGACGGGCCGGCCACCGGATGCGCCCTGAGCAGCTTCCTGGCCCGGTACCAGGCGCGCTCGACCGCATGCCGGGTGGCGCCGAGGTGGTAGAAGGCGTCGTGGGCGGCGATCCAGGAGAAGAACGCGCGTATCCGGCCCTCGAAGGCGTAGTCCTGGCTGATGTTGTCCGCGTACCAGGCCCCCTGCGGGTCCACCGTGCTGTCGAGCACCATCCGGCGCACCCGCTGCGGGAACAAGGTCGCGTACACCTGCCCCAGGTAGGTGCCGTAGGAGTAGCCGAAGTAGCTGATCTGCCGCTGGCCCAGCGCGGCGCGGATGGAATCCATGTCCCGCGCCACGTCGATCGAGCTCATGTAGGGCAGCAGCCAGCCGAACCGCCGCTTGCAGTCGGCCGCGTAGGTCTTGGCCCGCTTGATGAGCACCGTTTCGGCCGCGGCGGTGGCCGGGATGTAGTCCGGCCGCACCCCGGCGAAGAACGACGGCTCGCAGTGCAGGGCCGGCACACTGGAGCCGACGCCGCGCGGGTCGAACCCGATGACGTTGTAGTCCGCGGCCACGCTCCGGTCCAGGCCCTGGGCGACCACGGTGGCCAGCCCCAGCCCGCTGCCACCCGGGCCGCCCGGGTTGACCAGGAGGTCCCCCTGCTGCTGGGCGGCGGGCGCGGTGGCGCGCACCTCGGACAGGGCCAGGGTGATCTTCCGGCCCGCCGGATGGGCGTAGTCGAGCGGCACCGCCAGGCTGGCACACAGCAGGGGGGCGCCCTGGCTGCCGCAGGAATGCCACTGCAGCGGGCTGGCCGGGGCCGGGCTGGCCGGGCCGGCCGATCCGGCCGGATGGCTGGACGCGGCGGGCTGGGACGGCCCCTGGCTGCTGCACCCGGCGGCCGCGAGCGCGAGCGCGCACAGGGCCGCGGCCGGCCAGGCCGCCCGGCGGAACCGGGGCCAGGGGTGGTGGGAGCGCATCGGCAGGGAGCTCAGGAGACGGTGACGGTGGGAGCGCCCGCTCCCCCGCCCTGGCCGGCCGCCTCGGCCAGCTTCATGGCCTCCTCGATCAGCGTCTCCACGATCTGGGACTCGGGCACGGTCTTGATGACCTCGCCGCGGACGAAGATCTGGCCCTTGCCGTTACCGGACGCCACGCCCAGGTCGGCCTCGCGGGCTTCGCCCGGGCCATTGACCACGCACCCCATCACCGCCACCCGCAGCGGCACCTCCATCCCCTCCAGGCCCGCGGTGACCTGGTCGGCGAGGGTGTACACGTCCACCTGGGCCCGGCCGCAGGACGGGCAGGAGACGATCTCCAGGCCACGTTCCCGCAGCCCCAGCGACTCCAGGATGGCGATGCCGACCTTGACCTCCTCCACCGGCGGCGCGGACAGCGACACCCGGATGGTGTCCCCGATGCCCTCGGCCAGCAGCGCGCCGAACGCCACCGCCGACTTGACGGTGCCCTGGAACGCGGGGCCGGCCTCGGTCACCCCCAGGTGCAGCGGGTAGTCGCAGGCCGCGGCCAGCTGCCGGTACGCGTTGATCATCACCACCGGGTCGTGGTGCTTGACCGAGATCTTGATGTCGGTGAAGCCGTGTTCCTCGAACAGGGAGCACTCCCACAGCGCCGACTCCACCAGCGCCTCCGCGGTGGCCCGGCCGTATTTGGCGAGCAGCCGCTTGTCCAGCGAGCCGGCGTTGACCCCGATCCTGATCGGCACGCCCGCGTCCGCCGCCGCCCGCGCGATCTCGGCCACCTTGTCATCGAAGGCCTTGATGTTCCCCGGGTTCACTCGCACCGCCGCACAGCCCGCGTCGATCGCGGCGAACACGTACTTGGGCTGGAAGTGGATGTCGGCGATGACCGGGATCTGCGACTTGCGGGCGATCTGCGGCAGCGCCTCCGCGTCGTCCTGGGACGGCACCGCCACCCGCACGATCTGGCAACCGGTTGCGGTCAGCTCGGCGATCTGCTGCAGCGTCGCATTCACGTCCGCGGTCAGCGTGGTGGTCATCGACTGGACCGACACCGGCGAGCCGCCGCCCACCGGGACCGCATGCTTGCCCGTGCCCACCATGATCTGGCGTGACTTGCGGCGCGGTGCGAGCGGCTCCCGAGTCGGCTCCGGCATGCCCAGGTCTATGGTCATGATGCTCATTTCCTCACTGGAGGATGTGAACCGGATTGACTATATCGGCCATGATCAGGAGCAGGCCCAGGCCCACCAGCACGGCGAACACCCCGACACTCAGCGGCACGAGCTTACGGAAGTCCACCGGGCCGGGATCGGGCAGCCCGCGCAGCCTGGCCAGCCACGCGCGCACCCGCTCGTAGATCACCACGGCCAGGTGCCCGCCGTCCAGCGGGAGCAGCGGGAGCAGGTTGAACGCGCCGACGAAGATGTTCAGCGACGCGATGATGAGCAGGACCAGGCTGACCTTCGGCTGCCAGCCGATCTTGGAAGCCAGCACCTGCCCGGTGACGTCCCCGGCGCCGACCACGCTGGTCACCTGGCCGCCGGGGGTGTTGGCGCGGTTCTTGGCGAACAGGTCCGGGATGGCCCGGGGCAGGCTGGCCACGACCTTGACCGAGCCGACCAGGATCTGGCTGAACTGGCTGCCCGCGTAGGAGATGCCGGCCAGCGGGCCGTCCCGCTGGAAGGCGATGACCGGCGAGATCCCCAGGTATGACCCGGGCCGGCCGTGGATCACGGCCAGTGACGTATGCAGGGTGAGCCGCCGCCCGTTCCGCTCGATGGTGACCGCGACCGGGGTGCCCGGCGGCTGGCGGCGGATGACCTTGCCCATCTGGGTCCAGTTCCTGACCGGCGTGCCCGCTACCGCGATGACCGTGTCCCCGGGCCGGATTCCGGCCTGCCGGGCCGGTGAGGCGGGATCGGCGGTGGTGCACTCGGCCGTCAGGCTGGCCGGCACGCAGGAGTCGATGGCGCCGACCGCGGTGGCATTGCTGGCGGTGGCCAGGCCTACCCCCACGACCAGCGCGAACAGCAGCACGAAGGCCAGGACGAAGTGCATGAACGACCCGGCGGCCAGGACGATGATCCGCTGCCAGCCGGGGTGGCGCCGGAAGGACCGGGGCTCGTCGGCCGGATCCACGTCCTCCATCTCGGTCATCCCGACGATCTTCACGTAGCCGCCGGCCGGGATGGCCTTGACGCCGTACTCGGTCTCACCCTTCTGCCGGGACCACAGCGTCTGGCCGAACCCGACGAAGAACTGGGTGACCTTCATACCGAACTTCTTGGCCGTCACGAAGTGGCCCGCCTCGTGCAGCATGATCGAGAAGAGCAGGGCCAGCACGAAGATGAGGACGCCGAGCAGGAAGCTCATCCGGCGGAATCTCCCCTCCTGTGAGCCGCGTCCACGACGCTGTGGGCGCGGTGGTCCCGCGTACCGGTCAGTTCCCGGGCCCGCTCCCGTGCCCACCGATCAGCGGCCAGGACATCGGCCAGGCCGGTGGTCTCCGCCGCGTGGCCGCCATGCTCCGAGACTACCTGGGCGACGGTGTCCACGATCCCGGCAAAGGCCAGCTGACCGGTCAGGAAGGCGTCCACGCAGACCTCGTTGGCGGCGTTGTAGACGGCCGGCGTGGTGCCGCCGGCCTGGCCCGCTTCGCGGGCGATCCGGACGGCAGGAAACGCCTCCTCGTCCAGGGGCTCGAAGGTCCAGGTGTGCGGGCGGGCCCAGTCCACCGCGGGCGCGGCCCCGGCCACCCGGTCCGGCCAGCCGAGGGCGACGGCGATCGGGATCCGCATGTCGGGCGGGCTGGCCTGGGCGATGGTCGAGCCGTCGGTGAACTCCACCATCGAGTGGATCACCGACTGCCGGTGGACCACCACCTCGATGGCCTCGAAGCCGATCCCGAACAGCAGGTGCGCCTCGATCACCTCCAGGCCCTTGTTGACCAGGGTGGCGCTGTTAATGGTGACCACCGGCCCCATGTGCCAGGTGGGGTGGGCAAGCGCCTGCTCCGGGGTGACCAGCTCCAGCTCAGCCCGGCTGCGGTGCAGGAACGGCCCGCCGCTGGCGGTCAGCACCAGCCGGGCCACCTCGTCCGCCCGGCCGCCGCGCAGGCACTGGGCGATCGCGGAATGCTCGGAGTCGACCGGGACGATCTGGCCCGGCCGGGCCAGGCCGGCCACCAGCGGGCCGCCCGCGATCAGGGACTCCTTGTTGGCCAGCGCCAGCACCCGGCCCGCCCGCAGCGCGGCCAGGGTGGCGGTCAGCCCGCTGAACCCGGTCACCGCGTTCAGCACCACGTCGCACCGCCCGGAGGCGGCCTCAGCGATGCCATCGGTGCCCGTGAGCACCTCCGGCATGGGACTGGCGCCCCGGGCCCGCAGGGCCGCCCGGACCTCGGCCGCGGCCGCTTCCCTGGCCACCGCCACCACCCGCGCCCCGAACTCGATGGCCTGGCTGGCCAGCAGGCCCGGATCGCCACCGCCGGCCGCCAGCGCGGTGATCCGGAACCGGTCCGGGTTGCGCCGGATCACGTCGGCCGCCTGGGTGCCGATCGACCCGGTCGAGCCCAGCAGCACGACCTCGCGTGGAGCGGTACGCGTGGATTCCACCCCGTCATTCTGCCCCGCATCGGGCCCCACCATGGCGGCTGGGCGGATCGGCGGTGGCCGGTGTTTACTGATGCCCAAGGCCGCCCCCGCCATCCCGGCCTGACGGGAGATCCGATGCTCAACCCGGCTCGCGGCCGGTC
>DATDGI010000108.1:0-2585 GCA_036522155.1 Streptosporangiaceae bacterium
TACCAGGCCCGCCGGGCCAGCCGCACAGGCACCCTCACCTTGCCCAGGTGCCAGGTGGGGGGACGCCTGCCTCCCACACGCCGAACATGTCCACTACCGGCCCGCGCACCACCATGCGCTACGGCCGGGCACCCACCAGCATGGACCGGAAGACCCGCGGCCGCCTAGCCGCCCGGCAGAATCTGGGCCGCCGAGCCGGTGGCGGACGGAGTTGGCGTCGCCGCCGGGGTGGATGTGGCCGGAACGCGGGTCGGGGATGGCGTTGCCGTCGCGGACGGCCGCACCGTACGGTGTGGCACCGGAGCCGGCGTCGCGGGTTTGGTGGGCTTGGCCCGCAGGGTCGGCAGCGGCCGTGGCGAGCTGGGCGTGGGTGAGGTGGCGGGCTGTACCGTCGCCGGGGTGTCACCGCCGGATGTGGCCTGTAGGGGCTTGACCATCGCATAGGCGGCCAGGGCGGCCGCGAAAACCGTGATCAGAACCCAGGTCGAGGTCCGCACCCGCCGCAACAGCCGCATCAGCCGTCCCCGGTTGGCTCGGCGGTGTCCAGGCCAGCCGGCACGTGGATGCCCTCCCGCAGCAGCCCGGCCGCGACCCTGGCCCGCAGGATCCGGCCGACGTCGAACTGCTTACCGGGCAGCGTCCTGGCGACCATGCGGACCTGGAACTGGTCCACGTCGATGCTCTGCACACCCATGACGGCCGGAGGATCCAGCAGCAGCGGGCGCAGGTCTGCTTCCTGGTACGCCTCCGCCCCGACCCGCCGCAACAGATCGCTCACCTTGTTGACATCCACAGTTGCGGGCACCGGCACATCAACCACCGCACGCGCCCAGCCGCGCGACAGATTGGTCACCTGGCTGATCTGGCCGTTGGGTGTGATGACCACCTCGCCATCGGCGGTCCGCACCGTGGTCACCCGCAACGTGACGTCCTCGACGGTGCCGACCGCTGGAGCACTCAGGCTCGGCACCGACACACGGATAAGGTCCCCGAAGCCGTACTGGCGCTCGGTGATGATGAAAAAGCCGGCCAGGATGTCCTGCACGACACGCTGCGCCCCAAAGCCCAGCGCCACCGCCGCGACGGCGGCCGGGGCGACCAGGCTCGTCAGCGGAACGCCCAGCCGCTCCGCAACCGCCACCCCCATCACGGCATAGATGACCACCACGACGGCCCACGTGATCACCTGCGCCAGCGCGTGCCGGTGCTTCGCCGCCTCCGAGCGGACCAGCGCGTCCGTCTCCCGCGCGCGGGCGTCGATCCGATCCGTGATCTTGGCGCCCAGCCAGGCCGTCAGACGGGCCAGCAGGACCGCCCCGGTCACCAGCAGCACGATCTCCAGGCCACGGCCCCGCGCCCACATCTCGATGGCGGTCAGAGACATCACAACGAAAACATAGCCGCCCATCGCCCGGCAGCCCCCGCGGATGACCGCAACCGTGCCCCGTCCCCCGGGCGCTTTTGGGTGCGGCTCAGGCAGCACTGGCATCCCGGCCGCAACCCCGGCCGCCAGGCTCCGCGACGGCTTCACGGTGACCCGGTCGTAGCCCCCATCCCGGCGGCGATCTCACAGGGCATCTGCCCGGGGAAGGCGAGCCGGCCGGGATATCCCACCCCACCCGCCCCCGGGAGATCTCTTCCCGCTCGGCCAGCGACAGCCTCAGCACCGATCGCCGTGGCTCCCGCCGCGCCGGCCGGCACAGCGCGACGACCGCACGCCGGATGGCGTGCCGCGACCGGTTGATCTCCTGGTGCAGCTTCCACGGCGGCGCGCCCCCGGCCACCAGCCCGGCGATCCGCCGCCGCTCCTCGTCGGTGATCTGATCCACTCAGCACCTCCGCCCAGGATCCAACTGAACTCAGGACGGGGCGTTGCGTTGACCCACTGAAACCAAGACCGATCTGCGCGGCCGTGGCGCAACGTGGAGCGTGCTGCAGTTAACCGCCCGCCCGGCCAGTCAGGTGTGCTGAGGTGAGGGAGGCGAACACGACTATGGAACTGAGGTAATTCCTGGTGGCGTAGTCGAAGGTGCCGCCGCACGTTATCAGGCGCAGGGCCGCGTAGTCGGCCGCGCCGTAGATGGTTTCCGCCGGGAAGCGGGATTTGGCGTACTGACGTACGCCGGTGACGCGAAAAACAGCGGTGATCCCGTCTGCGAGCGTCACGTCGACGCTGTCTCCGGGGCGCAGGGCGCCCAGGCGAAAGAAGACGGCAGCCCCACGATAGCTGTCGACATGACCTTCGATGACCGAGGTCCCGATCTCGCCGGGCGCCGCTGAGTACCTGTACCACGCCGCCTCACCGGCCCGCGTGTTAAGCGATGGCACCTGGATCGCGCCGCTGGAGCTGACTCCCAGTTGCAGCAGTTTCGAATGCACGCCAATGGCCGGGATATCGACGGATACCGGTAGTGAGCGCCGTAGTGATGGCCCGTGAGCGCTGCCTGGCCCGGTGGCGCCCGCTGCCGCCGGGGAGGGCAGCGGTGCGTGCACCTGGGCACCGATCGCGACGCCGATAGCGAACGCCCCAGCCATGATGAGGAGGACGCCGGCTAGTCCGGCAATGCGGGCGCGGAGGTTCACGG
>DATDGI010000109.1:0-2413 GCA_036522155.1 Streptosporangiaceae bacterium
CGGCCCGGATGCCTGACGAGACATGGCGGCGTGTGCCGCGGTCGCCGCTGGTGCCCGCGGCTGTGGCTGGCTGCCGCGCGTCGAGCGAGGGCCGGGTGATGTCGCCGCAGGGGGCGATGCTGACGCCTTCGCTGGACGGCGACGGCTACCCGCGGGTGAGCGTGGCCGGGCGCCCGGTCGCGGTGCACGTCCTGGTGGCCCTGGCCTGGCACGGCAGGCCGGAGGTGCTGCACGGTGACGGGGACAAGTCGAACAGCAGGCCGTCGAACCTCCGGTGGCGAAGCCACCGGGAGAACGAGCAGGACAAGAAGGAAAACAGAAAGCTGATAGAAGACGGAAGGGGCTGTTACCCTCCACTCTCCGGCGTAACACCTGTAACAGGCGACGTGCAGCGATGAAGACCGCTGTTATAGGTGCCGCGATCATCATCGGGGTTGCCTGTTACCTGCTTGCCAGGCTTGGCCGCTGGGCCCGTTCGACGTGGTGGGTTTCCCGGCTCTGGCGCTGGCTGTCCGGCGAGGCGCACCACGGCAAGCCGGTCACCGACGCTGGCTGGGTGCGGTCCGGGAGCAGGGCGCTGACGCCGACCGGGCACGCGACACGCTGGTGGCACCGGCCGCGGTGGCAGCGGGCGGCGCACCGGACGGGCGGCACGCTGGGCGTGATCGGCCTGGTGGCCGCGTTTCTGGCCGCACCGGGTGTGACCAGCGCGTTGATCTTGTTTACTTTGTTTACCTGCGTCGCCCTCGGGTTCTGGCTGGGCTGGCGCAGGCTGCGCGAGCGCAAGAACCGGCGGACCTATCTGCACCCGCTGCACCTGGCCGCGCACGAACGCGCCGGCATTCCCCGCGCCGCCCCGGCATCCTCCTGGCTCGACGTCGAGACCGGCATCGACGGGACGGTGAAGACGGTGCGCATCTACCCGCCGCAAGGCTGGCCAGCCGACGCGAAGGACCGGGAGTGGCTAGTGGCGACGGCCAGCGCCAAACTGGGCATTGAGTCGCCGAAGGTGGAGACGGCGCTGGCCGGCCCGCGGCCGGTGCTGACGTTGAGCCGCAGCGAGCCCCCGCCGAAGCACGTCCGCTTCGCCAGCGTGCTCGATGCGATGGCCGCATGCCGCGACGACGAGCTGCTGATCGGGATCGGCAAGGAAGGCCAGCTTGTGAAGGCGTCGCTGGCCACTGACAGCCCGCACATCGCCGTCAGCATGGGCACCGGCGCGGGCAAGTCGAACCTGGCCGGATGGATTCTGCTTCAGGTGCTGCTCAAGGGCGGTGTCGGCCTGGTCCTCGACGCCAAGAAGGGTGCTTCTTATCCGTGGATTCTCAAGGATGAGGACGGCGGCTGGGCGCAACTGCCGAACGTCGGCTACGCCCGGTCGGTCTACCAGCTGCATGAGGGAATGGCGTGGCTGAGCGCTGAACTTGACCGGCGCAACGATGTGGCCGTGGCCGGCATGGACACCCGCGGGAAGGTGCACGGGAGCGTCGGCCCGCGGCTGTTCGTCATCGCCGAGGAGCTGAACATGGCCGAGGACCGGCTGCGTTCCTACTGGTCCGAGTTGCGGGGAGCAGGTGATCCGGCGCGGTCGCCGGCGTTCTCGGGCCTGGGTGATGTGGCGTTCGCCGGCCGGCAAGTGCGGATGCACCTGGTTCTCATCGGCCAGATGCTGACGGCTGCGGTCACCGGGCGCAGGGACTCCAGTGTCAAGGAGAACTGCGGGATCAAGATGCTTGCCCGGTACGGGCCGAAGGGCTGGCGGATGATGGCCGAGGATGTGCCGATGCCGCCGTCGCCAGAGCAGCTTGGCCGCGTCCAGGTGGTGACCGGGCGCAGGGTGCGGGAGACGCAGACCCCCGAACATGACCCGGTAGAGGCCCGGCGGATGGTGCTCGGCAGTGATGTGGCGAAGCTGCCGCCGGGGATGCCGCGGTGCCTGATGGCCCATGTAACACCGCCCGCGCTGGCCGGCGGCGGCTTCTCACCTGCGGCTGAAACAGTTTCAGCGCCCGCGCCTGGCACGGGGCCGGTCGGGCTCCGCGAAGCGGTCGCGTCGGGGCGGCTATTGGCGGGCACGACGCTGGGGAGCCTGCGGATGATGCGGTTCCGGGACCGTGACGGGTTCCCGCGGCCAGCCGGCCGCCGGGGCAGCGAGGACCTGTACGACCTGGCCGCGCTGGCCGACTACGACGAGGCACGCCGGTGATCGCGGCCCTGGTGCACCTGCTGGCGGCCCTCTGGTGGCTCGTCCTGCTGCTGCTGGCCTTCGCCACCGGGTCGGTGGCGCTGTGGCCGTATGCGCGGTGTGCGGGCTGTAACGGGACGGGGCGGACGTGGGGGTCGTCGTCGCGGCGGTGGGGGATGTGCAGGCGGTGCGCCGGGACTGGCCGCCGTCTGAGGTGGGCCGCACGGT
>DATDGI010000110.1:0-12889 GCA_036522155.1 Streptosporangiaceae bacterium
CGGCCACGGGCTGCGGCCAGGACCCGGCCAGGATCAGCCTCACCGGGATCGATCTCGGCCAGGCCGTCGTGGCCATCGTGGCCGCGGGAGTGGTCAGTGGCGAGTACAGCACCGGCATGATCCGCACCACCCTGGCGGCGATGCCGCGCCGGTCCGCCGTACTGGCCGCCAAGGCCGCCGTCGTCGCGGGCCTCGTGCTGGCCACCGGGACCGTCGCCGTGCTGGGGTCGCTGCTCGCCGGGCGGCTCATCCTGCCCGGCCACGGTTTCACCGCCGCGCGCGGCTTCGGCCCGCTGTCCCTGGCCGATGGGCCGGTACTGCGCGCCGCCGCCGGGTCGGTGCTGTACCTGGTACTGATCGCCCTGCTCAGCCTGGGTGCCGCCACCGCGGTGCGGGACCCGGCGGTGGCCATCGGGCTCGTGCTCGGCCTGCTCTACCTGTTCCCGATCGTCGCCGCCCTGGTCAGCGACAAGGATCTGCAGCGCCATCTGCTCCAGGTCGCGCCGATGACGGCGGGGCTGGACATCCAGGCCACCGTCGGCCTGCACAGCCTGCCCCTCAGTCCATGGGGCGGTCTGGGCGTGCTGGCCGCCTGGGCCGCCGGAGCGCTGCTGGCGGGTGGATTGCTGCTACGCCTGCGGGACGCCTGACCGCCCGCAGGGGGCGGCACCTGCGGATCCGTACATACCGGATGCCTCTTGTCGGCCGATCGGCCGACATGCCCGTCGGGTGGACGGTTTCCCTGGACGTTCACCCGATGCCGGGCCGGACGGGCGGGCAGCAGGATCTCCTTTCTGGGCGGCGTGATGCCGCCCGCCCATGGGTGCTCGTGACCCAGGGACCAAGGCACCCCGCCCCGGCGCCGACAGGGCTTTCGATGCTGACGTTCTATGCGTTCCTGCGGAACCACCTGACCAGGCCAGCGCAGGGAGACGACCGCGGGGTCACCGCCGTGGAGTATGCGCTGCTTGGCATCTTCATCGCGGTGGTGATCGTGGGCGCGGTCACGCTGCTGGGCACCACCCTGAACAGCATGTACCAGGCGGTCGTGTCGGCCCTGTAGGCAGTGGTCAGCGCAGCAGGACGAGCCCGTCGCGGCCGGCGTAGACCACCCGCCAGCCGGGCATCCGGGCCAGAGCTGTGGCCAGCCCGGGATGCGCTGGCCGGGAGACCACCACGATCTGGTAGCCGCTCATCAGCCGCGGCCAGTGTGCCCCCTGCGTGAACAGGAAATCGACGTAGCCGGTCAGTTCCGGGCTGGTGTACTGCTCGATCCGGGCGTCGAACGCGACCCGCCCGAACAGGCCAGGATGCTGCCAGAGCAGCGGTGTGCTGGCCGAGTCGTCCGCGAGGATGCGCATGGCCGGGTGCGTGGCCGCGAGCGCCGCGGTCACGTCGATGGCCCGCTGCGGGATCTGGGTGTCGAACTGGCTGTCCGGGGTCATGGCGAGCACGGCCGCGCTGGCCAGGGCCAGCCCGGCCAGCCCGGCCGCCAGCACCCGCCGGAAGGCGGTGCCGAAGACGGGCCCGGCCCCCCCGCCGCGGGCCAGCGTGTCCGCCGCCAGCAGGCTGCCGCCGAAACCGAACCAGGCCTGGTTGCGGACCGCGGTGAAGGCCAGCACGAGCAGCACGCCGGCGATGCCGAGCACGAGCGGGTCAGGCCGGATGCCCCTTCGCCAGGCGATCACCACCACGGCCCCGGATATGACCAGCAGGGCGAAGAAGCCCCAGCTGAACCGGTCCAGCGGGCTGGGGTGTGACCACTCGGTGATGTGCTGGCCGAGCACCGGGTTCCCGATGAAGCGGCGGTAGTAGCCGGCCACGCCGATCCCGTACGGGGTGCAGGCCACGCTCGCCACCGCCGCGACGGCCAGCGCCAGATAGGCCGGCATCGCCCGCCCATCGCCTCGCTTCAGCGCCCCGGCCACCCGGTATCCGGCGTACCCGGCTACCAGGCCGGCTCCCAGCAGCACCGACCCGTGCGTGTTCGCCCAGACCAGCAGCACCGGGATGACCAGCCAGGTCCTGGGGCGCAGGCGCGGCGCCTGGCCGTCGTCGAGCAGCAGCCACAGGGTGACGGCGAAGCACGGATAACCGAAGCTCTGCGCCCGGATCCCGGTGTTCCCCATGCAGACCGCGAACGCGGCCAGCGTCCAGATGAACATCCGCGCAGGCGGCACGCCCCGGCGCAGCATCAGCCCGGCCAGCAGCGCGAAACCCGAGGTGACCAGCACCGCCGACAGTGCGGCCAGGGCGCGGAACCCGCCCGCGGCCCAGGCCGCGTAGAACAGCACCTGCGCCAGCCACTGCTGATCGGTCCACGGGGCGCCGTGGGCCACCGCGGTCACCACGTTCGTGTGCGGTATCCCGTGGTGCAGGATGTACCGCCCGGCGTAGAGATCGTAGAAGCTGTCGGGGAACATGTACCGGGAGAACATCACGTTTGCGGCCAGGATCAGCGACACCGCCGCCACCAGCCACGCTCGTGCGTCCGCTGGCCTCGCTGGTCCCGCGCGGCCGGCATGCGGGCCGGGACCGGTGGCCGTGGCTGGCTTCGCCGCCAGGCTCATGCCCCGCATCGGGACGGCCGGCCCTGCTCAGGCTGCCAGGGCCGGCGTCAGACGACGCTCGTCCCGGCCGGGGTCCTGACCGGGCCGCGGCCGAACGTGGCCGGAGCAAGTCTTCCGGGGGCCCCGGCAGACACCGCGGCCAGCAGCGGAGCCCCGTCCCCCTCGTACTCGATCAGGCCGTGGTGGACGGCCGTCATCAGCGCCTGGGCCCGGTTGGCCGCGCCGAGCTTCTCGTACAGCCGGGCCACATAGGTCTTGGTCGTCGACTGGCTGATGAACATTCTTAGCGAGATCGCCGGGATCGACAGGCCGTCGCGCAGCAGCCGCAGCACTTCGGTCTCCCGGGGGCTCAGCGCCAGCCGCTCCCGCACCGCCCGGCGCCGGGCGATGGCCACCGCCAGCCCGGACGCCGTGAACGAGGTGGCCGCGACCGACGCGTGCCGGATCGCCGCCAGCACCTCTTCCACCGGCGCGGTCTTGGCGACGAAGGCCGATACCCCGGTTTCCAGCGCCCGGAACAGGACATCGTCCTCGCCCTTGGACGTCAGCATGACGATGCCAAGCTCGGCGTAGCGGTCACGGAGATCCCGGGCCAGCCGCAGGCCGTCGCCGTCGGGCAGGGTGACGTCCACCGTCACCACCTCCGGCCGGATGGCGGCGACTACCCGCTGCGCTTCGGCCACCGACCCGCACTCGGCTACGACCTCGATGTCGGGATGCTGTCCAGCCAGCTCACGCAGGCCGTAGCGGGTGAGCGTATGACCGTCGACGATGGCGAGGCGAATGGACATTGCGGCTCCCCCCGCAAGATGCGGTTCTGGGCGCGATGTACGTCACGCCTTTCAAAGCGTCTTCAACGCTGGCCAACTACCGCAGAGTAGACGCCTCATGCCGTGCCGGAGTTTGCGGCCGGCGTGCGACTGTTACCTTTTTGTGACCTGGCCAGCGGCTTCCCGTGCCGGCCGATCGGCCGACATGCCGGCCGGCTCGCCGCGCATGACCGGACGTTTGGCCGATGCCGGACCAAGCCTGGAGGTAACAGGGTGTCGAGTCTGGGTGGCATGGTGCCAGCCAGCCCCAAGGGTGGGTTTTGACCGATGGCCGGGCTCTCCGGCCCTGTCATCGCCGAAAGGGCTCCAGATGCTCACGTTCCTAGTTCATGTCCGGAACCTGCTTGACCGGCCATTGCGGCGCGACGATCGCGGTGTGACGGCCGTGGAGTACGGGCTGATCGTGTTCTTCATCGCTCTGGTGATCATTGGTGCGGTCACCCTCCTCGGCAAGACCCTCAGCAGCATCTTCAACAACATCGCGGCGTCGCTCTGAGCTCTTGCAGCGAGAAGCAGGTGAGCCGGGCTGCCCCGCGGAGGCCGCGGCCAGGGGCGATGATCGCCGCCGGCCGGCATGCGGTAGTGGCATGCCCACGCTCACCGTGCTCCTGCTGCCGGAGTGGCACAGAGTCGTAACAGGCATGTCTGGTCCGGTGGGCGGGCGGGACGAGCGGGACGTGTCCCGCCCGCGGCACCGACAGGGAGGGGTATGCCGACCATGAACCGGCGACGGCCCCAGACCGGGGCGGCCGACCGCGGCGCCGCGGCCGTGGAGTTCGCGCTGCTGCTGCCGGTGCTGCTGCTGATCGTCTTCGGCATCATCGACTTCGGCCGGGCCCTCAACGCCCAGATCACGCTCACCGAGGCGGCCCGGGAAGGTGCCCGGCTGGCGTCGGTGGGCGACGTCACCAGTGTGGTGGTGGCCCAAACCCAGGCCGCGGCCCCCACGCTGACGGGGATGACGGTCATCGTGGTGCCGTGCCCGGCCGGAGCGGGCCTCGGGACCAACGCGGTGGTCACGGCCAGCTATCCGTTCTCCTTCATCACGCCGATCGGGGCGGTCGCCTCACTGCTCGGTGGGCACGGGCTGGGGAATCCGATCACTCTGTCCGCGCACGTAGAGATGCCATGCGAGACCTGATGCCGCGCCTGCTGCGCCCGGTCCGGCGCCGGCTGCGCCGGGACGACCGGGGAACGGTCGCCGTGCTGGTCGCGGTGCTGATCAGCGCGGGCGTGCTGCTGGGGATCGGCGCTCTGGTCATCGACGTGGGCCAGCTTTACCAGAACCGCGCCGAGCTGCAGAACGGCGCCGACGCGGGGGCGCTGGCGGTGGCCAAGACCTGCGTCCTGGCCACCTGTGATGCCGCGGTGGCCGCTCAGTATGCCGACCTCAACGCCTCCCAGCTCACCGGCGGCGCGGCCGCGGTAGACCTGGTGTGCGGCTCGGGCACCCTCGGGGCCTGCCCCTTCAGCACCGGCGCCAGCACCGACTGCCCGCCTCCCCCGTCCGGTTTCGAGGGCTTTGCCGACGTCCACACCTCGACCCTGACCAGCCACGGCTCCACCGCGCTCCCGCCGGTGTTCGCCCGCGCGCTGCTTGGCAACTCACATTTCCGTGGCACGACCGTTAAGGCGTGTGCCCAGGCGGCCTGGGGCGGGCCCGCCGCGGCCACGGTCACCGCGCTCACGGTCTCGGAGTGTGAGTGGAACCAGGCGACGAACAACGGGAACTCCTACGCGCTGCCGCCGCCCTATCCCCCGAACCCGCTCCCGGACCCCTCGTTCGACCAGGTTCTCCAGTTGCACGGGCGGGGGGCGGGCGGCGACGGCTGTGGCCGCGGGCCGTCCGGCGGGGTCGCGCCGGGCAACTTCGGCTGGACCGACGACGGCGGGAACTGCTCGCTGGACATCAGCGGTCCCGTCTATGGCGGCGACACCGGCGTCTCGGTCAGCCATGACTGCCAGACGGTGCTCGCGAACGCGCAGGCCAACCGGACCCCGATCTACATCCCGGTCTACACCTCCGTGACCGGCCAGGGCCGCGAGGCCACTTACACCCTGGACGGCTTCGCCGCGTTCGTCGTCACCGGCTACCACATGCCCTCGTTCTTCGCCCAGGACTGGCTGAACAAGGGCAACGACTGCTCGGGCAGCGCGTTCTGCCTCAACGGTTATTTCACCCAGGGGCTGATTCCCTCGTCCGGCTCTCTCGGCGGGCCGGACCTGGGCGCGGTCGTCATCAGGCTCACCGGGTGAGCGGGGCCCGGCCGTGACTCACGCCAGAGGAGAAGAATCTTGAAGGGTCGCCTACTGACCGTCATCCTCGCGGTGCTGCTGGCCCTGGCCGGCACCGCCGGGGTGCTGGCGTATGTCCATGGGGCCAACAACAGGGCCCTGGCCGGCCAGAAGCCGGTCACGGTCCTGATCGCCAGCCAGCCGGTCCCGGCCGGGACGAACGCCGGGTCCGCGCTGCATGAGGGGCTGCTGACCAGCAAGGAACTGCCCGCCTCGTCGGTCCCGGATGATGCGGTCCAGTCACTCAGTGACGGGCTGGGCGCCCTGGTGCTCAGTTCCCAGCTGCCACCGGGCCAGTTGCTGCTGCGCCCGATGCTGGTGACGGCGGCGGCGGCGACCTCGCAGGGGACGCTGGCCATCCCCAGGGGGATGGTCGCGGTAACGGTGCCGCTCTGCATGCCGGAAGCCGTGGCCGGCTATGTCCAGGCCGGCTCCGAGGTCGCGGTGTTCGACACCTACGGCGCCAAGAACCTCAGCGTGCAGGAGAACTGCGGCGGCACCGGCCAGTCGCATCAGTCGCAGTACAGCGGCGCGGTCCGGACCCGGATTGTGCTGCCCAAGGTGCTGGTGCTGTCGGTAGGAGCCGCCGGGGCCAACGCCAGCCGCAGCACCGGCCTGCTCTCCCAGAACGCCACCACGGGTACCGCGTCGAGCGGGTCAGGAGGGGTATTGGTCACATTCGCCGTCACCCAGGCGGACGCCGAGCGGCTCATCCTGCTCACCGAGACGGGCGTAACCTACCTGGCTCTGCTGACCCCCTCGTCTGGGACCAAGTTCGATGCCGCAGTACCGCCCCCGTTGTTCCAGCCGTGATGTAAGGAGAGCCATGCCTATCCTGTGCGGGCATGCGGTGAAGGTCGCCGAGCTCTTCGTCGGCACCGGTGAAGAGGTGCACACCGCGGACAGTCTGGTCACGGCTGCACAGATACTCGACGGTGATCCGGCCGAGACGCTGGTGGTCATCGGCCCGGAGACGCCCACCAGCGAGGCGCTCGCCTTCGCCGCCCGGCTGCGGCTGTCCCGCCCGGCCCTCGGGGTGGTCCTGGTGCGCGAGCGGGTGGACGTCGAACTGCTGTCCCGTGCGCTCCAGTCCGGCGTGCGCGAGGTTGTCCCGGTCGGCGACTACAACGCTCTGCAGGCGGCCTGCCGCCGTTCCCGCGAGGTGTCCAGGCGCATGCTCTCCCCGCTCAGCATGGAGGAAACACAGCCCGCCGTGGATGGGCAGATCATCACGGTGTTCGCGGCCAAGGGCGGCTGCGGCAAGACCACGGTGGCGGTCAACCTCGGCGTCGTGCTGGCCCGCGGCACCGGCCGCCGGGTCTGCGTGGTGGATCTCGACCTGGCCTTCGGTGACGTGGCCATCAGCGTTCAGCTGGACCCGGTGCGGACCATCGTGGACGCGATGCCGATGGCTGGCCATCTCGACATCACCGGCGCTGCCTCGCTGCTGACCCGTTACCGGCCGGGCCTGGAGATGCTGCTCGCGCCGGTCACCCCCGGCGACGCGGACAAGGTGTCGGCGGCGCTGGTCGGCGAACTGCTGACGGTGCTGCGCGGGATGTTCGACTTCGTCGTCATCGACACCCCGGCCCAGTTCAGCGAGCACGTGCTGACCGCCATGGACGCGTCCGCCCACCACGTGCTGCTCACCACCCCGGACGTGTCCGCCCTCAAGAACCTCCGGGTCACGCTGGACATGCTGGATCTGCTCTCCTACCCCAGGCAGATCCGGTCGGTGCTGCTCAACCGGTCGGATTCCAAGGTGGGCCTGAGCCTAGAGGACGTGGAGCGGGCGGTCCGCTGCCCGATCGCCGCGTTCGTGCCGTCCAGCCGGGCGGTGCCCATCTCGATCAACAAGGGCACGCCGATCACCATGTCCAGCACCGGGCACCCGGTGAGCCAGGCCCTCCTGCAGTTCGCCCAGGCACGGCTGCTTGGCAGCCCGGCGGCGGCCGGCCGGGCGCCGCTGTCGCTGGCCCGGGGCAGGCGGCGGACGTCGTGAGCAGCCTGTCGGAGCGGCTCGCCCAGCGGCTCGGGCCCGGCGTCAGCCAGACTGAGAAACGGGTCCCGCGGCGCGCGGCCCGGCACGCCGACCCGTTCGCGGCGGTCAAGCGCAGCGTGCATGACGCCCTGCTGGAGGCGCTCGGGCCCCGGCTCTACGACGCGCACCTGGATCAGCAGGAACTGGAGCAGCGGGTCACCCAGACGCTGCAGGCGGTGCTGCAGCGCGACGAGACCCCGCTGACGTCGGCCGACCGGATGCGGGTCGCGCAGGAGGTGGCCGACGAGATCCTTGGTTACGGCCCGCTGGAGCCCTACCTGCGCGACCCTGAGGTCTCCGAGATCATGGTCAATGGGTACGACCAGATCTATGTGGAGCGTGGCGGGCGGCTGTACCCGGCCGAGACCGCGTTCGCCGACGAGGGCCACCTGCGCCGGACGATCGACAAGATCGTCGGGCGGGTGGGGCGCCGGGTGGATGAGGCCAGCCCGATGGTCGACGCCCGGCTGCCGGATGGCAGCCGGATCAACGCCGTCGTGCCTCCGGTGGCGCTGGACGGCTCGCTGCTGACCATCCGGAAGTTCTCCGTCGACCCGTTCACCGTGGACGATCTCATCGGCTTCGGGACGCTCACCCGCCCGGTGTCCGAACTGCTGAAGGCCTGCGTGCGCGGCCGGCTGAACATGGTCATCGGCGGGGGCACCGGCTGCGGCAAGACCACCACGCTGAACGTGCTGTCGTCGTTCATCCCCGAGGACGAGCGCATCGTCACCATCGAGGATGCCGCGGAACTCCAGTTGCGGCAGGAACACGTGCTCCGGATGGAATCCCGGCCGCCCAACCTGGAGAACAGGGGCGAGATCGCGATCCGCGACCTGGTCCGCAACTCCCTGCGCATGCGCCCGGACCGGATCATCATCGGCGAGGTCCGGGATGGCGCCGCCCTGGACATGCTGCAGGCCATGAACACGGGCCACGACGGCTCGATCACCACCGTCCATTCCAACACGCCGCGGGACTCGCTGGCCCGGCTGGAGACGATGGTGATGATGGCCGACGTCGAACTCCCGCAGCGGGCGATCAGGGAGCAGATGGCCTCGGCCATCGATCTGATCATCCACCAGGTCCGGCTGAAGGATGGCACCCGGCGGATCACCCACATCACCGAGGTGGAGGGCATGGAGGGAGAGGTCATCACGCTGCTGGACGTGTTCACGTTCGACTTCCACGCCGGGATCGACTCACTCGGGCGGCACCGGGGCTCGCTGCGGAGCACCGGCCTGCGCCCCCGCTTCCTCAGCGTCCTGGCCGACCGTGGCGTCCCGCTGCCCGCTGGCGTCTTCGGGCCGGAGGAGCACGCGCGATGACTCTGCCGCTGGCGGCCGTGCTGGCCACCGTCTTCGCCGCGCTGCTGCTGGTATCGCTGCTCCTGATCGGCGTCCTGCGGGGCGGCGAGCGGAGCCGGAACCTGATGAGCCAGTTCGAGCGCTACGGCCCCCGGCACGCGCCCGTGCCGGCCCCCACCGACATCGAGGACGACGGGGAAGGTGAGGGCGCGGTGGCGCGCACCGCCGTCGGCCTGGCCTCGCAGGTGCTGCGCACCAGCAACGCCGAGAAGGGGCTGGCGCAGCGGCTCGATCTGGCCGGCATCAGGCAGGCTCCGGCCGAGTGGGTGCTGCTCGGCGCGGGCGCCTGCGCCGGGCTAGCCGTCCTGCTGACGCTGCTGGTGGGGACTCCGCTGATCGGCATCCCGGGCGGCCTGATACTGGGCTGGCTCGGCATGCGCGTGCTCGTGAGCAGCCGGATCCGGCGCCGCCGGGCGGCGTTCGCCGACCAGTTGCCAGACGTTCTGCAGCTCATGGCCGGATCGCTGCGCTCCGGCTTCTCGCTCGCGCAGTCGCTGGACGCGGTGGTGCGGGAAGACACCCAGCCGGCTTCCGATGAGTTCTTCCGGGCCATAGCCGAGGCCAGGGTCGGCATCGAGCTGGATGTGGCACTGGACGGGGTCGCGAACCGGATGGAATCCACCGACCTGCGCTGGACGGTGATGGCGATCCGGATCCAGCGCGAGGTCGGCGGCAATCTGGCCGAGATCCTGGGCAACACGATCACGACCATGCGGGAGCGGGCCGCGCTGCACCGTCATGTCCGGGCGCTGTCCGCGGAGGGCAGGATGTCGGCCTGGATCCTGATCGCCCTGCCGGTGGCGATTGGCGGCTGGCTGTTCCTCACCAACCGCAGTTACCTGGACCCGCTTTTCCACACCATCCTCGGCGGGCTGCTGCTGGGGGCGGCGGGGGTGCTGTTCGTCGTGGGCGTGATCTGGATGCGCTTCGCTATCAAGGTGGAGGTCTGAGGTGCTGGGCAGCACACTGCTGGCCGCCGCGCTGGGTGCCATCTCTCTGGCGATCCTCCTGGCTGTGCTGTCCCTGGTGTCGGCGCGGTCCGGCCGGCGCAGCGGGGTAGCCGGGGCGCTGGCTTCCATCGACCGGAGATATTCGCAGCAGGCGACGGTGGCCGTCCGGGCCGGCACCGCGGCGCCGCGTGAGGTCCCAAGCTGGCTGCGGAGCCTGGCCCTGCGGCTGTCCCCGGCTGGCTTCGCCAGCACCCTCCAGCGCCGGCTTGACCTGGCCGGCAACCCGGGCGGGTGGGCGCCCGACCGTATTCTCGCGGCCAAGGGACTCGGGCTGCTGGCGCTGGCCGGGCTGGGCGCGCTGTACGGGTTCCGCAGTGTGGGCCTGTTCATCCTGTGCACCGGCGTCGGCGGCGTGGTCGGGTTCTTCCTGCCCGACCTGCTGCTGTACAACGCGGGCGTGAAACGCCGGGAGCGGATCCGCGGGGCGCTGCCGCATGCGCTGGACATGCTGACCGTCTGCGTGGAAGCGGGGCTGGGCTTCGACAGCGCGCTGGCCCAGGTGGCGCGGAACACCGAGGGGCCGCTGGCAGCCGAGTTCGCGCGGGCGCTGCAGGAGATGCAGATCGGCGCCTCCCGGGCCCAGGCCCTGCGGGCCATGGCCATCCGCACCCCCGTCGCCGAATTGCGGTCGTTCGTGTCGGCCGTGATCCAAGCCAACGAGCTTGGTATCGCGATCACCAAGGTGCTGCGCGAGCAATCGACCGAGATGCGGCTGCGCCGCCGTCAGCGGGCCGAGGAGAAGGCGCAGAAGGTACCGGTCAAGGTGCTGTTCCCGCTCATTTTCTGCCTGTTCCCCGCGTTGTTCGTGATTCTTCTTGGCCCCGGCGCGATCTCCGCCGCGCGGGTGCTCTTCGGCGGCTGACGGCGGCATGGCCGGGCGCCCCGACATCGGCCGGCTGGTCGTCCTGCCGGTGGTCACGCTGCTGCTCGTGTCCGACCTGGTGCACCTGGCCCACCGGGGCGGCCAGGGTGCTACCGGCCCGCTCGGCTGGCTCACCGCGATCCTGATCTGTGCCTTTTACGCCATCGTCATCTGGTGCTACCTGCGGCGGGGCCCGGCGGTCGCGACCTCACGGTCAGCCACGGCGCACGCTGCGGCGGTGGTCGCGACGGTCACCCCCTTCGTCTTCCCGCTGCTGCCCGGCCAGCGGCCCGGCCCGGGCCAGCAACTCGCCGCCGACCTGCTGCTGGCAGCGGGCACCGCGTGGGCGGTGTGGTCGCTGGTCTTCCTCGGGCGCAACCTATCGATCATTGCCCAGGCGCGGGCGGTGGCCGACCACGGGCCCTACCGGTGGGTGCGGCATCCGCTGTATACCGGCGAGCTGATCTCGGCCCTCGGGCTGGCCCTCATCGCGGCATCGGCGGCCGCGGTTGCCGTCTGGCTGGCCCTCTGCGCGCTGCAGGTGTACCGCGCGGTCCGGGAGGAGCAGGTGCTGCTGCGGACCCTGCCGGAATACCGCGACTACCGGCGCCGCACGGCGGCGTTGCTGCCCGGGATTTTCTGAAACACCAGCGGCCCGGCATGCGCCACCCGGGGATTCGAAGATGTCATGAAAAAGCAAAGGATTTCCGCGTACACAGAGGCACTCCAGCCCGTACGATTGCCACCCATCCGCTCGTCAGGGCGGCCGCTGCAGCGTGGGGGACTGGTGCTCGTACTCCGTCGGGGATACTCCGCGCCCGAGAACATCACGATGTTCGCCGCTGGCGCTGCCGCCGTTGGCACCATCTACCCGACGCTGATGATCTATACCCACGGGCACGGTATTCCGTGCCCGCTCCGCACGCTGACCGGCGTGCCCTGCCCGTTCTGTGGCCTGACCACCGCCACGGTCGCCCTCGTGCACGGCCAGTGGCAGGCCGCGGCGGCGGCCAGCCCGCTCGTTTACCTGATCGCGGCCCTGACCGCCTGTACCGCCCCGGTGCTGGTGGCGCGGGCCCTCGGGCGGGCGGAAGCGCCCCGGCCCTGGTCAGCACAGGCCCGCCGGAGGATCGGCTGGGTCGTGGCCGTGGTGGTCGCGCTGAGCTGGCTCTATCAGCTGCACCGGTTCGGATTCCTGTAGTACCCCCCGCACCCCTGACCGCCGAGGTGGCGGGCAGTTCCTTCCCTCAGAAAGGTTCCCCTGTGTCGTATCAACCCCCTCCTCCCGGCTACCAGCCCCCACCGGGCGGTCAGCCCCCACCGGGCGGTCAGCCCCAGCCGGGGTACCAGCCTCAGCCGGGGTACCAGCCTCAGCAGGGCTACCAGCCCCCGCCGGCTTACCCGCCCGCGCCCGGCTACCAGTCCCCGCCGCCCGGCAGCTACATGGGCGGGGGTCCCGCCACCGTCTACGCCAACTGGGGCCAGCGCGCTGGCGCCTACCTGATCGATATCGCCCCGATCATCGGCGGCTACATCGTGCTGTTGGTCCTCAGCCTGGCTCTCCACAACGTCCTGAGCGTGATCCTGGCCCTGCTGTTCTGGGTGGGGGCGCTCGCGTGGACGATCTACAACCGCTGGATCGTGATGGGCCGGACCGGCCAGTCCCTAGGCAAGCGGGTCGTCGGCATCAAGCTGGTCAGCGAGGCGACCGGCCAGCCGATCGGGGCGGGCATGTGCTTCGTCCGGGAACTGTGCCACATCGTGGACGAGATCATCTGCTTCGTCGGCTTCCTGTTCCCGCTGTGGGACGCCAAGGCGCAGACGCTGGCTGACAAGATCATGACCACGGTGGTCATCCCCGCCTGACCGGTGATCCCTGAGGTCCCGCGGCAGCGGCCGCGGGACCTCAGCTGT
>DATDGI010000111.1:0-7094 GCA_036522155.1 Streptosporangiaceae bacterium
CGATCCCTTCGCTACCGCCGAGGCCAGCGCCGCCCGCCTGACCGCCCTGATCGGGCCGCATGACTGCGCGGTGGTCCTCGGCTCGGGCTGGACGCCGGCCGCCGACGCGATCGGCGCCACCGAGGCCGAGATCCCGCTGACCGAGCTGGGCGGGTTCCCCCAGCCCACGGTGGTGGGACACACGCCGACGGTGCGCTCGGTGAACGCGGGACCGGTGCGCGTCCTGGTCTTCCTCGGCCGGGTCCACCTGTACGAGGGCCACCCGGTGGCGACGGTGGTGCACGCCGTGCGGACCGCGGTGGCGGCCGGCTGCCGGGTGGTGGTGCTCACCAACGCCGCGGGCGGGATCAACCCGGGTTACCAGGTCGGCCAGCCGGTGCTGATCGCTGACCACCTCAACCTGACCGGCCGCTCCCCGCTGGCCGGAACCCCGCCGCCGGCCGGGTATGGCTCACGCTTCACCGACCTCACCGACCTTTATTCGCAACGTCTGCGCGCCCTGGCCCGGGCGGCCGACCCCGGGCTCGCTGAAGGTGTGTACGCCGCCCTGCCCGGCCCGCACTACGAGACGCCGGCCGAGATCCGGATGCTCCGCACGGCCGGTGCCGATCTGGTCGGCATGTCGACCGCGCTTGAGGCCATCGCGGCCCGCCATCTGGGCGCCGAGATATTGGCGATCTCGCTGGTCAGCAACCTGGCCGCGGGCCTGGCGCCGCACGGGCTCGATCACACCGAAGTGGTGGCGGCCGGGCAGGCGGCAGCCGGCCGGATGGGCTCGCTGCTGGCCGGCCTGCTGCCCGATCTGCGTCCGGCCGGCCCCGGGAACACCGCGACGTGATCAGCGACGACCTGCGCGACCGGGCCGAACGCTGGATCGCCGGCGACCCCGACGAGCGGGACCGCGCCGAACTGCGCGCGCTGCTCGGCGACGGTGGCGATGCGGCCGGGGCGGAACTGGCCGACCGGTTCGCCGGGCGGCTGACGTTTGGCACCGCGGGGCTGCGCGGCGCGGTCGGGGCCGGGCCCAACCGGATGAACCGGGCGGTGGTCCGGGCGGCGACCGCGGCGCTGGCCGGGTGGCTGGCCGGGCACCGTTCCGGCGCGGCCGGGGCCGGGGTGGTCATCGGCTGCGACGCCCGGCACCGGTCGGACGAGTTCGCCGCCGAGGCGGCCCGGGTGCTGGCGGGCGCGGGGATCCGGGTGCACCTGCTGCCGCCGCGTCACCCGACCCCGCTGCTGGCTTTCGCCATCCGCTGGCTGGGCGCCGCGGCCGGCATCATGATCACGGCCAGCCACAACCCGCCCGCCGACAACGGCTACAAGCTCTACCTGGGCGACGGCGCGCAGATCATCCCGCCGGTGGACGCGCAGATCGAAGCGGCCATCGCCGGCGTGGGCCCGCTGTCCACGGTCCCGGTCGCCGCCGCGGACAGCCCGCTGATCACCGCGCACGGCGACGACGTGGCGCAGGCGTACCTGGCCGCCATCGTGGCCGCCTCCCCCGGCCTGCCGCTGCCCCCGTCCGGCCCGGCCCCGGGACCGCCGCCGGCGCCCGCCGCGCCCGGGCCGCCGCCGCTGCGCATCGTCTACACCCCGCTGCACGGGGTCGCGGCCGGGCTGGCCGGGCGGGCCTTCCAGCGGGCGGGCTTCCCGCCGGCGCAGGTGGTCAGGGCGCAGGCCGATCCCGACCCCGATTTCCCGACCGTCGCCTTCCCCAACCCGGAGGAACCCGGCGCGCTGGACCTGGCCCTGGCCGACGCCCGCCGGCTGGGCGCGGACCTGGTGATCGCCAACGACCCGGACGGTGACCGGCTGGCGGTGGCGGTGCCCGACCCGGCCGCCCCGGGCGGCTGGCGGGCGCTGACCGGCGACCAGGTGGGCGCGCTGCTCGGCGCCTACCTGCTGGCCAGGACCGCCATCGGGCCAGAGCCGGCCGGGCGGCTGGTCGCCACCACGGTGGTCTCCTCGACCATGCTGTCCAAGATCGCGGCGGCGGCGGGCGCAAGCTATGCCGAGACCCTGACCGGGTTCAAGTGGATCGTCCGGGCGGGCGAGGGCAGCCCGCACCGCCGTTTCGTATTCGGTTATGAAGAGGCTCTCGGCTACGCCGTGGGCGATGTGGTACGGGACAAGGACGGCATCAGCGCCGCGCTGGCGCTGCTCTCGCTGGCCACCGAGGCGCACCAGGCCGGCCAGTCGCTGCTTGACCGCTGGGATGACCTGGAGGCCACCCACGGGGTCCACCTGACCGCGCAGGTCACCCTGCCCGCGGAGGCCCCGGGCCAGATCATGGCCTGGCTGCGGGAAGCTCCCCCGGCGGCGCTGGCGGGCTGGCCGGTGACCAGCATCGGCGACCTGTCCGCGGGCCTGGCTGGCCTGCCACCTTCCGACGTGCTCAGTTACCGGCTGCCCGGGGCCCGGGTGGTGATCCGGCCGAGCGGGACCGAGCCGAAGCTCAAGGCCTACCTGGAGGTGGCCGAGCCGGCCGGGCGCGCGCTGGCGGCGGCCCGGGCGGCCGCGGCCGGGCGGCTGGGCCCGCTGCGGGAAGCCGTCACCGGCCTGGTGGCGGCGGGCGCGGCCGCCACCGCCGCGCCGGGGACGTCCGGTTAGGTAATCGCCCGCGCCATTTCCCGCCCCCAGATCCGGCCCTTCCCAAATGCGCGTCTTTGCCCGCGTGGCCTCCCCGCGACTGTCGCACCAGCCTGGGAGGATGCGGCATATGACCACGATCTCGCTGCTGGCCTTGCTCATCGGCATCGCCATCGGGGCGGTGCTCGGGTTCCTCTACGCCCGCAGCCGGGAGGCGGCCGGCGGAGCCGACCTGGCCGCCCGGGCGAGTGCCGCGGAGGAGCGCGCGCGCGCGGCGGACCAGCGGGCCGCCCTGGTCGACGGCCAGCTCGCCGAGCGTTTCCAGTCGCTGTCGGCGCAGGCGCTGGACGCCAGCACCCGCCGCTTCCTGGAGATGGCCGAGGGCCGGCTGGCGGCGGCGAACGCCCGGGCCGCCGGCGAGCTTGACACCCGGCGGGCGGCGGTGGAGAACCTGGTCGGGCCGCTGAAGGAGACCCTGGCCCGGGTGGAAACCCAGCTCCGGGACGCGGACGCCGCCCGGGAGCGGTCGCACGCCGCGCTGGCCGAGCAGGTCACGATCGCCCGGCAGAGCTCGGAACAGCTCCGGACGCAGACCCAGGCGCTGGTCACCGCCTTGCGGCGGCCCGAGGCCCGCGGCCGCTGGGGTGAGATGCAGCTGCGGCGGGTGGTGGAACTGGCCGGGATGAGCGCCCGCTGCGACTTCGACGAGCAGGTGGGGGTGACCACCGACGACGGCGCGCTGCGCCCGGACATGGTGGTGCGGCTGGCCGGCGGCAAGAACATCGTGGTGGACTCCAAGGTCTCGCTGGCCGCCTATCTGGAGGCGGCCGAGGCCAGCGACGAATCGGTCCGTGCCGCCAGGCTCGGCGCGCACGCGCGGCATCTGCGCGACCACATCGACCGGCTGTCGGCCAAGGCCTACTGGGCCGCGCTCAGCCCGGCGCCGGAGTTCGTGGTGCTGTTCCTCCCCGGTGAGGCCTTCCTCGCCCCGGCCCTGGAACGCGAGCCCGACCTGCTGGAATACGCCATGGCCAGGAAGGTGCACATGGCCACCCCGACCACGCTGGTCACCATGCTGCGGACCGCGCAGTACGCCTGGCAGCAGGCCGCCCTGTCGGAGAACGCCCGGGCCGTGTTCGACGTCGGCCGCGAGCTGCACGACCGGCTGGGCGGGCTGGCCAGGCATGTCGACCGGCTGGGCAAGGCGATCGGCAGCACGGTGGCGGCCTACAACCAGACGGTCGGCTCGCTGGAGAGCAGGGTGCTGGTCAGCGCCCGCCGGTTCAGCCAGCTCGGGCTGGTCGACGCCGAGCTTGAGCCGCCCGGCCCGGTGGAGGAGACCACCCGGGCCTTGTCCGCCCCGGAACTCGTCGCGGAAATCGCGGCCGGCGATACTGGCACCCGGCCGGGAGAAGCAGCCGGGCCCGGCCGTGTCGAGCTGACCCGGGTCCCGCCCACCTGGGCCGCCGGCTAGCGGACGGAGAGCCTGCCCCCCATGGCGGATGACGTCGCTGAGCCCCCCGCCGGAGCGGCCACCGGCCGCGATCCTGCCAGCCCGGCACCGGCTCATCCCGCCCGGGCCCATCCCGCACCGGCCGGTCCCCGGCCCGATCACCCGGCACCTGACGGCGGGAACGCCGCCCACGAGCATGCCCACGCCCGGCGCGGGCTGCTGGCGCTGTACGGGAACCTGGCCTACGACCGGGTGCTGTTCTTCAGCGACGCGGTGTTTGCCATCGCGATCACCTTGCTGGTGGTGGACATCCGTGTGCCGTCCACGGCGGGCGGGACGATCAACTCCGCCACCGAGCTGCACGCCGCCCTGCCGGAAATCCGCAGCTTCGGCATCAGCTTCGCCGTGATCGGGCTGTTCTGGCTGGGCCATCACGGCATGTTCCTGCACATCACCGTGCTGAACCGCACCCTGATGCTGCTCAACCTGCTGTTCCTGGCCACGATCGCGTTCCTGCCCTACCCGACCGCCCTGTTCAGCGCCGCCTCCAACCAGGTCGCCGCCACCGTGTTCTACGCCAGTTGCGTGGCCGCAGCGGGCCTGGTGGAGGCCGCGATCTGGGTCTACGCGATCTCGGCCCCCAGCCTGATGCGCGGCCGGGTGGACCCCAAGGTGCGCCGCTACTACCTGGCCCGGCTGCTGCCGCCACCGCTGGTGTTCGCGGCCACCATCCCGGTCGCCCTGGCCTCGCCGCAGACGGCCTCCTACCTGTGGCTCACGATCGTGGTGCTGGGTGGCATTCTGCGCCGGACCATGTCGCCGCAGGAAAAGGCGGGTGAAACGTGGTCCGCCTGACCGGGCGCGGGGCGATCGTGCTGATGGTGGCCGTCTTCACCGTGGGCGTGCTCATGGCGGGCTGGCTCGGCTCGCCCGCCGTGGCGGGCGTGTTCTTCCTGGCCGGCGGGGCCGCCGCGGCCTGGTATGCGCGCCCGGCCGACCTGCTGCTGGTCGCGGTCAGCCCGCCCACGCTGCTGTGCATCGTGCTGGTCCTGGTCAGCGGCATGACCGGCAGCGGCGGCCTGGCGCTCTCGGCCGCCGAGGGAACGGCGCTCACGCTGGCCGGAGCCGCGCCCTGGCTGTTCGCCGGGACGGCGCTGAGCCTGATCATCGCGGCCGCCCGCGGCCTGCGCGGGCCCGCCGGGGCGGTGCGGCAGAGCCTGAACCACCCAGAGCCAGGTGCCGCCCCCAGGCGCATCCGGCCAGATCGGGAGGAGACAGCCCGGCCGGGCGCTAATCGCGCTTGAGGTCGCGCGGCAGCGCGAACGCCATCCGCTCCGGGACCGCCTCGACCTCCTGCACGTCGCCGAAGCCGAGATCCGCGAGCCGGTCAAGCACGCCGGAGACCAGTTCCTCGGGGGCGGACGCGCCGCTGGTCAGGCCGACCGTGCGGGCCTGGGCCAGCCACGCCGGATCGATCGACCCGGCGTCATCCACCAGGTAGGCGGCCCCGGCCCCGGCGTCCCTGGCCACCTCGACCAGGCGTACCGAATTGGACGAGTTCTGCGATCCGACCACGATCACCACATCGGACTCGGCGGCGATCGCCTTGACGGCCACCTGCCGGTTCTGGGTCGCGTAGCAGATGTCATCGCTGGGCGGATCGGCCAGCAGCGGGAACCGCTCACGCAGCGCGGCCACGGTCTGGTTGGTCTCGTCCACCGACAGCGTCGTCTGCGACAGCCAGGCAACCCTGGCCGGGTCGCGCACCTGCACGCCGGCACCGCCGGCCGGCCCGTCGACCAGGTGGATGTGCGCCGGCGACTCGCCGGTGGTGCCGACAACCTCCTCGTGCCCCTCGTGGCCGACGAGCAGGATGTCGTATCCCTGGGCGGCGAACCGCCGCGCCTCGTTGTGCACCTTGGTGACCAGCGGGCAGGTCGCGTCGATGGTGCGCAGGTTGCGGGCCTTCGCTTCGGCCCGGACCTCCGGCGCCACGCCGTGCGCCGAGAACACCACGACCGCGCCCTCGGGCACGTCCGCCGCCTCCTCCACGAATACCGCGCCGCGCTGTTCCAGCGAGGCGACGACGTGCTTGTTGTGCACGATCTGCTTGCGCACGTAGACGGGGGCGCCGTAACGCTCCAGCGCCAGTTCGACGGTCTGCACGGCCCGGTCGACCCCGGCGCAGTAGCCACGGGGCCTGGCCAGCAGCACCCGCCGGGCCGCCCGGTCTGGGGTGGCCTGCCCCTGCCTGTCTGGGCTGATCACGATCCCCAATGTACCGGGGTTCCCGCCTGCTGCCGGACGCGGGCACGACAGGAACGGCGGGAACTCCGCCCGCCCTGCGGACAGCGGGCCGGGAGAGCGAGAATGAGGAACGGCCATAGCTACCGCCCTTGCGGAACGCCCAGACACGCATGCAGGGAGATCACGATGCCCAGCCCGCAGGTCACTGATCGCCTCAAGGAAGCCCCCGCGGTGGTCCTGCGCGCGATCTTCGCCGGGATCGGCCAGCTGCTGCTGGCGGCGGACAAGATCCGGTCCCAGCTTCAGGAGCAGCTCGGATCGCCAGGGCAGGGAGGCCCGCCGGCCGGCCAGGCCGGGACCGAGCGGCGTCAGCCGGAGGCGACGGGCAACGTCACGCCGCTGCACGACCGCCAGGGGTCCGGCCAGCGGGCGCACACGCGCCCGGCCACCACCCCGGCCAGCCCGGCAGCCGCGACGACCACGGCCAGCTCGGCAGCCGCCGCTAGCCCGGCAGCCGCCACCACCCCGGCCAGCCCGGCAGCCGCCGCCAGCCCGGCCAGCGCCGAGGCCGTGGCCAGCCCGGTCCCGGCGCCCGTCCGGCCCGCGGCCAGCACCGACCGGCCCGCGGCCACCCGATCCGCCAGGCCGAAGGCCGCCAGGCCGAAGGCCGCCACCTCGAAGGCCCCCGCCACCTCGAAGGCCCCCGCCACCTCGAAGGCCGCTGCCAAGCCGAAGCCCGCTCCCGCCCGCCAGCCCACCGGCAAATCCACCGCCGCCAGGCCCACCACGGCCAAACCGGCCACGG
>DATDGI010000112.1:0-6574 GCA_036522155.1 Streptosporangiaceae bacterium
GGACGTGCAACTCCACGCGGCCACGCTAGAGCCCGCCGCCGGGCAGCAACCACCCCTTCTGCCCTCAGCAGACCGGACGGCGCGGACCAGGACCCAGTCAGGAACTTACGATGTGCTGCACTAGCGTGCCGGGCCCGGTCCGTGCTGGCTCAGAATTCTCCGTACGGCACGGCTTCGAGAATCTCGACCGTGGCGGCGCGGCCGTTAGGCATCGTGTAGGTCGCCGTCTCGCCGACCTTCTTGCCGGAGATGGCGCTGCCGAGCGGCGAGCGCGGGGAGTAGACGTCGATCGGTGAGCCGCTCTCCTCGCGGGAGGCCAGCAGGAAGGTGACCTCGTCGTCGTCGCGGTCGAACCGGACCGTCACAGTCATCCCCGGGCCGACCACCCCGTCGGTCCGCGGCGGCTCGCCGACCCTGGCGTTCTGCAGGATGTGCTGGATCTGGTTGATCCGGGCCTCCTGCTTGCCCTGTTCCTCCTTGGCGGCGTGGTAGCCGCCGTTCTCGCGCAGGTCACCCTCGTCCCGGGCGGCCTCGATCTTCTTCGCGATCTCCACACGCCCCGGCCCGGAGAGATGATCGACCTCCGCCTTCAGCCGGTCGTAGGCCTCCTGGGTGAGCCAGGTGACGTGGTCGTCGCGTGTCTCGGTCACGGGTACTCCTTGGCGGCAAACGCGGACGGGAGGGTCCGCGGGAGCCGGATGGCTCCTCGGGGTAATTCATTGAGGCTACCCAGGCTTAACGTATGTGTCGCATCCGTCAATAGCCGGCGCGGTGATAGCGCTGGCCGCGGACGGGAATGAGGCCGCCCCACCGGCGCGTTGTTGCCGTAGCTTTTCCGGCGCCTGGGACTGGGGGCGCCGCGCCGCCGTTCACACCGCCAAAGGGGGATTCTGTGCCTGCCCTGCCCGCCGATCGTGCCCTCGCCGCGAGCCAGCCGCCCGCCCCGCTGCGGCTGATGGCCGTGCACGCGCACCCCGACGACGAGTCGAGCAAGGGCGCGGCGACCATGGCCCGGTATGTCCGGTCCGGGGTGGAGGTCCTGGTCGCCACCATGACCGGCGGCGAGCGCGGCGACATACTCAACAAGGCCATGGAACGGCCCGAGATCCGGGACAACCTGCCCCGGATCCGGCGCGAGGAGATGGCCCGGGCGCGCGAGATTCTCGGGGTGCGGCAGCAGTTCCTCGGATTCACCGATTCCGGCCTGCCCGAGGGCGATCCGCCGCCGCCGCTGCCGGACGGGTGCTTCGCCCGGCAGGAACTGGCGGCCGCGGCCGCCCCGCTGGTCCGCGCGGTGCGTGAGTTCCGCCCGCACGTGATCCTGACCTATGACTCCGATGGCGGTTACCCGCATCCCGACCACGTGATGACCCACCGGGTCACGGTGGAGGCGTTCGAGGCGGCCGCCGACCCGGACCGCTACCCGGGCACCGGCGAGCCCTGGCAGCCGCTCAAGCTGTACTACTTCGTCAGCTTCCACCGGGCCAGGTTCACCGCGCTGCACGAGGAGATGGAGCGGCGCGGGCTGGAGTCCCCGTACGCGGAGTGGTTCCAGCGCTGGGAGGAGCGGGGCGAGGAACGGCCCGAGCTGGAGATCACCACCAGGGTCCCGTGCGGGGAGTACTTCGGCCTCCGTGACCAGGCGCTGCTGGCCCACGCCACCCAGATCGACCCGGCCGGCTTCTGGTTCGCCTGCCCGCTTGAGGTGCAGCAGGCGGCCTGGCCGACCGAGGATTATCACCTGGCCAGATCGGTGGTGGATACTGAACTGCCGGAGGACGACCTGTTCGCCGGGGTGCGGGAGAGGGTGAGCCTGTGACCTACCTGGCCGCCGGATCGGCCAGCACCCTGGGCAACGTGGTGTCGGGGACGCTCGGGTTCCTGATCGTGGCCGGGATGGGGCTGGCGCTGTTCTTCTTGCTGCGGTCCATGAACAAGCAGCTGCGCAAGGTGGCCCCCGGCCCGTCCTGGCGGGAGAAGGGCCCGGACGCCAAGCCGAGCACCCCGACCGACATCATGCCTAACGGACCTGGCGGGGTGTGAGTCGTGGATGAGCGGGAGCAGGCGATGAGTGAGGACGTCAGCCAGGTACCCGCGGCCCAGGTGCCGGACGGCGCGTTCCTGCTTGACGTGCGGGAACCCGACGAGTGGGAGGCGGGCCACGTGCCGGGCGCACTGCACATCCCGCTCGGCCAGCTCAGCGCCCGGGCCGGTGAGATCGGCCGGGACCGTGAGGTGTACGTGATCTGCCGGAGCGGCCACCGTTCCGGCCGTGCGGCCCGGGCCCTGGCGGGGGCGGGCTGGCAGGTGCACAACGTGGCCGGTGGCATGACCGGCTGGCAGGCGGCGGGCCGCCCGATGACCAGCGATGACGGCCAGCCGTACGTGGCCTGACCGTTCCCTGTGAGAGCAAGGTGCTGGTTGCCCCGATCTGGGTAGTCTGAGCGCTGGTGCGGTCCCCCGCCGCATCACCGTTCGCCCGGACCGGAAGGGTGCCATGACCGCCGCGACCGAGGAACTGGTGCCCCCGAAGCACATCCTGGTCAACGGCAAGCCGATCAGGCTCCGCTGGCTGCAGCAGATCATCTGGTCATTCGTGGCGGCCAACATCGGCGCCCTGATCATCTCCGCCCTGTATTACCTGTTCGTTCAGCTGAAATGGCAGGTCGGCGGGCACACCATCCTTTATCTCAAGCCCAAGTGGGACAACCTGTTCACCTTCCAGGGCTGGATCGCCGACCGGCACGACCTCCGCAACGTGTACGAGGCGGTGCTGGCTACTTTGTTCGTCCGGTCGCTGCTGGCGAACTGGCGCAAGCACAACCGGCGCGCCCCGGCCTGGTATGTGGTGCTCTCTCCCATCGTGATCGTGGTCGTCGCGTTCCCGATCGTGGCCGCGGGCATCTGGCTCATCAACTACGCCCTGCCCGCGGTGTGGCATGCCGGGCTCGCGCACCACATCCTGCACAACCCGCTGCATTTCCCGTACCGGCTGGCCTGGCTGGGCACCTACCTGGCGGGCTATCCATGGCAGCCACTGGTGATCGGCGTCCTGGCCGGCCTGGTGGTGCACCGCGTATACGCCCCGGCCGGTAACACCGTCCAGCTCTACTTCATCGAGCGGTCGGTGGACAGGGCCAGGGATGCGGTCACCGCCGGCGAGCAGAACCCCTACCGGCACCTGCCCCGCTGGCCCTGGCCACCGGTGATCCGCGAGCGGGCCGCCTGGATCATGCAGAACGATCTGCCCGTGCCGGACCGGACCCGCAACATCCATGCGGCCGTGTGGATCATGGTCGTGGTGCTCACCGGCCTGGCCATCTACGGCGGTTGGGTCCGCTACGTGATAGCCAAGGGGCACTAGGCGGCCGCCCGGGCGGCGCGCCGGCGGGCCCGCCGCTTCCTGATCCCTTCCCGGACCCGGACCCGGAGCAGGATCCAGGTCGATTCGACGCCGTCGCCCCAGGTGAGCTTCTTGCCCTCTTCCCGGCTGCGGGCCTTGTAGTTGATCGGCACCTCGTACGGGCGGTAACCGCGGGCCAGCAGCAGGGCGGTGATCTCGGTGTCCAGCCCGAAGCCGTTCTCGCGGACGGGCAGTTCCCTGAATAGGCCGAGTGGCATCAGCTTGAGGCAGGTGTGCAGATCGCTGATCCAGGTGTTGAACAAGGCATTGGCGGTAAAGGTGTTCGCCTTGTTGCCAATGACAAACCAGAAGGAATGGGCGGTGGAAGCGCCGAAGGTGCGCACCCCGTACACCACCTCGGCGTCGCCCCGCTGGAGCGGGGCGAGCAGGTTGAGTATGTCCTCGGGGTAGTACTCCAGGTCCGCGTCGAACACGAGCATGTGGTCGCCGGTGGCCAGGGCCGCGGCGGTGCGCACCGCCGCCCCCTTGCCGCGGTTCACCGGATGATCGCCGATCACCAGCCGCGGGTCGCCGATGCCCGCCAGTACCTCGCGGGTGTTGTCCTTGCTGCCGTCGTTGACGACCACGAGTTCGATATCGCATGGGTAGCGGACATCTAGAACCCGCTTGATCGCCAGGCCAACGGTCGCCGCCTCGTTGTACGCGGGCATCAGGATCGACAGCTTCATGGTGACTTCCACTAGGTTGACCGGCCGCAGTCTAGTTTGGGTTCTTTCCTGAAATGTAAGAAACGGGGATCTGCTGGGATCCAGCGGGTGGCCTGACCGGGCCGGAACCCGTCCGCGGGGCGGCCTGGCCGCCGGGCGGCGGCGGCGGGCCGGGGCGGTGGCCGGGTAACGATTTCACCCTGGGTATCTTTCACCCTGGGTATCTTGGACATCCGCATTGTGGTGGACTGACGGTCATATGCCATGTCTAGATATCCCTGGGCTATCTGCCCAGGTTGGCCGGTGAGCCGCCAGCGGCAGCGAGGCGCGGGGCCTGCGCCCACGGAGGGATCCGAACGTGAGCCAGCAGAAGGAAGACGAGTCGGCGGTTTCCGCGGCCGGCTCGGTGGCCGTCCCGGAGGCCACGGCCGGGGCCGCGAGCGAGCCGTCGGAGGACGCGGCGCAGCCGGCCAACGGCCAGGTGGCGGGGCCCGCCCAGCGGCGGCTGTGGGGATGGCCGTGGCTGCGCGAGGCCGTGATCCTGATCGCCTTCCTGGCCGCGGGCGTGGCCGCCACCTGGCCCCGGGCCAGCTTCCTGACCGGCACCCTGCCCGCCGGTGACGACCAGGCCGAGTACGTCTGGAACATGTGGTGGATGGCCCACCAAATCACCCACCTGGGCAACCCCTGGTTCACCTCGTACCTGGCCGCCCCGCTCGGCGACCGGCTGGGCTTCGACACTCTGACCCCGCTGCTGGGGGCGGTGATGACCCCGGTCACGCTGCTGTTCGGGCCGTCGGTGTCGTACGACCTGCTGGTCATCCTGGCGCCCGGGTTCGCCTGCTACGCCATGTACCGGCTGGCCCGGCTGTGGCTGCCCGGCCTGATCGGCCCGCTGGCCGCAGGCGCGTTCTACGGGCTGTCCGGCATGGTGGCGTTCCAGGCCTGGGCGCACATCCACACCGCGGCGGGCATCGTCTTCCTGCCGCTGACCATGGAGGCGGCGGTCCGGTTGCGTCGCGGCCCCACCATCAGGCGCGGGGTGATCCTCGGCATCATGCCGGGCGCGCTGATGCTGATCGACCAGGAGCTCGCGGTACTGGCGGTGATCCTGGCCGCCCTGGTGCTGCTGCCCTGGCTGGTGGGGCATCACGGCCGCGCACAGCTGCGGGCGCTGGCGGCCGCCGCCGTGACCACGGTGGTGATCTCCATCCCGCAGCTCGTCGCGATGGTGGGCCAGCTGCGGGCGGGCGGCAGCCGCGCCCCGACCGCCAGCGACTACATCAAGTACGCCGCGCAGCTGCCGTCCCTGTTCGCGCCGTCACCGCGGCTGGCCGACTACGGGGCCACCGGGCTCGGCTCCATCTACCAGGCCATTTCGCCCGGCGAGGGGCTCGCCACCTTCGGGGTGGTGCTCAGCTTGCTGGCCGTGTTCGGGCTGGTGGTCAGCTGGCGGCGGCGCAGCGCCTGGCTGCTGGCCGCGCTATGGCTGGGCGCCGCCTGGCTGTCGCTCGGGCCCACCCTGGACATCAGCGGTCACCAGTACGTACCGCTGTCCATGCACTGGCGGGGCCTGGGGGTGTCTCCGCTCATGCCCTACACCTGGATGATCCACCTGCCCGGGCTGTCGTCCTTCCGGGAAGCCGAACGGCTCGCGCTGCTCGGGCTGGTGGGCGCGGCCCTGCTGGCCGGGGCGGCGGTGGAGTGGCTGCGCCAGCACGCCCCGCCGCTGCTGATCGGGGTCGTGCTGTTCGGCCTGCTGGAGGCCGGCTGGCCGGGGGTGCCGCACCCGGCCACCGTGCCCACCACCCTGGCCGCCGTGGACCGCCCGATCGCCGCCGACCACAGCGGGTCGCTGGTGGTGGACGTGCCGTTCGGCATCATCGGGGTGCCGAGCGGGTTCGGGGATCGCCCGTCGCCGCTCGCGCTGGTTCTGGCCACGGCGGACGGGCATCCGCGGGCCGCCTCCTACACGTCCTGGACCGTCCAGCGGACGGTGGCGGGGATCCAGCATCATCCCTTCTACTACTGGCTGGTCGCGGTGCGCATGGGTGACACGGTCACGCCAACCGGGATCGCCAACGCCCGCCGGGACGCGAGCAAGCTGCATGTCGGGTGGGTGCTGGTCTGGCAGCCGCGCTGGATGAACAAGATCCGGCGGGTGGGGAGCCGCTATCACCCGGACTACCACTACCCGGCCATCTACAGCTTCCTCAGGCAGGCCGGCTTCCACTTCGCCTACCAGGCCGACGGGGTCGTGGTCTACCGGCCGTAGCCGGCCGCGCCGGGCTCAGCCCGGCGGCGGCCGGGACCAGGCCGGCCGTCCTCAGGCCGGGGCGGGCCGCGGACGTAGTCTTCATGACCGGAGCGGGTCCGGAAACCGGCGATCGAGAGGTGATCATGGAGTACGTCAACCTGGGCGCGACTGGGCTGCGGGTATCGCGGGTCTGCCTCGGGATGATGAGCTTCGGGAACAACAGCGAGCGGCCCTGGGTGCTGGCCG
>DATDGI010000113.1:0-40066 GCA_036522155.1 Streptosporangiaceae bacterium
TGTCGGCGCAGACGTGCTTGATGAGCTCGTCGTGGCTGCCGAAGTACCGGTAGAGCGCGGGCGCGGTCATGCCCATCTCGCGGGCGATGGCGCGCAGCGAGACGCCATCCGGCCCTTCGGCCATCAAGATGCGCCGGGCGGTCTGCTTGATCTCATCGGCCGTCGCCGCCCGCACCCGGTCGCGACGGCTCAGTGTCTGTGCCATGCGCACCCCTTATCTGAACGGGCTTGACAACCGTGAACGATGTATGCGAAGTTAACGCTGTTTGCAGTTTACATCATTCACTGATGTGAACAATAGGTAACAGCCTACCGGCGGAGGAACCGATGTTCGAGGCATGGGGCCGTTTCGTCTACCGGCACAAGCGCCTGGTGCTGCTGGCCGGCGCGGTGGTGATGGCCGCCGCGGCGGTGTGGGGGACGGGCGTGTTCGCGCACCTGCAGTCCGGCGGCGGCTTTACCGCGCCGAACAGCCAGAGCCAGCGGGAGAGCGACATCGTCACC
This sequence comes from Streptosporangiaceae bacterium, assembly GCA_036522155.1. Lineage (GTDB taxonomy): Bacteria > Actinomycetota > Actinomycetes > Streptosporangiales > Streptosporangiaceae > UBA9676. Next base: position 505 of record DATDGI010000113.1, read on the forward strand.
CGCGCCTTCGGCCGGGACGCCGCCGACGTGGTCGTGCTCTACCGCAGCGCGGATCTGACCGTCCGGGACCCCGGCTACCAGGCCGCAGTCACCCGGACCCTGGCCGCGCTGCCGCCCGGCAAGGTGCTGTCCTACCAGACCTACTGGTCGACCCGGTCACCGCTGTTCGTGGGGGCCGGCGGCCATGAGACGTACGCGGTGCTGCGGCTGGCCGGGGGCACCGACAGCGCCCAGATGACGACCTACCAGGCGATCAGCGGCCAGCTCGCCGCCCCGGGCCTGACCGATCACGTGGGGGGCCAGATCCCGACCGAGCTGGCCATCAACTCCGAGGTCAAGTCGGACATCGGCCGGGCCGAGGGCATCTCGCTGCCGATCCTGTTCGTGCTGCTGGTAGTGATCTTCGGCAGCCTGGCCGCGGCCAGCCTCCCGCTGGCCATCGGCGGTCTGGGCATCCTCGGCTCGTTCGCCGCCCTCCGGCTGCTGACGCTGGTCACCGACGTGTCGATCTACTCGATCAACATCACCACCATCCTCGGCCTGGGCCTGGCCATCGACTACGGCCTGTTCATGGTGGCCCGGTTCCGCGAGGAACTGCGCAGCCAGCCCACCGTCGAGGCCGCGGTGTCGCGGACGGTGGCTACCGCGGGCCGGACGGTCGCCGTGTCCGGCGTCACCGTCGCGGTCGCGCTGGCCAGCCTGATGCTGTTCCCGGAGATGTTCCTGCGCTCGATGGGCTACGGCGGGGTCGCCACCGTGCTGGTGGACATGCTGGCGGCGCTGACCGTCATGCCCGCGCTGCTGGCCGTGCTCGGCCACCGGGTGAACGCGCTGAGCATCCGCCGCCGTCAGCTCCGCCGTCCGCCGTCCGCCGAGGCCAGCGGCGCCTGGTACCGGATCGCGCGCAGCGTCATGCGCCGCCCGGTCGCCTACGTGGCCGTGATCATCGTGGTCCTGCTCGCGCTCGGCTCCCCGTTCCGGTCCATCACCTGGGGCGGCACCGACGCCCGCGCGCTGCCGGCCGCCGCCGCGCCGCGGGTGGTGGCGCAGGCCCTGGCCAGCGACTTCCCGGCCAACGCCACCACCCCGATCGAGGTGGCCGTCACGTTCGCCGGGCCCGCCGGGGCGACCGCCTCCCCCGCCCGGCGGGCCGCGCTGGCCGGTTACCTGACCCGGCTGGATCACCTGCCCGGGGTCGAGTCCGGGCAGGTGACCGGCGTCGCGGCGGGTGTCGCGCGGATCGATCTGCGTTATGCCGCCAACTCCGAATCCGCGGCCGCGCGGGCGCTGGTGGCGCAGGTGCGCGCGGTGCCACCGCCGGCCGGTGCGCGGGTGTACGTGGGTGGCGGGACCGGGCAACTGGTGGACGAGCTGGCCAGCCTCGGCCAGACCCTGCCGTGGATGGCGCTGGTGGTGGTGCTGGCCACGTTCGTGCTGCTGTTCCTCGCGTTCGGCTCGGTGGTGCTGCCGCTGAAGGCGATCGTGATGAATGCGCTGTCGCTGACCGCCACGTTCGGCGCGGTCGTGTGGATCTTCCAGCAGGGGCACCTGTCCGGGCTGCTGCGGTTCACCCCGACCGGGACCATCGACCCGACCATGCCGATCCTGATGCTGGCCATCATCTTCGGGCTGTCGATGGACTACGAGGTGTTCCTGCTGTCGCGGGTACGCGAGCGGTACGACGTGACCGGCGACAACACCGCGGCGGTGGCCAGCGGGCTGCAGCGGACCGGCGGGATCATCACCAGCCTGGCGCTGCTGCTGGTGATCGTGATCGGCGCGTTCTCGGCGTCCGGGATCACGTTCATCAAGCTGATGGGCGTGGGCATGATCATCGCGCTGGTGGTGGACGCGACGATCATCCGGGTGCTGCTGGTGCCCGCGACCATGCGGCTGCTGGGCCGGGCCAACTGGTGGGCACCGCGCCCGCTCCGCCGCCTCTACGCCCGCTACGGCATCAGGGAAGATGGCGGCCCAGCCCCCGCGGCGCCGGTCGGCAAGCCAGAGCCGGCCAGCAAGCCAGAGCCGGCCGGCCAGCCTGGGTAGCGGGGATGGGGTGACCCTGTGGGCGCCGTACCCGTGGGGTCACCCTGTCAGCGGTAGCGGAAGCCGTCGCGGAAGCGGCGGAACACGCCGCCTTCCGGGGCCAGTTCCGGGCCCGGGGGCGGCGCTTCCGCGCGTTCATGGCCGACCGGCTGGTCGTAGTCGGCGCGGGCGATGGCGTCGATCACCTGCTCCTCGGTGAAGTCCTCCGAGCCCTCGATCTCCGGGATGAACCCGACCAGGTCGCCGTCCTCCATGACCTGGGCCTCCAGCCCGGCGGTGTCGTCGGTGTCCCATTCCGCCTCGCGGCCGTCGGGCAGCGAGACCCGCACCCCGAACTGGTCGACCCCGGCCCGGAGGAGGTGGGCGCTGATGCCGCGGGCGCGCAGGGCATCGGTCACGTGACGGGCCCGGTTCTCTTCCATGGCCACCAAGGTACGTGCTCCCGTCAGCTGACCGGGTCAGCTCCCGGCCTCGTCCGAATACTACGCATAGACCGATGATGTGATCGGTTTATGCGAAGCGATGCTCCACGGCTGCTGCCAGTGCTCCGGTCGCAGCACCAGGCCGATTTGCTGGCTTTGCTGCTGCTCCATCCGGAGGAGGAGTTCACCATTACTGAGCTGGCGCATCGGCTGTCGCTCCCGCAATCGACGGTCAGCAGTGAGGTCAGCCGGCTAACCGATGCCGGCATCCTCACCAGCCGGGCCGTGGGCCGCGCCCGGCTGGTGCGGGCGGACACCGCCTCGCAGCTGGTTGCGCCGCTGACGGATTTGCTCACCTTGACCTATGGCCCACATGTCGTGATCGCCGATGAGTTCGCTGGGCTTGAGAACGTGACCCTGGTGGGGATCTTCGGGTCGTGGGCAGCCCGGTATCGCGGTGAGCGCGGACGACCGCCGAACGATATCGACGTTCTGGTCGTGGGCACCCCGGATCGGGTCGCGATGCACAACGCGGCTGACCGGGCGGAGTCGCAACTGGGCCGGCAGGTTAGCCCGGTCGTCTGCCCGCCTGAACAATGGGCCCACCCGACCGAGCCGTTTCTCCTGGAAATCCTGGCCCGGCCGTTTGTGACAGTCATTGACCGATCCATCGGCACGGCTGGAGGTGCCGCATGACCAGGTGGCAACGCGGCGCGGCCATGATCGAGCAACTGCTGGCCCGGGCGGCGATCCCGGGCTAGCGCGGTCAGGGGTGGGCGCGGAGGAAGGCGGCGATCGCCTGGCCGAGCCGCTCGCCCGCGTCCTCCTGGAGGAAATGGCCGGCCCCGGTGATCACCGGGTGCTCGACGCCCGCCGCGCCGGGGATGGTCCGCTCCAGGATCGGGGCCATGCCGCCGGTGATCGGATCGCGGTCGCTGAACGCCACCAGGCACGGCTTGTCCCAGGCGGCCAGTCGCTGCCAGGCCGCCCGGTTGGCCGGCGTGGCCGGGTCGTCCGGGGCGGTCGGCACCAGCCCGGGCATCGCCCGCGGCCCGGCCTGGTAGCTGGGGTCGGGGAACGGCGCGTCGTAGGCGGCCAGCACCTCCGGCGGCAGCTGCCGCTGGCAGCCGGCCTGCACCAGCCGGGACACGCTCAGATCCGGCGCCGTCCTTACCACCTCGCGGAACCGGAGCCACACGTCCGGCATCGGGTGATCGCCGGTCGGCAGACCGGTGTTGGCCGCCACCACCCGGGTGAACCGGTCGCCCTGCTCGGCCACCAGCCGCAGCCCGATAAGGCCGCCCCAGTCGTGCCCGACCAGCGTGATCCCGCGGAGGTCGAGCGCGCCGAACGCGAACGCGCCCACCCACCCGACATGCCGGGCGTAACTGTGGTCGCCGATCTCGGCCGGCTTGTCCGACCGGCCGAACCCGATCAGGTCGGGCGCGATCACCCGGTACCCCGCCCCGGCCAGCACCGGCATCACCGTCCGGTACAGGAAGGACCAGCTCGGCTCGCCGTGCAGCAGCAGCACCGGCTCACCGCCCGGCGGCCCGGACTCCACGTAGGCCATGCGCAGCTCGCCGAGGTCGGCGTAACGCGGCTGGTAGCCGAATCCCGGCAGGCCCGCGAACCGGTCCTCGGGGGTACGAAGGACGCGCACCCGGTCATGATGTCACGGCTGGCCGGCCGCGGCCCGAGCCCCGATGTCGGTGCCGGCCCCTACGCTCCAGCCATGGCATATGACTTCCAGGTCGTGGTCGATGCGGCCGACCCGCACGCGCAGGCGGACTGGTGGGCGGAAACGCTGGGCTGGGAAGTGGAGCCCAGCAACGAGGACTTCATCCGCCGCATGATCGCCGGGGGCTACGCCACCGACGGCGACACCAAGATCCACAACGGCCAGCTGGTCTGGAAGGTGGGCGCGGCCATCAACGCTCCCGGCGGCTCGGCCAGCGGGCGCCCGCGCGTCCTGTTCCAGCTTGTCCCCGAGGCCAAGGCGGTCAAGAACCGGCTGCACCTGGACGTGCGCGCGGGGGAGGAGAAGGCCGAGGCTGAACTGGCCCGGCTGACCAGCCGGGGCGCCACCGTCCTGCACCGGGGCCAGCAGGGGCCGTACACCTGGGTCACGCTGGCGGACCCGGAAGGCAACGAGTTCTGCCTGACGTGACCCGGGTCCCGGGGGGCCGGGACGAGCCGCCGGAATGACCGCAACTTACGGGCGGCACTGGGCGTCCTAGTGGCATGACGATCAGATGGATGGCGGCCGCGGCCGGCTGCGCGCTGCTGGCGGGCAGCGCGGCGCTGGCCGGATGCGGCACCGCCGGGCCCGGGCAGGCCGGTACTTCCGCCCCGGCCACGGCCCCCACGGCTCCGGTGCCGGCCTCGGCCAGCCCGTCGGCCAGTGGCGGGGCGTGCCAGGCGGCCCTGGCCAGGCGCAGCCAGGCGGCCGGGGCCCAGCATGCGCTGACCGGGATCGAGTTCGTCTCCCCGCGGCAGGGCTGGGCGGTCGGCGGCGACCGGATCCTGGCCACCAGCGACGGCGGCGCGCACTGGCAGATCCAGGACCGCGGCAACCTGGATCTCACCTCGGTGGACTTCATCAACGCCAGCGACGGCTGGGTGGCCGGCCCGACGACGCTGCTGGCCACCACCGACGGCGGTGCTCACTGGGCCGCGCTGCCCGAGCCGTGCCCGCTGCTTGACTCGGTCCACTTCGTCTCCCCGGCCACCGGGTTCGCCGTCGCCGGGGGCACGGTCACCCCCTACCAGCCGGTGCCCCTGACCGGTGGAGTGCTGCTCACCACCGGCGACGGCGGCCGGACCTGGCACCAGATGGCCGCCCCGGCGGACGTGCAGGGCGCCTGCTTCAGCAGTCCCGGGCAAGGGTGGGTCGGCGCCCGCGGCGCCCTGTACCACACCGACACCGGCGGCGCGCACTGGATACCGGCCACCCCCGGGCCCTCCGGCGCTGGCGGGCAGCCCTACCTGATGACCGTGCAGTGCGCGGGCCCGGACTCGGCCTGGGCCCAGGATCTCGGCACCGGCGCCGCGATGATGCACGAGCCGGTGATCGGCTATCACGGCGGCCCGGGCGGCACGGCGCCGATCTACGCCGAGCAGTACTTCCCGCACCCGGGGGTGACGGTGACCGCGAACTCGCCCGGCACCGAACCCGGCCCGATATCGGCGATCAGCCCGGACACCGCCGTCGCCATCGGCTCCTGCCCGCCGTGCGGTGACGGCACCGCCCCCTGGGACCTGCTGACCGCCTCGGGCGCGGTCATCACCCCGCTGGGAAACATCGGCGGGCTCAACCAGGCGGCCGCGGCCAGTTTCCTCACCCCGCAACTTGGCTGGGTGGCCGGTGTCAGCACCAATTTCAGCCACCCGGCGAACCCCGTCCAGCGCCAGCGGATCGTCATGACCAGCGACGGCGGCCAGTCCTGGCACACCGAATACACCTTCGGGCCGTAGCCCGGCTGGCCCCGGGGTATCCCACCGGGCCCGGAACCGGCAGGCTGGTAGGCGACCAGCAGTCACCGGAGGGCCCCGATGAACCGGCTCAGCAACGCCACCAGCCCTTACCTGCTCCAGCACGCCGGCAACCCGGTGGACTGGTGGCCGTGGTCCGGCGAGGCGTTCGCGCAGGCCCGGGAGCGGGACGTGCCGGTACTGCTGTCGGTAGGGTATTCGGCCTGCCACTGGTGCCACGTGATGGCGCACGAGTCCTTCGAGGACGCAGAGACCGCCCGGATCATGAACGACAACGTGGTGGCGATCAAGGTCGACCGGGAGGAGCGCCCGGACGTGGACGCCGTCTACATGGCCGCCACCCAGGCCATGACCGGCCAGGGCGGCTGGCCGATGACCGTGTTCATGACCCCGGACGGGGAGCCGTTCTACTGCGGCACCTACTTCCCGCGCGACTACTTCCAGCGGCTGGTGCTCGGGGTGGCCAAGACCTGGCGCGAGGACCGCGGCGGCGTCCAAGGTCAGGCCGGGCGGGTCGCGGCCGTGCTGGCCGAGCACGCCGCGCCGTGGCGCGGGCAGGCGCCCGCGGCCGATCTGGCGGCCGTGTGCGACCAGGCGGTGACCACGCTGGCCGCCGGGTACGACGCCGCCCGCGGCGGGTTCGGCCGGGCCCCGAAGTTCCCCCCGTCGATGGTGCTTGAATTCCTGCTCCGCCACTCCGAGCGGGCGGGCGGCCCGGAGGGCCGGGACGGGCAGGCGCTGGCCATGGTGACCGGCACCTGCGCGGCGATGGCCCGTGGCGGCCTGTATGACCAGCTAGGCGGGGGTTTCGCCCGCTACTCGGTGGACGCCGCCTGGGTGGTGCCGCACTTCGAGAAGATGCTCTACGACAACGCCCTGCTGGCCCGGGTCTACGCGCACCTGTGGCGCCGCACCGGCGACCCGCTCGCCCGCCGGGTCGCGCACGAGACCTGCGCCTGGCTGATCCGGGAGCTGCGCACGGCCGAGGGCGGCTTCGCCGCCGCCCTGGACGCCGACAGCGACGGCCAGGAAGGGCTCTTCTACACCTGGACCCCGGCCGAGCTCGCCGCCGGGCTCGGGGCCGGCGACGGCGGGTACGCGGCGCAGACGTTCGGCGTCACCGAGGCCGGGACGTTCGAGCATGGCCGGTCGGTGCTCCAGCTCCTGGCCGACCCGGCCGGTCCTGAGCGCTTCGCCACCGTACGCGCCGCCTTGCTGGCGGTCAGGGAGGGGCGGGTCCGGCCGGGCCGGGATGACAAGGTGGTCGCCGCGTGGAACGGGCTGGCCATCGCGGCGCTGGCCGAATGCGGGCTGCTGCTGGCCGAGCCTGGGTTTACCGCCGCCGCCGGGGACGCCGCCGTGCTGCTGGCCCGGGTGCACCTGCGGGACGGGCGGCTGGCCCGGACCTCGCGGGACGGGGTGGCCGGCCCGAGCGCCGGGGTGCTGGAGGACTACGCCTGCGTGGCGCAGGGCTTCCTGGCCCTGGCCGGGGTGACCGGGCAGGACGGGTGGGTCAGCCAGGCGGGCGGGTTGCTGGAGACCGTGCTCACCCGGTTCGCCGACGGCGCCGGCGGGTTCTACGACACGGCCGACGACGGTGAGGCGCTGATCTACCGGCCCGGCGATCCGGCCGACGGCCCGACCCCGTCCGGGGCCTTCGCCGCGGCGGATGCGCTGCTGAGCTACGGTGCGCTCACCGGGTCGGCCCGGCACCGGGCGGCGGCGGCCGCCGTGCTCGGGGTGCTGGCCCCGATCGCCAGCCAGTTCCCGCGGGCGGCCGGTGCGGGCCTGGCGGTGGGCGAGGGCCTGCTGGCCGGGCCGGCCGAGATCGCGGTGGTCGGCCCGGCGGCCGACCCGCGCACCACGGCCCTGCACACCACGGCGCTCATGGCGGCCCCGCCGGGCGCGGTGATTGCGCTCGGTGACGGCAGTGCGGCCGGACTGGCGGCGGTGGAGCCAGCCGGCCCGGCGGCCGGCCCGGCGGCCACCCCGGATGGCGGCGTGCCGCTGCTGGCCGGGCGGGGCCTGGTGGCCGGTGCCCCCGCCGCCTACGTCTGCCGGGATTTCGCCTGCCAGCTGCCGGTGACCACCCCGGGTGAACTGCACGATGTGCTGAACTATCCGGTGATGGCACCAGCCGTATAGATTCGCGAAGCGCCGGGTATGGACGCGGGCATGGGGCTGCAGCGCCGGGTGCGACGGGTGACCATCCGGACCGGGGGCCGGGCCCGGCGCAGCGGCCTGGCCGTGCTCGGCGCGGGGGCCGCGCTGCTGGCCGTGGCGGCGGGCTGGCCCGGCGCCGGGCAGGTGCCGGCCAGCGACCCGGTCCCGGGGCCGGTACCGGTCACCCCGGTGCCCGGTGGTGGGTCCACGGTGACCGTGGCGACGCCGGTGCGGACCCTGCCCGCCGATCTGCTGATCGTGTCGCCCAGTTCACTGCCGGCCCCGGCGGTCGCGGCCATCCAGAAGCTGCCCGGAGTGCGGGCGGCCGAGCCGGTCGATGCCGGCCAGGTCCGGGTGAATGGGACGTTCACCCCGGTGCTGGGCGTGGATCCGGCAAGTTTCCGGCGGTTTGCGGCGAAACCGACCGCGTCGGACGCCGCGCTGTGGCAGAGCGTGGCCGAGGGCGAGATGGCGGTGTCCTACACCATGGGCCGGCAGGCCGGCCTGCCCCCGGGCAGCCTGGTCCAGGTGGCCGGGCGCACGCGCGAGACGCTCAGGGTCGGCGGGCTGGGCACGGTCGGCATCGCCGACGTGGAGGGTGTGGTGTCCGACGCGGTCGCCCGCTCACTCGGCTTCCCGGTCGGCAACGCCCTGGTGGTCAGCGCCCCCGGAGCCGGCCTGACCGCGCTTGAGGCCAAGATCAAGGCGGCCGTGCCGCGGACGGCGCTGGTGGAACTGCTGGTACCCCCGGCCGCCCCGGCCCCGGCCCCGGCCGCCAGCGCCCCGGGCGGCCCGGCGCCGCCAGCGGCCGCACAGGCCGCGGTGGCGGCCCAGTATGGCCTGCTCAACGCCACGCAGGACACCGCGTTCCTGCGGGCGGCGGTGAGCCGGGCCGGCATGCCGTATGTGTGGGGTGCGGCCGGGCCGACGTCCTTCGACTGTTCTGGGCTGGTGCAATGGTCGCTGGCCCAGGCCGGCGTGGTCATGCCGCGGGTGGCGGCCGATCAGGCCCGTACCGGCCCGGCCGTTCCGGTCAGTGCACTTCAGCCCGGCGACCTGCTCTTCTACCACACCGACCCGACGGCCCCGGACTACATCTCGCACGTGGCCATCTACCTCGGCCACGGAATGATGATCCAGGCCCCCGAGCCGGGCATGAACGTGGAGATCGTCCCGGTCGACGTGGGCAACGAGTACGCCGGTGCGGTCGCCGTCTCGCCGGCCGTGGCGGCGGCCGCCGCCGCCCACCCGTTCGGCTGATCACACTCGGCGCAGCGCGCCCCTGCCCGGCCACCATGGCGCCCGCGATCGGGTGCGCGGTCGTTGCGTAAGCGACCAGGGTATGTAATCATAATTACATGAGTACTGAGAAGCGCGGCGCGCACGGCGCTGAGCAGATCCGCGGCTGGTTCACCGGCCGCCTGCCCGATGGCTGGTTCGTGGCGGCACCGGAGATCCTGGTCGACCGCGAGGAGATCACGGTGATCGGGCAGCTGCCAAGCCCGTCCGGCGCGGCCGCGGAGGCCGGTGCGGCCCAGGCGGAGGCCACCGAGGGAGCGAGCCAGGCGGACGCCGCCACGGTGGCGGCGGAGGCGGCCGCGATCGGCCGGAGCCGGCGGTTCCGCGAGGAGACCAGGGACGCGCGGATCGAGATCGCGCGCGAGGCGGAGCACACCTTTGCCCGCAAGGTGTCCTGGGGCGTGATCTGCGATGGCCAGAAGGTGATGTTCACCACACTTTCCGTTCCGGTCATGACCCGGCTGCGGCAGTCCGAGCGCCGGGTGCTCGACACGCTGGTGGACGCCGGGGTAGCCCGCAGCCGCAGCGACGCGCTCGCCTGGTGCGCCCGGCTGGTCGGCGAGCACGAGGACTCCTGGCTGTCGGACTTGCGCGAGGCGCTGAGCCACGTGGAGCAGGTTCGCGCGCAGGGGCCGCAGGCGTGACCAGCTAGAAATTGCCGCCAGCGGTTTATACCAAAGGTCTAAACCAAAACCCACCGAATGCGCCTCCGGTTCGCCAATCGGCGATTTCCGGGGGCGCTTCGGTGTACCGATTCCGCGTTCTTCCAACGCAACTTGTGACGCTTGTCCGCTTGTGCACCTACTGCTCTGCCTCTGGCGCACTGATCGCACCGTGGCTGGTCCGGGCAAAACGGCCAGCCCACCCGCAATCGATCGGGTCATGCCGGGGTACACTCCCCAAATCTCGCAGCGCAGGGCCGCCTGGCCGTGCGCGGCGGCTGGCAGGGCCCGGGCAGGAGCGTGCGGGATGCGCGCCCAGGAGGAGGAGCACGTGGCGCACGAAGTAAAAGCGGCAAAGGTCGAGTGGAATCCGACGGCGGAGCGCCTGCGCGAGCTGGCGGAGAAAATGCCGAACGCGGTGGTGACAGAGTTCGGCAATGTGGCGGTGAAGGCGAAGGTGGACTCCCGCAGCACCAAGTCCACCTACATCGTCGAGGACTCGACCAATGCCACCAAGCAAACGATGACCCGGGCCGAATACGACCGCATCGCGGCGGCGCAGGATGCCTACATCGCTGGCCGCCACATGGTCGTGGTGGACGGGTACATCGGGTCTGATCCGCAGTTCCGCACCCGGGCGCGGCTGGTGATCGAGGCGGCGAACGCCAACGTGGCGGGCATGCAGCAGCAGCTCTACTACCCGGCCGGCGACGGCTACGACCCGGCGGCCTGGGAGCCCGACACCACCGTGATCTACACCCCCAACCTGGCCTGGCCGGGTTACCCGGATGACCGGGTGATCGCCGTCGACCTGAACGCCAGCATCACCCGCGTGCTCAACTCCGACTACTTCGGTGAGTCGAAGAAGGGCGGGCTGCGGATGTGGAACAACATCGTCTACCACCGCGGCGGCCTGTCGCTGCACGCCGGCTGCAAGGTGATGCCGGATGTGGGTGGGCGCCCGCGTGCCCTCCTCATCGTCGGCCTGTCCGGCACCGGCAAGACCACGACCACCTTCACCACCCAGCTGGACAGCAAGCCTGCCCAGGACGATTTCATCGCCCTGATGCCCGGCGGGGTGGTCTACCCGACCGAGCACGGCTGCTTCGCCAAGACCTTCGGGCTCGACCCCGAGTTCGAGCCGGCCATCTACTACGCCACCACCAAGCCGGACGCCTACCTGGAGAACGTCTCCGTGGACGACGTGGGCAAGGTCGACTTCTTCGACACCTCCTACACCAAGAACGGGCGCACCACCTGGCCGTTCTCCTACGTGAACCCCTGGCCGCCGAACGACATCCCGCCCGCCGAGTTCCTGCTGATCCTGAACCGGAACGAGAACATCGTGCCCGGGGTGGCCAGGCTGGACCGGGCCCAGGCGGCGGCCTACTTCATGCTCGGCGAGACCACCGGCACCTCGGCCGGCGGCAAGGACGAGGAGGGCAAGTTCCTGCGTGTCCCCGGCACCAACCCGTTCTTCCCGCGGGACATGGCCGACATGGGCAACCGGATGCTGGATCTGCTCGACAGCCACGAGCTGAAGGTGTTCGTGCTCAACACCGGCCGGATCGGCGGCGGCGACGAGCACGCGGGCTCGAAGAAGGTGACCATCCCGTACTCCTCAGCCACCGTGCAGGCGATCGTGGAGGACACCATCACCTGGACCACCGACCCGGACTTCGGCTACGAGGTAGCCGAGTCGGTGCCGGGGGTCAGCGACGTCGAGATCCTGCAGCCGCGGCGGCTCTATGAGCGGCAGGGCCGGCTGGCCGAGTACGAGTCGATGGTGTCCCGGATGAAGCGGGAGCGCCGGGAGTACCTGGCCTCCTTCGCGGGCCTGGACGAGGCCATCGTCAAGTCGATCGGCTGACCCCGCCACCGCCGCTGACGTGGCACGATAGTGTCTGTCAGCACGTTCACCAGGGCGCGCTGACCACCTGCCGGGCGTGCGCTGTCACGATCCCGGCGCAAATGGTGCCATGCTTGGGTACGGTTCGCAGGGACGATGGCGCTGCCATCCCGCCGGCCTCAACGCCCGCGCCAGCGCGGCCGTCATCCAGGCGCGATCGGCCCCGGCCCGCTCCCGGGTGGCCCCCAGCGGGCCACAGCGCGACGGCATGGCAACGGCGGAGAAAGGGTGGGGATGTGGGATACCGCGAGATCGTCTACCGGCTGTATGAGCGCAGGCTGGAGGCCATGCTCGCGGGCCACCAGGTCCCCCGGCACGTCGGGGTGATCCTGGACGGCAACCGGCGGTGGGCGCGATCCGCGGGGCTCGCCGATGTGAGCGACGGCCACCAGAAGGGCGCCGATCACATCTTCGAGCTGCTGAGCTGGTGCCGCCAGGCCGGGGTCGAGGTGGTCACCCTGTGGCTGCTGTCCACCGACAACCTGGCCCGGCCGGCCGCCCAGGTCGAGGCCCTGTTCCGGATCATCGAAAGCACCGTGCGGGAACTGGTCGCTCAGGGCTGGCACGTCAAGCCGGTCGGCGCGCTCGACCTGCTGCCGATCGACACGGCGCGGGTGCTCAAGGATGCCGCCGAGGCCACCGCGCACAACCAGGGCCTGCTGGTCAATGTCGCGGTCGGGTACGGCGGGCGCCGCGAGATCGCGGACGCGGTCCGGTCACTGCTCCACGACCACGCCACCAAGGGCACCACGATCGAGGAACTGGCCGAGATCCTGGACATCGAACACATCGCCGACCACCTGTACACGGCCGGCCAGCCGGACCCGGATCTGGTCATCAGAACGTCGGGGGAGCAGCGGCTGGGCGGCTTCCTGCTCTGGCAGAGCGCGCACTCGGAGTTCTACTTCTGCGACGCCTACTGGCCGGATTTCCGCCGGGTGGACTTCCTGCGCGCGCTCCGCTCGTACGCGGCCCGGCACCGCCGGTTCGGCTCCTGACGGCCGCCGCGCCGCGGCGTATGTGACGGAATTCACAGGTACTACCGGGACAGCCGCGCCCCAGGTACCGTCATGAGCAGATGGGCGGTGCGTCGCCGCCCGCCGGGAAAGGCCCTGGATCGCGAGCTTGTTGTCCTCGTACACAGGCGAGACGAGCGAAGGGCCGGCGTCCGGCCTTTCGTGGGCTGGAACCGGTCTCAACGACACGTCTGTGTCCAAACGCGGCGCCATCCCCGGCGCCCCAGGGGAGAACGAGTGGCCAGTTCTTCTGCCCGTCGCTCATCACGTCACACCGGTTCCCGCACCGGCAGCGGCCGCGCCGAGACTGCGCAGACCAGCGCAGCCAGCACCCGGCGGACCTATGTCCTGGACACCAGCGTCCTGCTCGCCGACCCGGCGGCCATTGGCCGGTTCGCCGAGCACCACGTGGTCCTGCCCGTGGTCGTCATCACCGAACTGGAGGCCAAGCGCCATCATCCCGAACTGGGTTACTTCGCCCGCCAGGCCCTGCGGTACCTGGACGACCTGCGGGTCACGCATGCGCGGCTCGACGCTGACCTGCCGATCGGTGAGCAGGGCGGGACGATCCGGGTCGAGCTGAACCACGCCGACCCCCAGGTGCTGCCGGCCGGGTTCCGGCTCGGTGACAACGACACGCGGATCCTGTCGGTCGCGCGCAGCCTTGCTGCCGAGGGGGACGACGTAGTCCTCGTCAGCAAGGACCTGCCGCTGCGGGTCAAGGCGGCCTCCATTGGCCTGACCGCCCAGGAGTACCGGGCCGAACTCCCCCCCGACTCCGGCTGGACCGGCATGGCCGAGCTGGATCTGACCCCGGCCGAGATGGACGAACTGTACGAGAACGGGCATCTTGACCTGCCGGACGCCCGGGAACTGCCCTGCCATACCGGGCTGGTGCTGGCCGCGCCGGCCGCTGGCGGCAGCGCGCTGGCGCGGGTCCTCCCGGACAAGTCGGTACGGCTGGTCCGGGGTGACCGGGAGGTGTTCGGCCTGCGCGGCCGGAGCGCGGAGCAGCGGATCGCGCTCGACCTGCTGCTCGACCAGGACATCGGCATCGTGTCGCTCGGCGGCCGGGCGGGCACCGGCAAGTCGGCCCTGGCCCTGTGCGCCGGGCTGGAGGCGGTCATGGACCGCCGCCAGCACCGCAAGGTGATCGTGTTCCGCCCGCTGTACGCGGTCGGCGGCCAGGAACTCGGCTACCTGCCGGGCTCGGAGGCCGACAAGATGAACCCGTGGGCGCAGGCCGTCTACGACACCCTGTCGGCGGTGACCTCGCAGGACGTCATCGACGAGGTACTGTCCAGGGATATGTTCGAGGTCCTGCCGCTGACCCACATCCGCGGCCGCTCGCTGCACGACTCGTTCGTGATCGTGGACGAGGCCCAGTCGCTGGAACGCGGTGTGCTGCTGACCGTGCTGTCCCGGATCGGGGCCGGCTCGCGGGTGGTGCTCACCCACGACATCGCCCAGCGGGACAACCTGCGGGTGGGCCGGCACGACGGGGTGGTGGCGGTGATCGAGAAGCTCAAGGGCCACCCGCTGTTCGCGCACGTCACGCTGGTCCGGTCGGAACGGTCGCCGATCGCCGCCCTGGTGACGGAGATGCTGGAGGATTCCGCTCTGTAACTCTGGGCAACTTCTGCTCACGGAAGGTTACGATTTCGGCAGTGGCGCGCTAGAGTAGCCCTCCATGGGGCGGGTGTCACACAGCGCAGTCATCCGATCACAAGAAGCCATCTCGGCCTCGACGCCGATTTCCGTGATCATGCCGGTGCGCAACGAGGAGCCGCATCTCGCCGAGGCCGTCCGGCACGTGCTCAGCCAGGACTACCAGGCCGGGGTCGAGGTCGTGCTGGCGGTCGGCCCGTCCACCGACGCCACCCGGCAGATTGCCGAACGACTGGCGGCGGCCGACTCCCGGATCACCGTGGTGCCCAACCCCAGCGGGCTGATCCCGGCGGCCAACAACGTGGCCATCAAGGCATCCCGGCATCCCATCGTGGCCCGGGTGGACGGGCATGCGCTGATCCCCCCCGGATACCTGGCGCTGGCGGTGCGGACGCTGGCCGAGACCGGGGCCGACAACGTCGGCGGCATCATGGCCGCCGAGGGGGTGACCCCGTTCGAGCGGGCGGTGGCCTGGGCGATGACCTCGCTGGCCGGGGTGGGCGGCGCCGCCTTCCACGTCGGCGGCCGCCCGGGCCCCGCCGACACGGTGTATCTCGGGGTATACCGGCGGACGGCGCTGGACCGGGTGGGCGGCTACGACGAGAGCTACCAGCGGGCCGAGGACTGGGAGATGAACCACCGGATCCGGGCGGCCGGCGGCCTGATCTGGTTCCAGCCGCGGCTCCGGGTCACCTACCGGCCGCGGGCGAGCGTGGCCGCGCTGGCCCGGCAGTTCTACGACTACGGCCGGTGGCGGCGGGTGGTCAGCCGCCATCACGCGGGCACCATCAGCCTGCGCTACCTCGCCTCTCCGGTCACCCTGCTGGCGGCCAGCGCGGGCCTGGTGGCCGGGCTGGCCGGGCTGGCGGCGGGGGTGCTCGGGCCGTGGCCGGGGCTGGCCTGGCTGGCGCTGGGATTCGGCCTGCCCGGGGCCTATCTGCTGGGCATCCTGGCGGTGACGGTGACCGCGGCACCGGCGCTGCGCGCCCGGGCGCTGGCCCTGCTGCCGGTGGCGCTGGTGACCATGCACATGGCGTGGGGGCTCGGTTTCCTGACCAGCCCGCGCCGCCTCATCCCCGCCCACGACCGGGTGTCACCTCATGAAATGCCGCGGAGCAGGGCCTCGGCGACGGCCAGGTCGCGCGGGTAGGTGATCTTCATGTTGTGCTCGCTCCCGGGCACGATGTGGACGCCGACGTCCGGCAGGTAGCGCAGCACGATCCCGCAGTCGTCGGTCGCGGGCAGGTCGCCGAACCGCGGATCGGCCCGGGCGAGCTGGTAGGCGCGGCGGATCACCGACAGCCGGAAACCCTGCGGGGTCTGGCAGCGGGCCATCGTGTCCCGGCGCAGCATCGCCGTCATCACCCCGTCGCTGACCTCGATGATGGTGTCGGACGAGGGCACCGCCACCCCGATCGCCCGGTGGGCGGCCAGCGCGGTCACGCAGGCGGCGATGATCTGCTGGTCGACCAGCGGCCGGGCGGCGTCGTGGAACAGGACATCGCACTCGCCCTGGCCGAGTTCGGCGATCGCCCGCCGGGTGGATTCGGTCCGGGTCGCGCCGCCCTCGATGACCCCCTGGAGCTTGCGGTAGCCACCCGCCGCGAGCAGATCCGCCACCTGGCCCGCATGCCGGGCGGCCATGACCACCAGGATGGCGTCCACCCCGGGCGCCTGCTCGAACGCGGCCACCGAGTGCTCGATCATCGGCCGCCCGGCCAGCGGCAGCAGCTGCTTGGGCAGTCCGCTGCCGAACCGCTCACCCGAGCCGCCGCCCAGCACCACCGCGACCGTCCGCATGACGCGGACTCTACCGGCGGTGCGGGCCCGGCCCGGCCGCCGGATACTTTCAGTGACCAGGCGGGTACAGGTTGCCTGAGTGGCATGCCGACCGGCGGGAGGGCCGCGATGACCGTGACCACCACGGTGGCGGGCCTGCCCCGGGCCGTGGCGGGCTGGGCCGCCCGGGGCCGGGTGCCCGCTGGCGGCCTGCGCACGGCCGCGTTCGTCCTCGGCGGGTGCGCGGCGGCGTGGTTCACGGCCGGCACCAGGCCGGCCGCGCTGACCGGCGGCTGCCTGCTCGCCGGCGCGAGCCTGCTCGCCCAGGCCAGCGGGCAGTTCCCGGGCCGTGTGCTGACGCCCGCGGGCATGGCGGCACCGGGCCTGGCGCGGGCGCGCTGGGTGGAGCCGGGCATGGCGGCGGCCGGCGTGGCGCGGATCGGCCGGGTAGAGACTGGCGGGGCGGTCCGCGTCTGGGCCGGCGCGGTGGTGGCGGAGATCATCGTGTATGGGGGCCTGGCGGCGGGGACGCCCGCGGCCCACCAGCGCACCGCATGGATCCTCGCGATCACCGCGACCCTGCTGCTGGGCGCCCGGGAACTGGCCGCCATCAGGACCGGGGCCAGCGGCGCCGCGCTGGGCGGGCAGTGCCTGCTGGCCGCGGTGATCGCACCGGCCGGGGGCCCGGTGGCGGCGCTGGCGGCGGCGGCCGGCTGGGCCGTGATCATGCTCGGCTGGCAGTCCGGCCGGACCGCCACGGTCACGGCGGCCGGGGCTGGGTCCGCCCTGGTGGTGGCGGGCCGGGATGACGGGGCCGTGGCCTGCTGGGCAGGCGGGCTGACCGGCGGACGGCTGGCCCCGCTGCCGCCCGCGCTGGCCGGCCTGGCCGCCACCTTGCTGCTGGCCGCGGCCGGGATGCGGGATCTGCCCCCGGTCCTGCTGCTCGCCCCGGCCGCCGCGCTGCTGCTGGCCGCGCCCGGGGCCGGGCATCCGCACAACGGCCGGTGGGACTGGCTGGTGCCACCGGTACTGCAGGCGGCGGAGTGTGCCTACCTGGCGGCGCTCGGGTTCGCCCGGGGCGTGCCGGCGCCGGTCACTCTGGCCCTGGTCGGCCTCATCGTGCTGCGGCGGCGGAAGCTGTGCTCCGGCCTGGGCGGGGCGGGCGACGGCGAGCCGGGGCGGGGGCCGGCCTGGGCCGGCCGGGCCGGCGCGGGCTGGCTGGGCTGGGACGGGCGGGTGCTGGCCGCCGGCCTGGCCGCCGCCATCGGCCTGGCCACGCTCGCCTGGCTGGCCCTGGCGGCGTATCTGGGGTGGGCGCTGTGCCGGTCCGCGCTGGCTGGCCGGCTGGTGACGAGAGAGGGGGAGGCCGGGTGATCGGGCTGGTACTGGCGGCCGGCGCTGGCCGCCGGCTGCGCCCGGAGACCGACCGGCTGCCCAAGACCCTGCTGCCGGTCGCGGCCGGGACCACGATCCTCGACATCGCGCTGCGCAACCTGGCCGCGGTCGGGCTGACCGACATCGTGGTCGTGGTCGGCCACGCCGCGAAGGCGGTCGCGGACCGGGCGGCCGGGCTGGAACGGGCGCACGGGGTGACCCTCACCCTGGTGCACAACGCCCGGGCCCAGGACTGGAACAACGCCTACTCGCTGTGGCTGGCCCGGGAGTACCTGCGGACCGGAGCACTCCTGGTCAACGGCGACACGGTGCACCCGGTGAGCGTGGAGAAGACGCTGCTGGCCGCGCGGGGCGCCGCCGGGGTGGTGATCGCCATCGACGACATGAAGCCGCTGGCGGCGGAGGAGATGAAGGTCGTGCTGGACGAGGGCGGGCGGCTCCGCCGGATCAGCAAGCAGCTGGATCCGGGGCTGGCACACGGTGAGTACATCGGCGCCACCCTGATCGAGCCGGCCGAGGCCGGCCCGCTGGCCGACTCACTGGAGGCCAGCTGGCGGCGCGATCCCGGGCTCTACTACGAGGACGGCTTCCAGGAGTTCGCCGACCGCGGTGGGGAGATCGCCACCGCACCGATCGGCTCGGTCAGCTGGGTCGAGGTGGACAACCACGACGATCTGCGCCGGGCCCGGGAGATAGCTAGTAACTGCTAGTACTCTAATCAATACTTACGGTAACGTACGGGCGTGCCGCTGCTTGCCCGGCTGCTGCCCGCGCCGCTCGCCGTCGACGTGCGGCGCGGCGCCATCGCTGGCCTCGGCACCCTGCTCGCCGACCGCCGGATCGCGACCGAGGGCCGGGTCGCGGTGGTGGCCGGGCCCGGTGAGCACGGCGACCGGGTCGCCGCCCGGCTGGACATCAGCGAAGCCGAGCTGTTCCGGGTGGAGGACGGCACCGTGGACAGCGCAGTCAGCCTGGGCAAGCGGCTGCGGGCCGGCTCCTACGAGGCGGTGGCCGGCATCGGCGGCGGCAAGACCATCGACGTCACCAAGTTCGCCGCGCACATGGCCGGCATCCCGATGGTGTCGGTCGCGACCAACCTGTCCCACGACGGCATCGCGTCCCCGGTCAGCTCGCTGGCGCACGAGTCCGGCCAGAGTTCCTACGGGGTGGCGCCACCGGTCGCGGTGATTGTGGACCTGGACAGCGTGCACGCCGCGCCGGAGCGGCTGGTCCGGGCCGGGATCGGGGACGTGCTCAGCAACCTGTCCGCGATCGCCGACTGGGAGCTGGCCGCGGCCGACACCGGCGAGCCGGTGGACGGGCTGGCGGTCACGCTGGCCCGGTCGGCGGCGCAGGCGGTGCTGCACCAGCCGGACAGCATCGGCTCCGACGAGTTCCTCACCGTGCTGGCCGAGGCGCTGATCCTGTCCGGGATGGCGATGACGGTGGCCGGGTCCAGCCGCCCGTGCAGCGGCGGCGACCACGAGATCCTGCACGCCATCGACGACCTCTACCCGGGTGCGGGCACGCACGGGGAGCTGGCCGGGGTGGGCGCGCTGTGCTGCGCCTACCTGCGGGACGACCCCGGCCAGGCCGGCCGGCTGGCGCATTGCCTGGCCCGGCACGGCCTGCCGCGCACACCCGCCGAGCTGGGCCTGACCGTGGCCGAGTTCACCAAGGCGCTGATGTGCGCGCCCGGCACCCGGCCCGGCCGTTACACGATCCTTGAGCGCCTCGCGCTGACCGAGGCCGAGACGGCAGCGCGGGTGGAGGCCTATGCCCGGTCCGTCACTGGCTGAGCTTCGCTCCAGCGGCCAGCCGCCCGCCGTCATGAACCGGCTGAACGATGAGCACTGGGCCGGCCGCCTCTACATGCGCCGGGTCTCGCCCCACGCGACCTGGGTGTTCGCCCGGCTCGGCTGGTCACCGAACGCCGTCACGGCCGGCTTCATGGTGTGCGGGGTCGCCGCCGGGGCGGTCGCCGCGCTCGGCGGGCTGTGGCCGGCCGTGGCCGCGGCCGTGCTGATCCAGGCCTACCTGCTGCTCGACTGCGCCGACGGCGAGCTGGCCCGGTGGAGCGGCCGGACCTCCGCCACCGGCGTGTACCTGGACGGGGTGGGGCACTACCTGGCCGAGGCCGCGCTGCTGGCCGGGCTCGGTGCCCGCGCCCAGGGCCAGCTCGGCGTGGCGGGCCCGTACCTGACGGCCGGCCTGGCGGCCGCGGTGCTGGCCATGCTGGTCAGGGCGGAGACCGACATGGTGATCGTGGCCCGGGTGAAATCGGGGCTGGCCGCCACGCATGCCGAGGAGGCGCTGGTGCCGCGCCGGGCGGGCCTGGCCGCAGCGCGGCGGCTCGCCGCCGCGCTGCGGCTGCACCGCGTCATCCAGGCCGTCGAGCTGTCCCTGCTGATCCTGGCCGCGGCCGTCATCGACCACGTCACGGGCGGCCTGACCGCCACCCGCGTGCTCGTGCTCGGCTGCCTGGTCATCGCCGCCGTCATGGCGGTCGCCCACCTGGTCGCGATCGTCGCTTCCGGGCGGCTGCGGTGAAACTGTCCTGCGTCATCCTCACCATGGGCGACCGGCCCGCCGAGCTGGCCCGGGCGGTGGGCAGTGCGCTGGCCCAGCAGGACGTGGAGCTGGAGGTGGTGGTGGTCGGGAACGGCGCCGGCGGCCCGCCGGCGCCGTTCCCGACCGGGGTCAGCTGGCTGGGGCTCCCGGCCAACCTCGGGGTCGCGGGCGGGCGCAACGCCGGCGTGGCCGCCTGCGCCGGCGACGTCGTGCTCTTCCTTGATGACGACGGCTGGTACCCGGACCGGGATCTGGGGTCGTATCTCGCCAGCCGTTTCGCATCCGATCCTGATCTTGCGGTGGTCTCGCTGCGGGTGGCCGACCCGGCCGGGGGACCGGGGGCGCGCTGGCACGTGCCCCGGCTGCGGGCCGGCGACCCCGGCCGGTCCTCGGTGGTGACCACGTTCGCGGGCGGCGCGTGCGCCATCCGGCGGGCCGCGTACCTGGCGGCGGGCGGGCTGCCCGAGGCGTTCTTCTACGCGCACGAGGAGACCGACCTGGCCTGGCGGCTGCTGGGCCTCGGATACCGGCTGGAGTACGACGCGGCCGCCCGGATCTGCCACCATGCGCTGCCGAACGCCCGGCACGCCAGCTTCTACCGGCTGGACGGGCGGAACCGGGTGCTGCTGGCCCGGCGGAACCTGCCCTGGCCGCTGGCGGCCGGCTACCTGGCCAACTGGTTCGCGCTGACCGTGCTGCGGGAGCGGTCGGTGGCCGCGGTCCGGGCCTGGCTGTCCGGCTTCGCGCAGGGCTGGCGGATGCCGCCCGGCGGGCGGCGGCCGATGTCGGTCCGCACGGTCTGGCGGATGACCCGGGCGGGCCGTCCACCGGTTATCTGACCGGAACGGGAAGAAACGGCGGCCGCCGTCGGCTGATGGAAGAGGCCCCCGCCGGTGACACCACGATGATCACCAAAAGGGGAACGGCAGGGCTGGTGAACAGCCAGCGATTAGGATCGGCCCTCAGTGGAGGGTGCATGTCGTTGCTCACCCTGAGGCCGGCACCGCAAAGCCGCCCGGCGCCGGCGCGGTTCGGATGGCGGACGCTTGCCTCGGTCCCGCGCCCGCTGATGACCTGCACCTTCGCGGCCAGCGCGGTTTTTGCCATCAGCATGGCCCTGGTCACCAACTATCATGCGCACCGGCTGTGGGGGGTGTTCGCGGGCTGCGCCTACCTGCTGGCCGCGATGGCGGTGCTGCTCTGGCGGTCCCGCGGGCTTGACCTGGCCCTGGTGATCAGCGTGGTGGGGGCGCTGATCGCGCCCATGTGGCTGATGACCGTGGAGCGGCTGCAGCAGCCCGAGGTGCAGGTGATCAACCGGTCGGCGGCCATGCTGGTGCACCGCGGCACCCCCTACCCGGGCCCGGCCGCGATCGCCGCCGCGCACAGCCCGAACGTTTTCAACCCGTACCTGCCGGGGCTGACGGCGTTCGGCATCCCGCGGGTCCTGCTCGGGTTCTCGCCGGTCACCGATCCGCGGATCTGGTTCGGGGCGGCGTTCCTGGTGGTGTTCGGGATCGCCTTGGCCATCGGCGGGGCTAGCGACGTGCTGCGCTGGACCGCGCTGGTGACGGCGTCGCCGGTGATCGCGTTCTCGCTGACCGTGGGCGGCACCGACATGCCGGTGCTGGCCTGCCTGTGCCTGGGGTTCGCGCTGCTGTGGCGGCATCCACGGCCGGTCGCGGCCGGGCTCGTGCTCGGCGCCGCTGCGGCCATGAAGGCGACCGCCTGGCCGGCCCTGCTGGTGGCGGCGGTGCTGCTGGCCGCCAGGGACGGCCGCCGGGCCGCGGTTCACATGGCGGTCACCGCGCTGGCGGTGGTGGCGGCGGTGGTCGGCCCGGTCGCCGCGCTCGGCCCCCGGTCGCTGGTGCAGAACACGATCGAGTTCCCGCTCGGCCTGGCCAGCGTCAAATCGCAGGCGGTCAGCCCGCTGCCGGGGCGGCTGCTGGCCGAGACCGGTCCCACCGGGCACCTGATCGCGGTGGCGCTGCTCGTGCTGGCCGGGCTGGCCGTCCTGGTCTCGCTGGTGGTCCGGCCGCCGCGGACGGTGCCGTCCGCGGTCTGGCGGCTGGCCATCGGGCTGACCGCGATGTTCGTGCTCGCGCCGGCCACCCGGTTTGGCTACTTCGTCTACCCGGCCGGGCTGCTGGTCTGGCTGGAGGTGTCCCGGATGGGCGGGGCCGCGGGCGCCGCCGGGTCCGCTGACGGCGCCGACCCGGCCGCGAGATCGGAGAACGCGGCCCGCCAGGACGCGTACCAGTAACGGAACCAGGGCTCACGGCCGGCCAGCGGGATGATGTACTCGACGGTCTGGGCATAGTAGGCGCGCTGCCGGGCGGGCGCGAGATTGCGCAGCGTCTGCACGTTGCTGGCCCGGTCGGCCAGCTTGACCAGGATGGCGTCGCGCGGGGCGGCGCGCAGGCCACGCAGGTACTCCCGCTTGACCTCGGCCTTGTCCTGGCCGGGGGCCGCGGGCGGGATCGTCACCCAGCCGACCAGGCCCGCCACCCGCGGGCCGAACCGGGCCGCCAGGTCGTTAAGCGTGCACGGGGTGTCTTCGACCACGTCGTGCAGGACCGCCGCGGCCAGGACGCCGGGATCGGTCACCCCGGCCCCACGGACCAGCACCTCCAGCGCCTCCAGCAGATGCTCGGTGTAGGGGGCGCCGGTCGGGCGGCGCTGGTCACCGTGCTGGCTGGTGGCGAACGCGACCGCCCCGGCGACCTGGGCCACGGTGCCCGGCGGCAGCCGCTCGCGCAGCCCGGGCTCGGCCTGCGGCCAGGAGTGCCAGCTGGTGAACAGCTCCATAGCGGCCACCCGGGTTACGGGGTCGATGCGGGAACCGGGCTCAGCGGGCCGGCGAAGGCGGAACTGTCCTTGCAGATGTTCTGGTTGCCGCTGATGCCCTGGTAGTTGTTCGACGAGGTCACGCTGGCCACCGTCGGCCCCTTCGGCTTGGCCGTGTTGCTGCCCGACGGAAGGCCGCTGAACTTCGAGCCCACGATCAGGCTGAGGGTGCTCGCCTGCAGGCCGGCGACCTGCTTCACCTTCGCGCCGGCCACCTCTTTCTTGAGCGTGTTGACGGCCGGCAGCTGGGACGCCGAGCTGTACTCGATGACCGACTTGGTGAAGCCGAAGCCGTTCGCGTCGCCGGTGCCGATCACGTTGAACCCGAGATTGGACAGGCCGTTCGCGGTCGTACCCGCTATCCCGGCCGTGCCGGAGCCGTTGAGCACCTCCAGCTTGACCTGGGCTGGGCTGACCGTGGGCGCCGGCTTCACCCGGCCTGCCTTCCTGGCCGCCTTGAGGATGTGGTTGTCGTGGGCGATGGCGGAGAACAGCGTGTCGGCCTGCGGCTGCTCCCAGAGCACCTTGTTCGGGTCGGGCGGGTAGAGCCCGACCGGGACCGAGATGAACCGGACCGAACTGGGGTTCAGGCCCCGCATGCTGTTGGCGATGCCGAGCATCTGGGTGAGGGTGAGGTCGGTGGTGACCGCGTGGGCCGCGTCGGCCAGCACCTTGTAGTCACCGAGCAGGTTGGTCTGCTTGAGCTTCTGCATCGCGGCGGCCAGGAAGATCTGCTGGCGCTGGATCCGCTCCAGGTCGGAGCCGTCGCCGATGTTCTCCCGGAGCCGGACGAAGGCGAGGGCCTGCGCCCCGTACACCTTGTGCATGCCCGCCTTGAGATACAGGTGGGCCTGGTAGTTGCGGATCGTGAACGGCAGGCAGACGTTGATCCCGTGCACGTCGTTGACGATCGACTTGAAACTGTCGAAGCCGACCTCGACGAAATGGTCGATGTGCATCTGGGTGGTCTGCTCCAGCGTCTTCCACAGGCAGGGCGCGCCGCCGTAGGAGAAGGTGGCGTTGAGCGGCTCCAGCTGGCCGGGCGCGGCGGACTGGCCGGTGTGGCCTTGGTTGTCGTTCGCGCAGGAGTAGATGGGCACCATCGAGTCGCGGGGGAAGCTGATCACGTACGCGTGCTTATGGTCGGGCGCGATGTGCAAGACCATCGAGGTGTCGGACCGGGACCCCTGGATGACCGACGACGAGCCGAAGCCCTTGGTGCCGGCCCGCGAGTCGGAGCCGATCAGCAGGATGTTGGTCGACCCGTTGAGCTTGGGCGGGCGGTGGCCGAGCATCTGCGCGGTGATGGTCTCGTGGTTGATGCCGTCGTAGAGGTTGCGCACGCTGGCGTAGGCCACCAGCGAGACGCCGACCGCCAGCACGGTGGAGATGATCGCGGCGCCGCCGAGGATCGGGTGGGTCCCCAGGAAGCGGTGATACCCACGCCGCTGGCCGCCGGTTCCCGCCGGGCTGGTGCGGCGGCCAGGGAACTTCAGGAAGCTGCCCCGGCCCCGCGAGCCACCGCTGCCGCCGGACGAGCGCGCGCCGGGCGGGCCGATCCGCCGTTTCCCGGATCCCGGGAAGTCGCCCATGCCCTCGGGATCGTCGTAGCGGGTCATCGCTCCTCAGCCTGGCCGGTGGGGATCACGGGGGTGGCGACATTCTCTACCCGAGAGGTTATGGTACGTCGCGCTATTGCCGGGAATCGGGCACAGCGGTTCCGCTGACCGCCGTCCCATCCGCTCTACAGTGGGAGCGTGCGTCTGGGACCTCTCCTGACCGGCAGGCAGATCCTGGGCGGCCGTCAGCAGGCTTCCGGTGAGCCGCCCGCCGAGGGACAGCGCTCATGGCTGGAGCGGCTCGGGCTGGCGCGGTTCAGCCTGGATCGGCTCGGGCCGGTGTGGCCGCGCGTGCGGCGGCTCGGCACGCACCGGGGCGCCGATCCTGGCGGCACCGCGTTCGCGCTGATCACGGTGCTGCCGGCGCTGGCCATCGCCGCCTGGCTGCTGGCCGGCCTGCCATTGCTGCTGGCCGGCCGGTTCCTGCCGGTGCCGATGGTGCTGATCTCGGTCCCGGTGGCGGTCGCGCTGGTAATCCTGACCGGGCGGCACATCCCCGGCCGCTGGCCGGGGAACGGCCTGGCCGGGCTGGTGGCCACAGACCGGGCCGGGGACAGCGACCGAGGTGAGGGGAGCGGCCAGGCCGAGGGCAGCGGCCAGGCCGAGGGCAGCGGCCAGGCCGAGGGGAGCGACCTGGCCCAGGGCGGCGATCAGGCCGAGGGTGGCGACCAGGCCGTGGGCCGTGACCGGGCCGGGCGCCGTGCCCGCGCCGGGGGCAGCGGCTGGCCCGCCTGGCTGGGGCTGGCCGGGACGGTCGCGATCGCCGCCGGTTTCGCCGCCTGGCAGTTCCACGCGAACTCGCCGCAACTGTTCACCGATCGCAACCCGGGCGCGTATTTCCAGTTCGGTTACTGGATCGCCGAGCACGGTTCGCTGCCCATCCCGGCCATGCTGACCGCGTTCGGCGGCAGCCACACCGGCCTCAGCTTCGCCAGCTTCGCCTTCATCGGCCAGGGCAGCGCGGTCGTCCCGCAGCTGACCGCCGGGCTGCCGATCACCCTCGCGGCGGGCCTGTGGGCCCATGGGGTGACCGGCGGGGTAGCGATGAGCCCGCTGCTCGGCGCGTTCGGGGTACTTACCGTGGGCGGCCTGACCGGCCGGTTGGCCGGGCCGCAGTGGGCACCGGCCGGTGCCCTTCTGCTGGCGCTCACGCTGCCGGAGGCCTACACCAGCCGGTCGGCGTTCAGCGAGGTGCTCGCACAGATCCTGCTGTTCGGTGGGCTCTGCCTGGTGGTGGATTCGCTGCTGGCCCGGCGCCCGCAGATCCTGGCGGCCGTCGGCGGCCTCCTGCTGGGCCTGACCGTACTGGCCGAGATCGGGTCGCTGCTGTTCCTGCTGCCGGTCATCATGTTCCTGGGGGTACTGCTGGCGGGCCGCAGGCCGCAGGGGCTGCCCTTGGAAGGCGGGCTGCTGATCGGGGCCGGATATGGGCTGGCGGGCGGTTATCTGCTGGCCGGACCGATGATGGCAGCCCTGACCCCGCAACTGGGCCGGACCGCGCTGGCCGCGGCCGCCTTCCTGGTGGTGACCGCGGCCGGGGCCCTGGTGGCGCTGGCTGGCCCGGCCCGGCGGGGTGCCGCCCGGGTGCTCGCGGCCCGGCCGCTGCGCTGGCTGCCGGATGCGGCCGCGGCGGTGGTCGTGCTGGCCGCCGCCGGGTTCTTGATCCGCCCGTATGTGCAGACTGTCACTGGTCCCGCCAACCCCTACGTCGCGGCCCTGCAGCAGATCGCGCAGCTGCCGGTCAATCCGCGCCGCCTGTACGCCGAGGACAGCTTCTACTGGGTGATCTGGTATCTGGGCGCGCCCGCGCTGCTGCTCGGGGTGGCCGGGCTGGCCATGCTCACCCGGCGGTGCGTGCGGGCCCTGATCACCTGGCGCGACCCCACCCAGGTGGCACGCGTCTGGGCGCTGCCGCTGCTGATCATCGGCTGGGGCGCGGTCACCGTGCTGTGGCGCCCCGGCACCACCCCCGACCAGCCGTGGGCTAGCCGGCAGCTGGTACCGGTGCTGATCCCCGGGCTGATCGTGGCCGCGATCTGGGTGTGCTCCTGGCTGGCCGCCCGGGCCAGGGAACGGGGCGCGGGCGCGGTGGCGGTGACGGCCGCGGTCGCCTGCTTCGTCGCCGCCCTGGCTGTGCCCCCGATCGCGACCTTGTTCGGGATCGGGGCCAGGCCCGCTAGCTCGCCTGCGCTGCGGCCGGCCCGGGGTGGGCTGGCGTTGATGCGGACCGGCACCGGTGAGATGGCCGCCATCCAGCAGCTGTGCGCGGCGCTTCCGCAGAACTCGTCGGTGCTGCTGCTCGATCAGGTCTCGGCCCGCGAGTTCTCCCAGGTCATCCGGGGCATGTGCGGCGCGCCAGTGGCGGTTATGGCCGGTGTCCCGCCCAGCCAGGTGGACGCGGTGGTGAGCGAGATCACGCTGGGCGGCCACCGGGCGGTACTGCTCGCCGCCACGCCGTCAGAGCTCTCCCCGTACCGGCCGGCGCCGCGCCAGGTGCTGGATCTGGCCACGGTCCAGGACGCGCATGTCCTGACCCAGCCGCCGGCGTCGGGCTGGCCGGTTCGTTATGTGCTGTGGATGTCGGGCCCGGGAGCGACGCCGCAGCTGCCCGGCCGGGCCTGATACCCGGGGCCCGGCTGACGGTGCCGGGATTTGCCTGCCGATCGGCGACCCCCTAAAGTGAAGGGACACCGACGCGGGGTGGAGCAGTTCGGTAGCTCGCTGGGCTCATAACCCAGAGGTCGCGGGTTCAAATCCCGCCCCCGCTACCAGAAGTTGAAGGTCAGAGGCCTGATCGCCAGCACGGCGGCCGGGCCTCTTGATCGTTTGCTGGCGGATCGCTGGCGTGTGTGAGCCCTGCTGGCTGGGCGTTCCCGGAGCGATCAGCATCAGTCCGGCCATCGCCTGCTGCACGTCATAAACAGGGCGCCACCACCGACACGCCGTAGCTCGGCATGGGGTGGGTGACTGGTGGGCACCCGGAATATCTGTAGTCTGATCTGCAGAAAGGATGGGGCTGCCTGGACAAGAGCACCGAGACCATTCACCAGGCCGGCCAGTATCCGCGGGGGAAATATATGGGAGGCAGGAGGGTAAGGCTTGCCGCTTTTGTTCTAGTTGTGCTCGCCGTGATAATACTGCTGGCGATTCACGCCCAGCCTCGCAAGAAGGCGAGCACTCCCGCGGCGAGCCCATACAAAGGCACCGGCGCGGTAGGCGCGCTGCTCGCCCGGAACCACAATGTGATTTTCCCCATTCCCTTCTGCACAGCTACCGTGGTGAACAGCCCGGCCGGGAACCTGATCCTCACGGCAGCGCACTGCCTGGGCAGGATCCCGCCCAGCAAGATGATCTTCGTTCCTGGCTACCGCGGTAACAGCCACCACCGCTACCCGTACGGGATTTGGCGGGTGACCGGGCAGAACTTCCCTCCGCACTGGTTCCCGAACGGCAACGCCAGCATTGACTTCGCCTTCCTCACTGTCAGCGGTGATGTACAGGCAAGGACAGGCGGTGAGACCCTCGGCACCAGTTCGCCGGCACCTTCATCGGTACAGCTGATCGGCTACACATGGAAGGGTGGCTATCCTCTCGCCTGTACCAGACGCCCCGCCACGATCACCGTGGCCGGCCAGCAGCAGATGAAATTCACCTGTGCCGGATATGTCGGCGCTGCCAGCGGCGGTCCCTTCCTGGTCAACGTCAGCGCCAAGACCGGCAATGGCACGGTCATCGGGGTGATCGGCGGCTACCAGGACGGCGGGTACCTCCCTTCGATCTCGTACTCCAGCCCGTTCGGCGCGGCAATAAAGGCCCTGTACAACAGGGTCACCAGGAATGGGCGATAGATCCAGTTCTGCCGGTTCCACGCGTGCGTCGTCAGCTCGGATTATCCAGAACGCGGACGGCTAGATCGAGCAGTGATTACCGGCGGGAGAGAAAGATCACTTCACCGGGCCGGATCTGGCCCGGCTGGTCGAGAAGGGCGATGAGGGCGCTGATGATCGCTGCGGTGAAGGCGCGGTCTTGGGGGAAGGTCTTTGCCGAGACGAGGATTAGCCCGGCGTGGATTTGGCTGGCGGCGCGATAGCGGGCGTCCAGGGGCATGAAGTCCTTGATGTTGGCGGTGACTAGGGCGCGGCTAGTCGCGGTCGCATGGGCCAGAATCTGCTCGTCGGCAAGCCCGACGAGGGCCGGGTCAGCTACGACCGCAAGGACGTCATGATCTTTTGCGCGCAGTTGCTCGGCGATGATGCCCGAGAACATCCCGTCCAGCAGTAACTGGCTCACTTCTTACCCGGCAAGCAGCTGGCGCTCGCGGCGCCAGGCGTCTTCGGCTGCGTTATCGGCGGCCTCAGCCGCGGCGATCTCGGCATCAATCTCATCTGGGTAGGAGGCCCAGTAGCGGATGGCGACACGGGTCAGTCGCACTGGGATGCCAGTGTTCTCAGCTACCAAGGTGAGCAGTTCATCCTCGGTCAGGCCAGGCTCTTGCGCGCGAGCAGACTTGACTGCCCGCACGACTTCCCACACGTCGGGGCCACCGGCCAGCCCCGCCCGCCGCCCGGTGGGCCCTGGGCGGAACACGATTCCCGGATGCTCGCTCATGCGGAGAGCCTCGTCCACAAGCCGGTTCGCAGCGGACGACAGGGACATGCCAGGGTTGGCGGCAACGAAAGACGACAGCCGTTCTGCCACCGCGGTATCGAACCTTACCGGCGTCGCAGCACGCTTACTCATGACTACATCGTAGTCGATCCATGCCACCTCGCAGGCAGGGACTCAGGAGATGCCGGAGCTGAAACTGAACCGGGTTGGGGAGCCGGTGAAGTCGCGGGAGTCCAGGGCGAAGACCCACTCCGGCAGCAGGGCGAAGACGCTGTTGGACGCCGGGTCCACCATGTCCAAGCCGTAACTGGTTCCGTACTTCGCATTCTCGGCCGCCAGCATGCCGGCCAGGGCGTCGTGGTCGGTAACCCGCTCGGCCTGCCCGTGCACCACCACGGGCTCGATCGGATTGCTGGTGGATAGCGTGCAACGGGGCTCAGCGGTCAGGTTTCGCGTCTTCCGTGAACCGTTGGAGCTGCTGAACCAGAGCCGGTCCCCCAGCCATACCGCCCAGACCGGCATCAGGTGCGGGACCCCCGCCGGAGTCACCGTCGCCAGCCAGAACTCGCGCGAGGCGGCCAGCCGTTCCTCCGCCCACGACCACGGCAGCAGCCCGGATCCCTCATCGGCTGGCAGCATCCCGTAGCCGGGCATATACGGCCTGGCAGCGACCGGTTCGCTCACCTCCCCGACGTTAGCAACCGGAGGGGGTGGCGACATGATGAAGGTGTGGAGCACCTGAGCACCGCCGAACTTGAAGCGGGCCTGGACGTCGTCCGTGGCTCACCGCCGGACCACGGAACGGTCGAGCTGATCGTCCGCCGCCCGGCCGTCGATGAGCGGGAAGTCCTGCCGGAAGCAGAACTCGACGTGGTGGTCGGCCTGGTGGGCGACAACTGGCCGGCCCGGGGGAGCACCAGCACCCCCGACAGGTCGCCGCAGCCAGATGCCCAGCTGACGGTGATGAACTCGCGGGCGGCCCTGCTCGTCGCCCAGGTCCCGGAACGGCGCAAGCTGGCCGGTGATCAGCTCTACGTCGATCTCAACCTCAGCCCGGCCAACCTGCCGCCGGGCACCCGGCTGGCGGTGGGCTCGGCCGTCATCGAGGTCTCCGGCCGGCCACACCTCGGCTGCGTCAAGTTCGCGGCCCGGTTCGGCAAGGATGCGTGGCGGTTCGTCAACTCCCGGACCGGCCGCGAACTGCGGCTGCGCGGCCTGAACGCCCGCATCCTGGTCTCCGGGACCGTCCGGCTCGGGGACACGGTCCGCAAGCTGACCGACTGAGCAGGCCGCGAGCCCTTACCACACGTCCCCGTCGCGCCAGTCGCAGGTCAGCCCGCTGGACAGGTCCAGCGTCACGGTCACCGGCAGGACGTAGATGCAGCCGTCCTCGTCCGGGGTACGGATGATGCCCGCTGGCGTGAGCGCCGAGGCCGGCCCGCGCCATAGCTGCCAGCCGCGCGCGGCATAGAACCCGGCCGCCCGGGAGGCGGACGCGAGCGCGCCCAATTCGTAGCCACCCCGCACCACGCGTTCGGCGATCTCCATGACGGCGGCCCCGTAACCGCGCCCGCGCCGGTCCGCGCGCACGGCCACGGCCTCGACGTAGCCCGTGCGCAGGGCCCGGCCGTCGGCCAGCAATCGCCGCTGGATCACTGACGCGTGGCCGACCAGATGATCTCCTTCCCAGGCCAGGGCATGCACCCCGCCCAGGGCATGTTCCCAGTCATGGCTGGTCAGGTCATCGAAAGCCGCCGCCAGCAGGGCCCGCACCGCTTCCAGGGTGGCGGCGTCCAGGTCGGCGGTATGGGCAGCGCGCACGTCGATCACCTTCTCATCCTCCCCGACGGCACGCCCGCACGCCCTTGGCCCAGCCGGATGAGGCTGGGATGCTGATCGCGGGAACCAGGATGTACCGAGCACGGCGCGTTGCGGAGGGAGACTGAGGTGCCTGGGCAGATCCAGACCGGCGACATCCATCATCTCCGGCTGACCGTCACCGACCTGGCGCGCAGCCGCGAGTTCTACACCAGCCTGCTGGGCTTCGACGTCGCGGTAGAGTCGCCGCCCGACGACGATCCGTCGGCGGCCGAGGTGTTCAAGATCCTCTTCGGTGGCATCGTCATGATCCGCGGCAACCTGCTGATGGGCCTGCGGCCGATGGCGCCGTCCGGCGATCGCTTCGATCCGGACCGGGTCGGCCTGGACCACCTCAGCTTCGGCGTTGCCAGCCGCGAGGACCTGGAGGAGGCGGTGCGGCTGTTCGATGCGCACGGGGTGGCCCATGGCACGATCACCACCCTGGCCTCGTTCGGCATCGACGTGCTCCCGTTCGAGGATCCGGACGGCGTCCAGCTTGAGCTGACCGCCCCGTCGGCCGGGACGGCGTGACCGGAGACCACCGTCCCGAGGCGCTCATCAGGCAGGGAGACTAGGGCGCCCCGGCCCAGCGCAGCGTGAACTGCGTCAGCGTGTAGCCGAGGGCGTTGACCGTGGGCTGGATGAAGTTGTCGCGGATGGTCTGCAGCGCTTCGGTTTCCGCCGCCCTGATCAGCGGGCCGGTGACGAGTGGCGCGTGGCGGGACTTGTAGAACGCGATCTGCTGCGCCTGGGAGTAGAGCACCGACTCCGGGAACTGGGGCTTGAGGACGACGCCGCAGCCAAACCCCGGATAGGTCCAGCTGTGCTGGGTGTCGATCGGCCTGGACGGCACATTGTCGATGGCCACGTCGTGCGCGGACTGCGGCAACTGCGGCTGCGGCAGGACCATGGTGACCGCCAGCCTGCCTGGCGAGCCCCCGGCGGGGCGGCTGAGCACCTGCAACTGGTAGTGGGCCGCGGAAGGCTGCCACCAGGCCGGGCCCGGGTTGAGGTCGACCGTGGCGGACGCGTGGGCCACGGCGTAGAACGTGCTCGCATACCAGCACGGCCACGGCCCGATGTTCTTGGAGACCTTGTGGGTGAACACGAACGTGAAGTTCGCCTGGCCGAGCGCGGGCCGGGAGATGCCCTCGATCTTCTGCAGCACCCACGGTCCTAGGTCAACGTTGGTGGTGGTGCCCGCGCTGATCGTCTGCCACGGCCAGGCGAGCTTGATGTGCGGGAGATGCACATTGACGCCCACCACGTGCAGGGCGGCGGACAGGGCCATCAGGACCAGCGAGGCGATCACCCGCCGGAAGATGAGGCCCGCCACCAGCGCCGCCGCCGTCCATTTCAGCCACGGTGAGAGCGGATGGCGGGGACGTCGGCCTGGCGCGGCCCGGGTGGGGCGGTCGGGGGGCCAATCGCGGCCAGGCTCGTCGGCGGGAGGCCAGTCCTGGCTGGCCCGGTCGCGGGCGGCGTGGCCGGCGCCAGCGTCCCGTCGGCCGCCGCCGCGCCCGGCGGGCGGCTCAGCGCCATCGCGGGCAGGCGGCGAATCCTCGTGGTCGTAGCCGGCGCCGCGCCGGTAGCCCGCCGTGGCTCGTGACCGCGGCCGGCCTGTCGTGAGCAGGTTCAGGAGCAGGAGCAAGAGCCGGACCACCGGTCCCACCTCTTTCTGTGCGTGGCATGCATCTAGACCGTCGCCGGATAGTTCAGGCTCAGGACGATCGGCACGGCGCCGAACGGTTTGCGGAACCGGCCGCCGGGCTTATCGGGCGCGTTCGGGTCGGCTATGTTCGGCCAGCGCATACTCGTGTGCAGGTCGGTCAGGCCAGCGACCGAGTACGGGAACTCCATGGCCGAGGTGTGGTGCGCCTTGAGCAGCCCGCCCCAGCGGAAGGCCGCGAATCCGTTGGCCAGGTCGCGGACTGACAGCGGGCCCGGAGCGGTCAGGTCGATGCCGTAGACCGTCAGCGCGAGCAGGACTAGGTCCTCGGCGCACTGCGCGAGCGCCTCCGACTTGGTCCGGTAGATAGTGCCGTCCGGGTTGACCGAGCCCAGCCTCTCGCCGCGCACGGGTGAATAGCGGGGCTGAGCCTCGCATTGCATCCAGTCGCAGGCGGCCAGCAACTGCCAGTCGATGCCGGTGTCGCTAACGACGTCCCGGTAGAGCGGCTCCTCGCGGAGGAGGGTCGCCTTGGCCGTGGTCATGAAGGCATGCCGGACCGAGAGCGGAATGTGATGCCGGAACTGAATAGCCCTGGTGGTTGCGGTCGCCGTCCGGGACCGGCTGGCCGGAACGGGCCGGCCGGTCTGGGATAGGGGGGTGGCCTGGTTCACCAGCGGAACGCCGGCTGCGGGTGCGCGCCGCGATCCGGTGCTGGCGTGCCGCGGGCCAGGCGACTGCGCGCCGATCGCCGGAGCGCTGACCGGTGGCGCGATTCCCGGCTGGAGTGACGTTGGCCGGGGATCGGCTGGCTCCGGGCTGATCGCCGGAGCGGGCCTCGTGACGACCGGCTGCGGATCGGCGGGCTGGGTGGCGGCCGGCTGGGGCGTGGCCGACTGGGTGACCACAGGCCGCGGGTCCGCGGGTGTGGTCAGGGCGGGCTGAGGGGTGGCCGGCGGCCGGGCGACCGGTTGGCTGACGACCGGCTGCGTAACCACGGGCTGGGGGGCAACCGGCTGGCTGACCACGGGCTGTGGGCTCGTCGGCTGGGTGACCACGGGCTGCGGGCTGCTCGGCTGGGTGACGACCGGCTGGGGAGTAACCATTGGCGTTGTGACTTGCGGGGGGCTCACCGGTGGCACGGGACCTGCCGGGGCCGAGCCCTGGCTGGCCAGGCTGTCCTGACCAGGCCGGGAGGCCGGTGCGACGACGTCGTAGCGGTAGAGGTTGTACCGGCGCATGAGGCTGATGAGCTTGGTGCCGTACTCGGGGTCGGTGGCGTAGGTGCCCGTCAGCGAGGCGGCGAACGCATTCGGGTCGCGCCGGTCCGCCATGATCTGCCGGTAGTAATCGCTGGTGGCCAGCAGCTTGCCGTGGTCGTCGATGCTTTCCGCGGCGCTCCGGTACACGCGGAAGGCACTGGTCTGCATGATCGCCTGGCCGTTCTGGTATTCCCAGGACCGCTCCAGGACGCTGCCCGCCGGGCCCGCTCCCTTGATCCCGAACAGGTTGTGGTCCTGGGTGGCGAGCTGGCTCTGCCCCCAGCCTGACTCCACGATCGCCTGCGCGATGGTGACCGAGGCGGGTACGCCGTACTGGCGCTGGGCGGCCATGGCACCCGGGATGATCTCGTTGATAAACGCCTGCTGGGCCGGGGTCGCAGGAGCCGGCAGAGTAGCGGCCGGCTGGTGGTGGGTGCGGCGCGCCACGGTCGGTCGTACGGCGCCGAGGGTGAGCCGGAGCGGGGAGATCGGGAGCCCGGGGATCTGCGCGGTGCCCAGGTCCGCCGCGGGCTGGCCGGCGACCGGCCCGGTCAGGTCCGTGCCCGGCGTCACCGGATCGGCGAGGCCCGGCAGGGTTGCGCCCGGGCGTGACGCGCCCGGGATCGCGGGGCGGTCGGTGCTCCGGCCGGACCGGTGATGCCCCGCGGCCGGGGGAGCAGCCACGGCCGCTGCCGGGAGACCGCCCGTGGTGCAACCGGCGGTGCGCCGGGTCCGGTGGCGCGCCGGACGCTTGTTCCGGGCCGGGCGCTGCTCGGCGGCCAGAGGCCCGGGGATGACCACGCCATTGGCGGGCGCTTCGAGTTCCGCGGTGGCGCTGGCCGGAATTGGATCGCCGCTGACCGCGGGCGGGGCACCGGCGACCGAACTCGCCGGGCCAGCCTCGGTCACTGGCGGGTCCGCGGCCGGCGCCTCCCGCGCGGCGGTCGCGGGGCCACCCGCGGCCGGAGCGGCGGCCCCCGCCGTCGCCGCTCCGGCCACAGCTCCCGCCCCACCAACTGCTCCCGCCCCACCAACTGCTCCCGGCGGATTGGTGCTGACCGCCGGAGTGGGTTCCACGCTGGGGCGTGCCCGCGGCTCATCGGCCCGGGCCCGCTGGTGGGGCACCAGCCCGGCGGCCGGGTGAACATCGCCGTTGTTGACGAACCCGGTAGCTCCGTGCGCGCCCAGCGGATCGTGGTACTGGTGCGCGTTGACCGAGAAGTTGGGCAGCGAGTCGCCGCCGATCGTGTACATCACGCCGCCGGCGTATTTGGTGACCACCTCCATGTGGCCGGCGAACAGGACCCAGTCACCAGGCAGCGGCCGGTAGCCGTCGCCGAGCGGATGCCAGCGGTGTTGTGCCTTCGCGTCCTGCAGGACCGACGTGATGCCCGGGGATGCCGAATTGGGTTCCACCCGCGCATCGACCCATTTGTGCAGCGGCCACGGGTACGAGGTCCCGCCGGTCACCCAGCTGTGCTGGCCGACTGCCTGGGCGGCCAGTTCCAGCGTCAGGCTGGCGAAGGCCGCACACGACTGGCCATGGTCAACGCCATTGACACTGTCGTGCCGCCAGATGATGGCCTCCATCTGGGCTGGGGTCTTGCCCTGGGCCATTCGCAGGTAGTAGCTGGCGAAATTGACGATGGCCGACCGCAGTGTGCTGTCATCCGCGGCGGTGGGCTTGGCCGCCCGGGCCAGGGCCAGCAGGTGAACCGGCAGGCTCGCTGGTGAGGTGAGGTCGGCGGGCGTCTCCGGGGTGAAGGTGAAGCCGGTCACCGCCCCGCTCGCACCGAGGCTGACCAGTGCAGTCAGCTGCTGCCACACGGGCTTGCCGACGGAGTGCACCGAGTTCACCTCATTTCTGCCGCCGATGATTGGTGCCCCGGCCCGGCCGGGCTTGCCGCCGGAACCGGTCAGGCCACGCCGCCCTGGTACGCCAGTTGCCGGAGGATCGCCTGGACCCGCGGGTCACCGGGATTGCCCGCGTTCATGAACAGGACCGCCGCGTCCTGAGCCGCCTGCTGGCTGGCCCCCGTCGCCCACCGCTGGAAGATGTCGGCCACCAGGGCCGCCTGGCCGGCCGCGGTGACCGGCCGGGCACACAGGCCGGGGAAGCCCCTGGGTGCCGTGACCGCCGCCGACCCGGTGTAGCGCAGGCAGTTCGCGGCGCTGCTTTCCAGTCCGGGCTGGATGACCAGGCCGCCGTTGGCGCCGGTCACCGTCGCTCCGCCGACGATGTTGTCGATGGCCCGGGCCGCGACGGCCAGGCTGTCCAGCGGGTTGGCCGGGTCATACGGGTGGTGCAGGTTCAGCGACCAGGCAATCTCCCCGCCCTGGGCCGGGGTGATGGGTTCCAGGCCCTCTCGGCCGGTCTTGGCGCTGGCGAAATCGGGGTTGTTGCGGCTGGTGAGCAGGGCGAACACCCACAGGATCTGGCGGGTCGCCTTGGCGCAGGCGAAGTCGACCTGGCCCGGCTCGGACTTCACGTCCGGGTTCTGGCAAGCGGTGTCCGCCTGCGCCTGGACGGTGGCCACCCCCGGGGGCCAGGAAGCGCCCGGCCCGGGCCACATCAGCACCACCGCCGCGGCCACGATGGCCGCGCCGATCGCGGTGGCGAGCAGCGCCTTGCCGCTCCACCGCAGCCGCCGCCGGTAGGCGCTGGGCCGGCCACGGCTGACGAACTCCTCCGTCCGCGCCCCGGACGGCGCCACTTCCCAGTCGTCAGCGCCGTCGGCGGCTCCGGCATAGACCGGCTCGGCGGGCAGCGCCCACCCGACCGGTTCCGCCTCCACCTCAGCGGCGGACTGGGCGAGCTGCTCCAGCGAGCGGCGCGCGTCGGCGAGTTCGCGTTCGAGTTCCGCGGCCTTGACGTTCAGGTCAGCCAGCCGCTGCCGCTTGATCTCGAAACTGTCCGTTTGCGATCTCATCGGGGTCACCTCCACCTCGCCGCACTGCACGTCGCCTGGCCCGCGGCCGGGCTGGTGAAGCTGGCCGCGGATCTGCCGATCGGGCTTGCATCTGCGGGCAAGTGGTGTGACCGTGGACAGGCGGTACCAGCGACCAGGGGCATGCCCCCTATTCAAACACACGTTCGAGTGCGACGGAAAGTGTCACGGCACTCGAACA
The DNA here is from genome assembly GCA_036522155.1 of Streptosporangiaceae bacterium. Lineage (GTDB taxonomy): Bacteria > Actinomycetota > Actinomycetes > Streptosporangiales > Streptosporangiaceae > UBA9676. The sequence goes on from DATDGI010000113.1 coordinate 37,924, forward strand.
TGAATTCCAACGATGTAACTTGGCCTGCCGTTAGCTGAGCTCAGACGAGCGCCATCCCGGCCCGCTACGGCGGTGTCCGGCCCGGTTCTGCCATGTCCTCCCAGGTTTGGGTCAGTACCTAACGGTAGTGACGGCCACCGACAGAAGGCCGGGCCGCTACGGCCCCGTTCAGGCCGTGTCGGCGGCCAGGAAGGCGTGCGCAATCACCTGGTAGCCGGCCTGGTTGGCGTGCACGTTCGGCCCGCGCGGTGGCGGCGCGCACTCCCAGGTCCAGCGGCAGATGTCAGCCACGTTGCGGGGCAGCATGCCGAACCCGGGCACGGCCGCCTGGTGGCTGAAATCGCCGGTCTGGAACGCCCCGAACACGTTCGCGACCCGCACCCCGAACTGCTGGTACACCCGTCCGAGCAGGTTGTTGTAGCCCGCCGCGGCGGGCTCGATCAGCCGGGCGATGGCCTCGCCGACCAGGCCGTTGCGCCACTCGGCGAGCGTCGGCAGGTAGTAGTTCATGGCGATGATCCGGGTGTGCGGCGCCGCCGAGCGCAGCCGGGCCAGGATCGTCACCAGGTTCGTGGTCGCCTCCGGGATGGACTTCCCGACGCAGTCCGCCAGCTTGCTGACCGAGGGCTGGGTGATGCAGGAGTCCGGGTCGTTGGCCCCGATGTCCAGCGTGATCAGCGACACCCGGCGATGGGCCCGCAGGAAGCGCATGGCCGCGGTCAGCTGCGACCCTCCGGCGTAGCGGCAGATCCCGCCTTTGATCATGGTGGCGGTGGTTTCCCCCATGCAGCCCAGCTTGACCAGGCGCAGGCCCGGCTGGCGGGCCCGGAGCAGCGCATACAGCTGGTCCGGGTAGCCGTCCGGGGTCGACACGCTCACCCCCGCCGCGTCCGGCTGGACACCCTGCGACAGCGAATCTCCCAGCGCCAGGTAGTAGCTGACCGGCGGCGCGCGGTGGGCCGCGGCCCGGTGCGCATGGGTGGCCGGGCCCGAGCAGCCGCCGATCACAGCGGCCAGGGCACAGGCGCTGATCAGGCTGAGCGCGGGGAGCAGGCGGCGCATCGCTTTCCGGTCGGGTCGGGGCTCCTCATTGTATGGTCGCCACCGCGGCCGGTAACCGGCCCGCGGGCCCGCCCGAAGAACTCTGGCCCGAGGTCGTCCGCCAGATCCGCGGGCTCGCGGAATCAGGGCGCGCTAGCCGCGGCCGGGCGGGCCCTGGGCCTGACCGCGGCCAGCGTGGCCAGGCAGCCGGTGGCGATGAGGGCGTAGGGCACGAAGTCGGAGGTCGCCTGGGCCAGCGCGCCGCCGGTCGCCGAGCCGAGCGCCTGCCCACTCGCCCAGGCCAGGTTGGCCAGCCCGAACGCCAGGCCCTGGTTGAGGCCGAGTTCGTCGGCACCGGCGCTGAGCTGTGCCGTCGCGGGCGCGTAGAAGGTGCCGTACGCAGGCAGGCCGACGATCAGGAAGGCGACGAGCACCGGCGCGGGCACGAGGACCGGGGCCAGCAGGCTGACCACGATCGCGGCCGCGAGCGAGATCCGGATGGGCCACAGCGCGCCGCGCCGGTCAGCCAGCCGTCCCGCCACCGGAGACAGGGCGGCCTCGATGGCCGCCGACGCCAGGAACGTCGCCCCGATGACCAGGCCGGAGGCGCCGAGTGCGTTCAGCCGGAGCGGCGCGAGCACGTCCACCACGCCGAACGCCAGGCCGGCCAGCATGGTCAGCCACATGCCGACGGCGACCCGGCGGTCACGCAGGGCCGGCCAGGCGGCCCGCAGACCCTGCGGCTCGGCCGCCTGCGGACGGGGCACCAGGAAGGCCGCAACCATCAGGCCGGCGCCCGCCACCGCCGCGCCGGCGAACGCGGGCCCCGTGCCCACCTGGTCGGCGATGGTCCCGACCACCGGCCCGAACAGCGCCCCGATCACCGCGGCGCCGATCGCCACGCCGAGCAGTTCGCCCCGCCGCTCCGCGGGCGCGGCGGTGGCGAGCCAGGCCAGCCCGGCCGCCCACGTGCAGGCGCCGCCCAGGCCCTGGATGAACCGGGCACCGTCGAGCACGGCGGGTGCGGACGCGAACCCGAAGATCAGGGTCGATGCGCTCATCAGCGCCAGCCCGAACAGCGCTACCAGCCGGGCGCCCAGGC
>DATDGI010000114.1:0-13964 GCA_036522155.1 Streptosporangiaceae bacterium
GGCGCGGGCCGGCCGAAGACGGCCAGGTCACCGCCACCGTTGACCATCGCCCCGGGCAGCCCCGCCTGGCGCAGGAGGCCCAGCGCGCGGTCTACCGCCCAGCCCTTGACCAGCCCGGTCGGGTCGAAACCGCCGGGCATCGCCCACGGGTCGAACCAGCCGCCGGACGCCTGCCGGGCGTGCTGGCAGGCGGCCAGCACCTCGGCCACCTCGCCCGGCAGCCCGGCCAGGTCCGCTTCGCCGCGGCGGAACCGGCTCACCGGGCTGTCCGGGTCCCAGGTGCTGAACGTGGCGTCGGCCTCGTGCAGGCAGGCGCAGGCGGCCGTCAGCGCGGACCGCAGCTCGGCCCCGCGCAGCGCACCAGGCACCAGGGCGAAGGAGAACACGGTGCCCATCGCGGGCTCGGCGTGGGTCAGCAGGGCCGGGCGGGCGGGCACTGGCCCGTCCTGGCCCCCGGCGCGCCCGTCGCTCACTTGCGGTGGAGCTTGTCCAGGGCCGCCTGGAGGGAGGTGGCGTAGGCCTGGCTGGTGTAGGTCGCCCCGCTGACGCCGTTGATCTGGGCGCTGCCCGCGGCCAGCACCTCGGACTTGAGCATGGGGATCACCTGTTCGGCCAGCTGCTGTGAGTACGGCTCGGGCGCCTGCAGCACGGGCACGGTCACGTCGGTGATCCGGCCACGGCTGACCGTCACCCGGACGTCAAGCTCGCCGTACCCGTAGGCGGTCACCGGGCCGATCGCGCTCTGGCCGGGGCCGCTCCCGCCGCCGGCCGTGCTCCCGGCCGCCGGGCCAGACCCGCCGGGGACGGTACCCGTCCCTGACCGGCCGGCCGGGGCGTGGCCGGTGCCCTTGAGCGCGATCGGCACCGCCGGGGTGGCACGGCTGAGCCCGAGCACGCCCGCGAAACCCGCGACCGCGCCGGCTGTCAGGTACCACGCTGCCCGCTTCATGACCGTCCTCCCGTGCTCTACAGGGCGAACGCCTCGTGATGGATGGCCTCATCCGGCACGCCGAGCTGGCGGACGAGGTCGACGATGCTGGCCACGAAGCCTTCCGGCCCGCACACATACACGTCGCGGCGGTGCAGGTCGGGCACGAGCCGCGGGAGTGACCGCTCGTCGAGACCGGCCTGCTCGCGGCCGCCGATCAGCTGGTGCAGCTGGCCGTGCTGGTGGCGGACCAGCTGACTGATCTCCTGGCCGAGCACCAGGTCCTCCGGGCGGCTGGCCCGCAGCAGCACCACCGGCGCCGACTTGCGCGGCAGGTCCTCAAGCAGCGACCTGAGCGCGGTCACCCCGATGCCGCCCGCGATCAGCAGCGCGTGCGGCCGCACCTGTGCGTGCCGGGTGAACGCGCCGTACGGCCCTTCCACCAGCACCGGCGTGCCCGGCCGCAGGTCGGCCAGCCCGGCCGAGTGGTCGCCCACCGCCTTGACCGTCAGCCGCAGGTACGGCGGCTGCGGGAGGGCCGACAGCGAATAGGGATGCGCCTGCCACCAACGGCCGCGGGTGAGGAAGCGCCAGCACATGAACTGGCCGCCCGCCACCGGCAGCTTGTCCAGCTCCCGCCCGGCGCAGATCACCGAGACCACCCCCGGGCCTTCCGGCCGCACCTCGGCCACCACCAGCCGGTGCCGCACGCTGCGCACCAGCGGCAGGCCGAACCGGTAGCAGATCACCAGGCCGGCCGTGCCCGCCCAGGCCACCGACCACACGAGCCGGGTCAGCGGATGCCCGACGAAGGCCGGGCCGAGCACGAGCACGTGGGCGAAGGCGAGAGACAGGGCCAGGTACATGTACAGGTGCACCAGCCACCAGGTTTCCCGGCGGAGCCGGCTCCGGATGGCCCGCAGGGAGATGAGGCCGATCAGGCCCATGATGCCGAGCCCGATGGTGGCGATCAGCACGTCCGGGTAGCTCGACAGCAGGGCGCCGATCTCGCGGCCCAGCCCGGCCCTGGCCGCCTGAGCGTAGCCGACGGTGATGAGCAGCGCGTGCGCGATCAGCAGGCAGATCGGCCACGGCGCCAGCCGCCGGTGCCAGCGCAGCAGCCCGTCCTGGCCGAGCACCCGCTCGATCGCCGGGATGCGGCTCACCAGCAGCACCATCAGCAGGGCCAGGTACGTGCCGATCATCCCGGTCAGGCTGCCGCCGAAGATGGCCAGGCCGCCGGTGGCGCGCAACCCGGCGCCGGTCTCGGTGGTGATCGTCAGGGCGGTGACCGCGCCCAGGCCCGCCCCGGCCACCACCAGGGCCGCCCTGGCCAGCACCGGCCTGGGCGCGGGGGCGGGCACCCGGGCCGCGCCGGGCTCGCGGCTACCCGACCGGCCCGCTGGCATCGCGGGCATGGACGGCACCGCCGGGGCGCTCATGCGGGCCATCTTGCCGGCCGAGCCTGGCCGGTTGATGCAGGCTTCCTCTGAATTTCCTCTGCCGCCAGCCCGCTCACAGCCCGGGGGCACCCCACACCGGGAACCACCGGCTCAGATCAGGCTCGATCTTGAGGTCGACGCCGACCGCACCGCGCACCTGGAGCTCCAGCGTGTTGTCCCGGCGCTCGCCCGACGTCGGTGCGAACGGATAGAAGGTGCCCCGCTTGTACAGGTACACGATGCCGACCCGGTGGCCGGCGTCGTCGGCCAGGCTGACCAGGGTGCACAGCAGCTGGGGGCCGAACCCGCCCTCCACCAGGGAGGAGTTCACCGCGTGCAGGTCGGTGACGAGCGCCTCGACCTCATCCGGGCTGTGCTTGGAGACCAGCCAGGTGAACCCGTAGCTGTCCGTGGTGATCTCGACCGGCGCGGCATTCTCGCCCATGCCCAGCAGTTCGCGCACGTCCTTCTCGATGTCGCTGAAGGCGCGGCCCTCGGCGGCACGGAAGCACACCGACCCGGTCCCGGTCGGGACCAGTCCCATCGCCGCCTGCAGGGTGATCGCGGCGGTGGGCAGCTGGAACAGGTCGTCCAGCCGCGGCGGGACGGGTTTGGTCCGCCCGAGGATCGTGTCGAGGAATCCCACCGGCTTACCGGGCGAGCTGGGCGGAGATTTCGGACAGCTGCTTGAGCCGCCGATCCAATGACGGGTGCGTGGAGAAGAGATTCGCCAGGCTCGCGCCCGCGCTCCCCGACAGCGCCGGGGCGAAGAAGAAGGCGTTCAGCGGTTCGGCCTGCCGCAGGTCCCGCTGCGGGATGCGGGCGATGTCGCCGCTGACCTTGGTCAGCGCGCTGGCGAGCGCGGACGGCTGCCCGGTGAGCAGCGCGCCGGCCCGGTCGGCAGCCAGTTCCCGGTAGCGGGACAGCAGCCGGATCAGCAGGAAGCTGACCGCGTACACCACGATGCCGACCGCCAGCATGATCAGCAAGACGATCGCGCCACCGCCGTTGTTGCTGTTGTTGCCGCCGCCCCGGCCGCGGCCACCGCCGCCGAACAGTTCCCCGTAGAACGCGAACCTGACCAGCAGGCCAGCGATGATGCCCAGGAACGAGGCGATCGTCATGACCGCCACGTCCTTGTGCGCGACGTGCGACATCTCGTGGGCGATGACACCTTCGAGCTCGGCATCGTCCAGCCGCCCATCCATCAGCGCGGTGGTGACGCAGAGCACCGCCTTCTTGGTGTTGCGTCCGGTGGCGAAGGCGTTCGGCATCGGCGAGGGGGCGATGGCCAGCCTCGGCTTGGGCATGTCCGCGAGCGCGCACAGCCGGTCGACGATGCCGTGCAGCCTGGCGGCCTGCGGGCCGTCCTGCGGGGTGACCTCGACGGCCCGCGCCGCACTCAGCGCGATCTTGTCCGAGTAGAAGAACGAGCCGACCGTCATCGCGACCCCAAGCGCGACCGCGAAGAAGACGATGACCCCGGCCGACTGCTTGAAGGCAGCCAGCACGAAAACCAGGACGATGATGAAGGCCACGAAGACCAGTCCCAGCAGGAACATGGTCAGGCCCATCCGCGCGGTCAGTCCTCTGTCAGGCGCATAGCGGGTCTTCGCCATCGCGCCGCCTCCGTTCTCCTGCCCAGCACGGCCACCTGAGCGGGCCGTCCGCCTCAAGTATCACGCACCGCGGGCACCGGAAATTCCCTCGGCGCTGGCGTGACGCTGGTGGCCCAGGACCGCTTACGCGGTCCCGCTGACCATCGTCGGTGGGTTACCTGAAGGCTGGCTGAGGATTGGCTTAGCCCGGGATCAGGCCCTCGCCGGTGAGCAGCTCCCGCACCTCGGTCAGATCGGCGCCGTCGCGCGGGAGGATCAGGTCCGACGGCTTGATGGCATCGTCCGCCAGCGGGCTGCCGAGCGACCGGACCCGGTCGACCAGGGCCGCCAGCGCGGGCTCGAACGCATGCTCGTCGCCGGTGTTGACCGCCTTCTCCAGGGTGGCGTCGAGGGCGTTGAGCTCGTCCGCGGCCGAGTCGTCGACCTGGAACTGGCCCTCGCCCAGGATCCGCACGATCACGCGGTCTCACCCGCCTGCGGCTGCTGTGCGGGGGCCGCACCGTCAGCCGCCGGGCCGCTCTCGATGGCGCCGGCCGAGCCGGCCCCGATCTCGCCCTTCAGCCGCTGCAGCTCGAGCTCCACGTCGTGGCCGCCGCGCATCTGGTCGAGCTCGGCCTGGATGTCGTCGCGCGGGGGGCCAGTCACGTCGTCCAGCGCGCCCGACGCCATCAGCTCGTCGATGGCGCCCGCCCGCGCCTGCATCTGCGCGGTCTTGTCCTGCGCCCGCTGCACGGCCATGCCGACGTCGCTCATCTCCTCGGAGATGCCCGACACCGCCTCGCCGATCCGGCTCTGCGCCTCGGCGGCCGTGTAGGTGGCCTTGATGGTCTCCTTCTGGGTGCGGAAGGCCTCCACCCTGGCCTGCAGCCGCTGCGACGCCGTGGTCAGCTTCTCCTCGTCCGCCTGCAGCGACTGGTACTGGGTCTCCAGGTCACTGAGCTGGCTGGACAGGGCCGACCTCCGGCTGAGAGCTTCCCGGGCGAGATCCTCCCGCCCGGCGCCGAGCGCCTGCTTCGCCTGCCCCTCCAGCCTCGTCTGCTGCTGCTGGAGACTGTTCATCTGAAGTTCAACACGCTTGCGGGAAGTGGCCACGTCGGCGACGCCCCTGCGCACCTGCGTCAGCATCTCCAGCTGCCGCTGGTATGAATAGTCCAGGGTCTCACGTGGGTCTTCGTACTTGTCCAGGGCCTTGTTTGCCTTGGCCTTGAAGATCAGCGAAACCCGCTTCATCACGCTCATGGGCGCGACCTTTCCCCTTCGTCGTTACGAGCGCCGACGCCCTGCCCGCGCACCCCGGTGGTTGCGGCTCGGTTCGCCACGGCTGGCGAACTCAGCCTACGCGGTGATCGGTGTGGCAGTCATTACGGACCCGGCGGACGCAGCCCGCGCCGCCGGGCCGCGCGTGGCCACCGCGGCCGCCCCGGCCGGAAAGCTAGCAGGAGCGGGTGGTCCCGGTAAGCTGACCTCGTGTTCAGACGACGCAATTCCGGCACTGCGGACTCCACCGTCGATGTGGACGTCAGCCCGCCCGAGGCGGACGGCCCGGCGGCGGCCAGCCCCGCGGTCACGGCGGGCAAGGGCAGGCCCACCCCCAAGCGCAGCGAGGCGGAGAAGCGCCGCCGCCCGTTCAGCGCCCCCGCCGACCGGAAAGAGGCCAACCGCCAGTACCGGGACCGCCAGAAGACGGAACGCGGCCGCCGGATGCAGGGCATGCAGCGGGGAGAGCAGTGGGCCATGCCGCCCCGGGACCGCGGCCCGGTCAAGGCGCTCGCGCGTGACTACGTCGACTCCAAGCGCCGGTTCAGCGAGTTCTACATGTACGGCCTGCTGGTCCTGCTGGTGATGCTGTTCATCCCCAGCAAGGTGGTGCAGACCATCGTCCCGCCGCTGGTGATCGCGGCCATCGTCATCATGCTCGTGGAGGGGTTCTTCATCGGCCGCAAGGTACGGGCCCTCGCGGAAGAGCGGCTGCCCGGGGAGAGCACCCACGGCATCCGGCTGTACTCCGCCATGCGCACGCTCCAGATCAGGAAGCTGCGGGTGCCCAAGCCGCGGGTCAAGCCGGGCGACAGTTACTGACCGGCATGCGGCACCGCCACCTGGGCCGCAGCGGCCTCAAAGTCAGCGAGATCGCCTACGGGAACTGGATCACCCACGGGTCGCAGGTCGAGGAGGACGCGGCCCGCGCCTGCGTGCAGGCGGCCCTGGACGAGGGCATCACCACCTTCGACACCGCGGACGTCTACGCGGGCACCCGGGCCGAGCAGGTGCTCGGCCGGGCGCTGCACGGGGTACGGCGCGAGTCCGTCGAGATCTGCACGAAGGTGTACTGGCCGACCGGGCCCGGGGCGAACGACCACGGCCTGTCCCGCAAGCACATCATGGAATCCGCGCACGCCTCGCTGCGGCGGCTGCAGACCGACTACCTCGACCTCTACCAGGCGCACCGCTACGACCACGAGACGCCGCTGGAAGAGACGCTGCGCGCGTTCGACGACCTGATCCGCCAGGGCAAGGTGCTCTACATCGGGGTTTCCGAATGGCGGGCCGAGGAGCTGGCCGACGCGGTGCGGATAGCCGGCGATCTCGGGCTGGACCGGATCGTCTCCAACCAGCCGCAGTACAACATGCTGTGGCGGGTCATCGAAGCCGAGGTCGTCCCGCTCTCGCGGGAGGCGGGGATCGGCCAGATCGTCTGGTCTCCCATCGCGCAGGGCGTGCTCACCGGCAAGTACCAGCCCGGTGATCAGCCGCCGGCCGGGTCGCGGGCGACCGACCCGGGCGGGGCCGGGTTCATCGAGGGCTACCTGACCGACGACATCCTGCGCCGGGTGGCCGGACTCAAGCCGATCGCGGCGGAGGCGGGGCTGAGCCTGGCCCAGCTCGCGGTCGCCTGGGTGCTGCAGAACCCCAACGTGTCCGCGGCCATCATCGGCGCCACCCGGCCCGAGCAGGTGCGGGAGAACGTGCAGGCGTCGGGGGTGCAGCTCGGCCCGGCGCTGATGCAGCAGATCGACGACATCCTTGGCCAGGAGATCAGGCGGGATCCGGCCCTGACCGCGAGCCCGGCCCAGCTTCCCTAGTCCTCCGGGTGCAGGCTCATCGGACCGTAGGCGACCCGGCTCTCCTCCAGCAGCGTCACCTGATCCACGCCCGCCGCCAGCAGCCCGCGCCAGCTCTCGCCGAGCCAGGTCTCCGCGTCGCTCTGGCTGCTGAAGGTCTCCTTCGGCAGCTCCCGCGCGTCCGCCACCGTCCCGTCCGCCTTCTCGAACCGCCAGCTCCAGGCCATGTGTCCGCGACCTCCTCCGGTGCTCTGAGCGACACTAGGGCATCGCCAGCGGGGGCGCGGCCCCGCTGGCCCGGGTGCCGGCCGGGGTGCGTGGCCCAATGGTCACGGATGCGGGCTTCAGCGGGGAAACGCCCCGAGCCGGGGCCGCTCACCTGTTAGGTTTAAGCGCTAGCCGTGTGCCTGGAGCACGCATCGGCCGCGTCGCCGGCTCCCCGTCCAGTGATCAAGGTGGTGACGACATGACGCGGATTGTCGTCGTTGGTGACCTGATGACCGATACGGTCGCGCACGCGGCTCTTCCCCTGGCCCGCGGCAGCGACACGCCCGCCATCGTGACCATGCACGGCGGTGGTTCCGGGGCCAACATCGCGGCCTGGCTGGCCGTGGACGGGGCCGAGGTGGCATTCGTCGGCCGCCGCGGCGCTGACATCGCCGGCCGCAACCGGGACATGGAGCTGATGGGCTACGGGGTGGACGCCCGGCTGGTGATGGACCCCGAGCGGCCGACCGGCACCTGCGTGGTGATGGTCACCCACAAGGGCGACCACACCATGCTGTCCGATCCCGGTGCCAACGCCGCCCTGTCCGCCGATGACCTGCCGAAGGACGTGTTTACACCCGGCTCGCACCTGCACATGTCCGGCTACACCCTGCTGAACGAGGGTTCCCGCCCGGCCGCCCAGACCGCACTCGGCCGGGCCGAGCAGGCGGATATGACGATCTCCGTGGACGGTGCCTCGGCCGCGCCGCTGGAGCGGGTGGGGGCCGAGCCGTTCCTGGACCTGACCGGCAGTGCCACCGTGCTGATCGTGAATGCGGCGCAGGCGAGCGTGCTCACCGGCCGGGACGACCCGGCCCAGGCGATCCGGGTGCTCACCGCCTGGTACCCGGAGGTGGTGGTGAAGCTCGGGCCGGACGGCGCCATGTACGCCAACGGGCGCGACCCCATCCGGGTGCCGGCCCAGCCGCTGGAGAAGTTCGTGGACGGCACCGGCGGCGGCGACGCGTTCTGCGCCGGCTTCCTGCCGCCCTGGCTGGACAAGAAGCCTCCCAGTGAGGCCCTGGCCAGCGGCTGCCGGCTCGCCGCCCGGGCGCTGGGCCTGGTCGGCGCCCGGCCAGCGCTCTGACCGAGTTCCTGGACGGGCTGTTCTCGCTGGCAGGCAGGACCGCGCTCGTCACCGGCGGCAGTTCCGGCATTGGCCGGGCCATGGCGGGCGCGCTGGCCCGGGCGGGCGCCCGGGTCGTGATCCTGGCCCGGGAGGAGGCCGCGCTCGGCACCACCGCGGCTGACCTCCGCGCCGAAGGCTGCCAGGCCGACTGGATCAGCGTCGATCTCACCGACCGGCCGGCCTCCGAAAGGGCCGCGGAGGCCATCGCGAGAGTGTCCGGCGAGCCCGACATCCTGGTGAACGCGGCCGGCCTCAACCTCCGCCCGCCACTCGCCGAGCTGACCCCCGGCGACTGGGACCAGCTGCTGGCCGTCAACCTGACCGCGCCGTTCCTGCTCGGCCAGTGGTTCGGCCCCGGCATGGCCGCCCACGGCTGGGGCCGGATCATCAACATCGCTTCCCAGCAGGCCATCCGCGCCTTCGGTAACAGCGGCGGCTACGGCGCCACCAAGGGCGGCCTGGTGTCGCTCACCCGTTCCCAGTCCGAGGCCTGGGCCCCGCACGGCGTCTGCTGCAACGCCCTGGCCCCCGGCTTCGTCGCCACCCCGATGACGGCCGAGGTAGCCAGCGACCCCGCGCGCAGCGCCGCGCTGGCGGCCCGCACCATGATCGGCCGCAACGGAGAGGCCGCGGACTTCGAGGGCATCGCCGTCTTCCTGGCCAGCCCGGCCAGCGCCTACATCACCGGCCAGCTCATCTGCGTCGACGGCGGCTTCTCAGCGACTTGACCCAGCGCGACCAGGTGTCGCGGAGCGAGCGGCTGGTCGCGGACGGCGTGCCCGGCCGGCCGGGTCCGACCAGCGGGGCTGAGGTCGCGCGCCACGCACCGCCGTTAAGCATGATGGCGGGTTTCCGTTGGCACAATGGCGGACATGGCCCGACGCAGCACGACAACCCCGCCCCCCGACGACTTCGAGGAGAACATCCTCGACATCGACGTCACCGAGGAGATGCGGGGCAGTTACCTCGAATACGCCTACTCGGTCATTTACCAGCGCGCGCTGCCCGATGCCAGGGACGGCCTGAAGCCGGTCCAGCGGCGGATCCTGTACCAGATGAACGAGATGGGCCTGCGCCCCGACCGCGGCCACGTCAAGTGCGCGCGGGTGGTCGGCGAGGTCATGGGCCGGCTGCACCCGCACGGCGACAGCGCCATCTACGACGCGCTGGTCCGGATGGCACAGCCGTTCGCGATGCGGCTGCCGCTGGTGGACGGGCACGGCAACTTCGGCTCGCTCGGTGGGGACGACGCGCCCGCCGCGATGCGCTACACCGAGGCGCGGCTGACTGCGGCGGCGATGGAGATGGTCGCCTCCATCGACGAGGACACCGTGGACTTCCAGCCGAACTACGACGGCACCGAGGTCCAGCCCGAAGTCCTGCCGGCCGGGCTGCCGAACCTGCTGGTCAACGGCACCTCCGGGATCGCGGTCGGGATGGCCACCAACATGGCCCCGCACAACCTGGGTGAGGTGATCGCGGCGGCGCGGCACCTGATCGCCAACCCGGACGCGAGCCTGGACGAGCTGATGCGGTTCGTGCCCGGCCCGGATCTGCCGACCGGCGGCAAGATTGTCGGCCTGGACGGGATCAGGGAGGCCTACGAGACCGGCCGCGGCATCTTCCGCACCCGGGCCACTGCCCGGGTGGAGAAGATCACCCCGCGCAAGACCGGGATCGTCGTCACCGAGCTGCCCTACGGCATCGGCCCGGAGAAGGTCGTCAGCCGGATCGTGGACCTGGTGCAGGCCAAGAAGCTGGCCGGGATCGCCGACCTGAAGGACCTCACGGACCGGCACCGCGGGCTGCACCTGGTGATCGAGATCCGCAGCGGCTTCCACCCCGAGGCGGTGCTGGACGAGCTGTACCGGCTGACGCCGATGGAAGACACGTTCGGCATCAACAACGTGGCCCTGGTGGACGGGCAGCCGCAGGTGCTGGGGCTGCGGGAGATGCTGCGGATCTACGTCGACCACCGGATCGAGGTCGTCCGCCGCCGCAGCGAGTTCCGCCGCCGCAAGCGCGCCGACCGGCTGCACCTGGTGGACGGCCTGATGATCGCGCTGCTCAACATCGACGAGGTCATCGAGGTCATCAGGAGCAGCGACAACGCCGCGGCCGCCAAGGAGCGGCTGATGTCGGTGTTCGACCTGTCCGACACCCAGGCCCAGTACATCCTGGACACGCCGCTGCGCAGGCTGACCCGGTACGACCGGCTGGAGCTGGAGCGCGAGCGGGAGACCCTGGCGGCCGAGATCGCCGAGCTGACCGCGCTCCTGGAGTCGGAGGCGCGGCTGCGGGAGCTGGTCTCGGGCGAACTGGCCGACGTGGCCAAGCGTTTCGCTGACCCGCGCCGCACCGTGCTATTGGAGAGCACCGGTCAGGCCCGGACCGCCGCGGTCCCGCTGGAGGTGGCCGATGACCCGTGCCAGGTCCTGCTGTCCTCCAGCGGCCTGATCGCCCGGGCCGCCACGGCCGTGGCCGGGACCGGGGAGGACGGCACCCTGCTGGCCGCGGCCGGTGCGGCCACTCCCGGTGCCGCGGCGCCCGGCGTGGCGGCACGCGGCGTGGCGGTGTCCGGTGTGGCGGTGCCCGGCCCGCGCGCCGCGCACGACGCCATCGTCGCGGCGGTGGCGGCCACGGCCCGCGGCACGGTGGCGGTGGTGACCTCGCTGGGCAGGCTGATCCGGCTCGGCGTGCTGGAGATACCGGCGCTGCCGCCGGGCGCCCACTCCCCCAGCCTGGCCGGCGGGGCGCCGATCAGCGAGTTCGTCGCGCTGGCGGCCGGCGAGCGGGTGGTCGGGCTGGCGGCGCCGGACGCGGCCGCCGCCGGGCTCGCGCTGGGCACCGCGGGCGGGGTCGTCAAGCGGGTCGCACCCGACTACCCCGGCAGCGCCACCGACTTCGACGTGATCGCGCTCAAGGCTGGCGACCGGGTGGTGGGCGCGGTCCAGCTGGCCAGCGAGGATCAGGACCTGGTGTTCATCACCAGTGACGCCCAGCTGCTGCGGTTCGGCGCGGCGGCGGTCCGGCCGCAGGGGCGGGCGGCGGGCGGGATGGCCGGAATCCGGTTGTCGGCGCGTGCCTCGGTCATCTGGTTCGGCGCGGTGGACCCGGGCGGGAGTGACACCGGCGACGACGCCGGCCCGGGATTCGCGGGCGGGGACCCGGCGGGCGGGCCGGTGGTGGCCACCGTGGCCGGGACCACCGCCGCGCTGCCGGGCACCGGAGCGGCCAGCGTGAAGGTCACCCCCTACCGCGAGTACCCGGCGAAGGGCCGGGCCACCGGCGGGGTGCGCTGTCACCGGCTCCTCAAGGGCGAGGACGCCCTGGTGCTGGCCTGGGCCGGCCCGGCGCCCGCCCGCGGCGCGACCGAGGCAGGCGTGCCGGTGGAGCTGCCCCCGGCCGACGGCCGCCGGGACGGCTCCGGCACCCACGTCCGTCACCCGCTCACCGCCCTGGGCGGCCTGGCTCCCCCGTCCTGACGCGCCCTCGCGCCTGCCGCGCCCTCGTCTGACGCGCCCTCGCGCCAGACGTGGTCGATTTGGGCTGCTATCACAACCAGAATCGACCACATCGCAGCGGCCGGCCCGGGCGGCACGCGCCCTCGCGCCAGACATGGTCAGTTTGGGCTGCTATCACAACCAGAATCGACCACATCTCAGCGGCCGGGCCCGGGCGGCAGTGGAGTCACGCTACGGGGTGCCCGAGGCGGAGCGCCCCGGGGCGACGGCGGCGGCCATGGCGGCGATGAGGTCGCGCGGGCCGGCGTGGGCGCCGTCGCCGAATTGCCACCAGCGGGCGATCGAGATGCCCTTGGGGCCGGGATCGAACACGTTCCCGCGGAAGCAGCCACCCCGGCTCAGCCGGACCAGATCACGGTCGTCTTCTGTTAAGGCGGCCACGTAGGCGGCGGCGTCCAGCAGGGCGGCGGCGCTGCGCGCGGCGCGGACGGGATCGGCACCGGCGGTGGCGAGGCGCCAGCCCGCCTGGGCCCGCAGGAACTCAGCCACCAGCATCTTCTTTGTCACTCTGAGTATGTTAACCACTACCGAACGTGAGGTAGCGGTTTGGCGGCACGGCCTGGCGACGCCGCCGGCGCCCGGCGGCCCTCAGGTGTCGATGCGGGACGGGTCGAGCTCGGCCGCACCGCCCACGATGAAGTCCCGCCGGGGAGCCACTTCACTGCCCATGAGCAGGTCGAATACGGCCGTGGCGGCGGCCGCGTCCTCGATCCTGATCCGGCGCAGGGTCCGGTGACGCGGATCCATGGTGGTCTCGGCGAGCTGGGTGTAGTCCATCTCACCCAGGCCCTTGTACCGCTGCAGCGGTTCCTTCCAGCGCTGGCCCTTGCGCTCAAGTTCCAGCAGCGTCCGGCGCAGCTCACCCTCGGAGTAGGTGTAGATGAACTTCTGCTGCCCCTTGCGCGGGCTGGACAGCTCGATCCGGTGCAGCGGCGGCACGGCCGCGAACACCCGGCCCGCGTCCAGAATGGGCCGCAGGTACCGGTGGAACAGGGTCAGCAGCAGGGTGCGGATGTGCGCCCCGTCCACGTCGGCGTCCGACATGAAGATCACCCGCTGGTAGCGGGCCGAGTCCAGGTCGAACGAGGCACCGGAGCCAGCCCCGATGACCTGGATGATCGCGGCACATTCGGCGTTCTTGAGCATGTCGGCCAGCGACGCCTTCTGCACGTTGAGGATCTTGCCGCGGATCGGCAGCAGCGCCTGGAACTCCGAGTCGCGGGCCATCTTGGCGGTGCCGAGCGCGGAGTCACCCTCGACGATGAACAGCTCGCTGCGGTCATCGGTGCTCCGGCAGTCCACCAGCTTGGCCGGCAGCGCGGAGGTGGCCAGGGCGTTCTTGCGCCGCTGGTTGTCGCGGTGCTCCCGGGCGGCGATCCTGGCCTTGGTCGCCGCGGCCACCTTTTCCAGCACCGCCCGGCCCTGCTGCTTGCTGATCCGGCTCCGCGACTCGAAGAACCTGCCGAGCTCGGCCGCCACCACCTGGGCCACGATCCGGGAGGCGGCCGGGGTGCCGAGCACCTCCTTGGTCTGCCCCTCGAACTGGGGCTCGGGCACGCGGATGGCGATCACCGCGGTCAGGCCCTCGGCCACGTCGTCCTTGGTCGCCGCCTCGTCGCCGTTCTTCAGCAGCCGGGCCCCGCGGAGCTGCTCGTTCAGCGTCCGGACCAGGGCCCGCTCGAAGCCGCTGACATGGGTACCGCCCTTGGGGGTGGCGATGACGTTGACGAACGAGCGGGTGACCGTGTCGTAGCCGGTTCCCCAGCGCAGCGCCACATCGACGGCCAGTTCCCTGGTCACATCGGCGGGTGTCATGTGACCCTGCTCGTCGAGCACCGGGATGGTCTCGGTGAACTGCCCGGCGCCGGTCAGCCTGACCACGTCGGTGACCGGCTCACCCGGCGACAGGTGCGCGCAGAACTCACTGATCCCGCCCACGAACCGGAACTCCTCCACCCGCTCACCGCTCGCGGCCGGGCCGGCCGGCGGCTCC
>DATDGI010000115.1:0-17840 GCA_036522155.1 Streptosporangiaceae bacterium
CTGGCCCTGTTCGTCGCCGCGTGCTCGAGTTCGGCTCCGCCCGCCGCGTCGAACGGCCATCAAGGGTCGCACACCGGGGGCAGCACGAACTCCGGCGCGGTGGCACAGGTGTCCATCACTCCGGCGAACGGCACCGGGCACGTCAATCCGGCCAAGGGAGTCACCGTCACGGTGGCCCGCGGCAAGCTGCAGAGCGTGAAGGTCACCACGGCCCACGACGGGGCCGCGGGCACGCTGAGCCAGAACGGGACGGTCTGGCAGAGCCTGTGGCCGCTGCGCGTGGGCACCCATTACACGGTGACCGCGACGGCCCAGGGCACCGACGGCAAGACTGTGACCGCCTCTAGCTCGTTCCGCACGCTGCACGCGGCGGCGACGTTCACCGCCAGCACGATCCTCGGGAACCAGACCTACGGCGTCGGCATCCCCATCATGATCGACTTCAACCACACGGTCCTGCCCAAGTACCGGGCCGGCATCGAGCGGGCGATCGAGATCAAGAGCTCCAAGCCCGTCGTGGGCGCCTGGGAGTGGGACAGCCAGTGCACCAACGCGGTCATGTGCCTCAACTTCCGGACCAGGCAGTACTGGCCGCAGAACACCAAGGTGAGCTTCGACGCGCACTTCAACGGGGCCGAGGTAGCGCCGGGTGTGTTCGGCAGCTCGAACCTGAGCCAGTCGTTCCGGATCGGGGCCTCGCTCATCGGCCTGACCAGCACCAAGACCCACCAGACCCGCATCTACTGGCACAACAAGTTCTACCAGACCTGGACCGACAGCAGTGGCCAGCCCGGCGACGACACCGCCGACGGGACCTACCTGACCATCGAGAAGGCCAACCCGACCCTGATGAGCGGGCCCGGGTACAAGAACGTGCCGGTCTACTGGTCGGTCCGGTTCACCTGGAGCGGCAACTACTACCACTCCGCGCCGTGGTCGCTGTACGAGCAGGGGTTCACCAACGTCAGCCACGGCTGCGTGAACCTGTCCCCGGCCAACGCCCAGACCTACTACAACTGGGCGGTCCCCGGCGACCCGATCACCATCACCGGCAGCCCGTCGACCGGCATCTGGAACGACGGCTACACCGAGTGGTTTTACAGCTGGAAGCAGCTGCTCAAGCACAGCGCCAGCCACATGGCGGTGCAGGTGGGCCCGGGCGGCAGCACCTTCGTCAACCCGGCGACCCTGCCCGCGCCGCCGACCGGGGTGCTGTACGCGCCGAAGCCGCTGAACTACCTGGCCGGAACGTGACCGATCCCGGCCGGGCCGGAGCGGGAAGTTCCGGCCCGGCCGGGATCGTCCAGCCCGTACTCCCGGCGGTCACGCAGCGACGCGACCCCCCATCCGGTTGGTGATCAGTCGGCGTCGTGCCCGGTGACCAGCCCGGCGGTGCGCTGCACCAAGCCCGCGGCCCAGGCCGACGGGCGCGGCTGCGCCCCGTCCACCAGGCCGTTCCAGTACAGCGACCAGGTGCCGGCCACCAGCCGCCGCACCCCGGGCGCGGTGATCAGCCGTACTCCCGCCGAGGCCAGCCGCGGCCGCCGGAGCAGCAGCGACTGCAGGGCGCTGGCCCCGGGCAGGTAGCCGCCAAACGCCGCGGCCACCGCCTGGGTGTAGCCCGGCCCGGGATCGTCCGGGCAGTCGAGCACCGCCTGGGCGGCCAGCCGGGCGCTGACCATGGCCGGCCCGATCCCCTCCCCCTGCAGCGGGTTGATCAGCCCGGCCGCGTCGCCGGCGAGCAGCACGTTGCCGGCCGCGGGCGGGGTGCCGGTGCCGCCCATCCGCAGCCAGCCGCCCATGACCGTGCCCGGCTGGGCGCCCGGGCCGAGATCCCCGCGCCGGGCCAGCAGCGCGCAGAACCGGGCCAGGTCCTCGCGCAGTGCCACCGGCCGGCGGGTGCTGCCCAGCCCGACCCCGATGCCCACGTTCGCCTGGCCATCCGCGCCCGGGAACAGCCAGCCGTAGCCGGGGTAGATGCGCCACGGTGCGGCGTCCAGCAGCACCAGCAGCGGCAGCGGCACCTCGGCCGGCAGGTAGGCACGGATGGCGAACCCCCACAGCGCCGCCTCCGGCCGGAGCATCCCGGTGAGCCGGGCGACCGGGCTGAGCGCCCCGTCCGCGCCGATGACCGTGCGGGCCGCCAGCCGCCGCCCATCACTGGCGATGACAGCGCGCAACGAACCTGCCGGGCCAGCCTCAACGCTGGCGATCCGGGCCCGCACGGGGCTGGCCCCGGCGGCGATCGCCGCCTCCCGCAGCGCGTGGTCGAAGCCGATCCGCGGCGCGACGACGCCGTGCCCGGGGTAGCTGCGCCCGGGGAAGGCCGGCAGCCGGCTGGCCCGCCCGGACGGGCCGACCGCGAGCAGGTCCGACCCCTGCCCCGCGTCGGGCACGGTGAGCTTCAGGTCGGCCAGCACCTGCACACCCCGCGGGCCGACCAGGTCACCGCAGGCCTTGTCCCGCGGAAAGGCGGCCTTGTCGACCAGCGCGACGCTGGCCCCGGCCCGGGCCAGCACGAGGGCGGCGATGCTGCCCGCTGGCCCGGCCCCCACGACCACGACGTCGAACGACGGCCCGGTCATCGCGCCAGCACCATGGCCAGCGCCACCGCGCCGGTGGCCCAGACGAAAAAGCGCAGCGCCCGTTCGATCGGGGCCAGCAGGTCGGCCCGGGCCAGCTGCCGCTCCGCACCATCGGTGAAGGTGATCCGCACCGACACCCCGCTCACCCGCCGCCGCAGGGTCCGGGCGGGAGTGCTCAGCGCCCGCTGGCCCAGCGACAGGAAGCACGCGGCCGCGGCGATGACCCCGGCCGCCCAGGACAGCGTCCAGTGCTGGGCGTAGGCGCCCACCAGCGCCGGGAACGAGCCCCAGCTCAGCCCGAACCAGAGATCGCTATGCAGCAGGCCGCCGAACAGTTCCAGGTTGTACCCGAACACCAGCAGCGCGCCCACGACCACGAAGGGCAGCAGCCGCAGCCCGCCGACGACCAGGCCCATCACCATGGCGGAGCCGATGGCGGCGACGGCGGCGATCCATAGCACGGTGGAGCTGATGCCAGTGCCGAGCGGCCGGCCTTTCAGCTCGTCCAGCGCGTGCGCGCCGATGCCCACCGCCAGGAAGAACGCGAGCACCGTGCCGCCCAGCCGCCAGGCGACCAGCGGCGGCATCACGGCGGCGCCCATCACCACGTAGGACAGATGCCAGAGGGTGTAGGGCGGATGAAGCAGAGTCACCCAGTCCCCGGGTCCCCCCGTGCCGCGCCCGACCGCGTAGAAGGCAGGCCGGTCGGGGGAGTTGCTCACGAAACCG
Source organism: Streptosporangiaceae bacterium (assembly GCA_036522155.1). Taxonomy (GTDB): domain Bacteria; phylum Actinomycetota; class Actinomycetes; order Streptosporangiales; family Streptosporangiaceae; genus UBA9676. The sequence goes on from DATDGI010000115.1 coordinate 3,315, forward strand.
GTCCCTTGCGGCCCCACATGATCAGCCCGCCGCCCATGCTCATCAGCTTGATCCGGACATCGGTCATCCCCGCCGCCCGCCAGCCAGCGATGTGCGCGGCGATCGGGTGCTCCTGGTAATGCCTGGTGATGCTCGGCCCCAGGAACCGGCCGACCCCGAACCAGGCCGGGCCCCCGGTGACCGCGCCGAGCACCGGCAGGGCCAGCCGGGTGTAGCACCACCAGGCGTTACGCCACAACGGCTGCGGCGGGACAGCGAACTCCAGGCTGGCCATCGTCCCGCCGGGGCGCAGGCACCGCGCCATCTCGGCGACGGTGGCGGCCGGGTCGGGCACGTAACGCAGCAGGTAGGAGAACGTCACGGCGTCGAAGCTGGCGTCGGCGAACGGGAGCTGGTCGGCCCGGCCGCCCGCCAGCGCCACCCGGCCCCGCTGCCCCGGCCGCCGGACGTTGGGCAGGCCGGCCCGCAGCATGGGCTCGTTGAGATCCACCCCGGCGACATCCGCACCGGTCCGGTTGGCCACCGCGAGGGCGATCCCGGCCGGCCCGGTGGCCACGTCCAGCACCAGCCGGGGCGACCCGGCTGCGGTGCGGTCCACCACGGCCCGGCGCCAGCGCCGGTCCTGGCCGAGCGAGAGCAGGTAGGCGAGCCGGTCGTACCGGGCGGGCAGGCCAGCGAAGACGGAGCGGGCGACCGGCTCGCCGCGCAGGCGGGCGTCGCTCACGGGCGGCGCCGTCACCGCACCCGGGGACCGGGGCTTGCCACCATGGTCGCTCCCACCTGCTGCCGGTATGGGCCGTCGTAGCACGGCGGTACGGTCATGCGGTTTCCGGGCAAGCCGGTCACCTCTGGTGATAGTGGCATGAGCCAAACCGATCGGGCAAGAAGCCCGGCCCGCGCCCGGCCCGGCGGGTGGTGCGGCCCGGCCGCCAGCGGCCGGTCACCGCAGGCGGTCAGCAGCGTTCTCCGTCAGGCTGGGAAGGTGGTCCGCGTGACCCGCCATTTCCGGCCATTTTCCGCCTCCGCCTGCGTAGAATCAGCCGTCACTTTCCTGCTCGGGGGACCCTATGAATGGCTGGCGGCCAATCCGTGTTACCTCCTGGGCGGCCGCGTCGGCCGCCGGGCTGCTCCTGCTCACCGCGCCGGCCATGGCCGGTGCCAGCCCGCGGCCCGCGGGCGGCCCGCCCCGCATCAGCGGGGTCGGCAAGACTCTGGTCGCGCGCTGGAGCGGAACTTCCTGGAAGGCCGTCAGCGCGCCGAGCCCGGGCGGTTCCGGGATCAGCCGCCTGTACGGGGTGACCGCCACGTCGTCGGGCAACGCCTGGGCGGTCGGCGAGTACAACCCCGGGGTGGAATACAAGTCGCTGGTCGAGCACTGGAACGGCACCAAGTGGGCCCAGCAGACCAGCCCGGACCCGTCCAGCAGCGACAACTTCCTGGCCGGGGTGGCCGCCACCTCGTCAGGCAACGCCTGGGCGGCGGGCTTCTACTACACCGGCACCGCCTATGACAGCTTCATCGTCCACTGGAACGGCACCAAGTGGTCCAAGCAGACCAGCCCGGACCCGTCCAGCAGTGCGAACAGCCTGTCCGCGGTCGCCGTCACCTCGTCAACGAACGCCTGGGCGGTCGGCTACTACCACCATGGCAGCGCCGACCAGACGCTGATCCTGCACTGGAACGGCACCAAGTGGGCCCAGCAGACCAGCACCGACCCGGGCGGCTCGAGCCATAACAACTACCTGACCGGGGTGACCGCGGTGTCCGCCAGCAACGCCTGGGCCGTGGGCGAGTACAGCAACGGAACCGCCGACCGGACCCTCATCGAGCACTGGAACGGCACCAAGTGGTCCACCGAGACCAGCCCGGACGCTGGCGGCGCCACGGACAGCAACGACCTTTACGCGGTGGCCGCCAGTTCCGGCAGCAACGCCTGGGCGGCCGGCGACTACCACACCGGCGGGGCCGACCAGACGCTGATCCTCCGCTGGAACGGCACCAAGTGGGCCACGGTGACCAGCCCCGACCCGGGCGGCGCCAGCGCGAACAACGACCTGTACGGGGTGACCGCCGGTTCGGCCAGCACCACCTGGGCGGTGGGTGACTACTTCAACGGGAGCAAGACCGTCACCCTGATCGAGCAGTGGAGCGGCAGCACCTGGTCGGCGGTATCCAGCCCGAACGGGTCCGGCTCCAGCGACAGTGAGCTGTTCGGCGTGGCGGTCACGTCCGGGACGAACGCCTGGGCGGCCGGCTGGTCCTGACCGGCACCGGCCGCCGGATCAGGTCAGTCGTCGCGCTTCTCGTACCGGCTGACCGCGATCAGCCCGGCGACGAAGGCGACCACCATCGCGATCAGCAGGCCGAGTTCGGTGGTGTTCACCGTCGAGGTGGAGGTGGAGCTGAGCAGGACCAGGATCCGGCGGATGACCGCGACCAGCCCGACCACGATGAACGGCTGCGCGGCCAGCCGGTGCGCCCGCAGCGACAGCACCACCGTGTACACGATCTCCACCAGGATGAGCACCAGCAGCACCTGGTCGAGCAGCGCGCTGGCTCGGTCCGACATCGGATGGCCCGATGTGATGAAGTCGACCAGCGCGGCCACGACCAGGATCACCGCCAGCGCGATCAGCACCACCCCGACCGCGATGGTGACGGCGTCCTGCGCGTGCTCCAGCAGCCAGATCGATCCCGCCACCCCGCGCGGGCGGGCCGGTTTCGTGGCCTCCTGGTCCGCCAGATCCGGCATGCGGCTCCTTTCCGGCGCATGTCGTGCTGGAGATCATTACACCAGAACGGGCAGCGGCCAGCAGGACCTCAGCCGTGCCCGGCCAGGGTGGCGGCGTGGTCAGGCACATACGTCTGCATCTCCCGCGGGACGCGGACGTAGCCCTGCGACGGCTGGCGTTTCGGCAGCTTGACCGGTGGCCGCTGGACCGGCGTGTAGCCGATGGTGGACAGCAGGTGGGCGATCATGTTAATCCGCGCCCGCCGCTTGTCGTCGCTGTCCACCACGTACCACGGCGCCTCCGGGATGTCGGTGTGCACGAACATCTCGTCCTTGGCCCGTGAGTAGTCCTCCCAGTGGGAGATGGACGCCAGGTCCAGCCCGGACAGCTTCCAGCGCCGGAGCGGGTCCTCGTCCCGGGACAGCAACCGCCGTTCCTGCTCCTCATCGCTCACCGAGAACCAGTACTTGCGCAGCAGGATGCCGTCCTCGACCAGCAGGCGCTCGAAAATCGGGCACTGATGCAGGAATCGCCCGTATTCCTCCTTGGTGCAGAAGCCCATGACACGCTCGACCCCGGCCCGGTTGTACCAGCTCCGGTCGAACAGCACGATCTCCCCGGCGGCGGGCAGGTGCTCGATGTACCGCTGGAAGTACCACTGCGTGCGCTCCCGCTCGGTGGGCGCGGGCAGGGCGACGACACCGGCCACCCGGGGGTTGAGGTACTGGGTCACCCGCTTGATGGTGCCGCCCTTGCCGGCCGCGTCCCGCCCCTCGAATACCACCACAATCCGGGCATTCTGCTCGCGGACCCACTCCTGGAGGGAGACCAGTTCTGCCTGCAGGCGGTACAGCTCCCGCTCGTAGACCTTCCGCGGCAGCCGTTTGGCATGATCTGGGGTGGCCTGCGCCTGCGGGCCGCTGTCGTGCTTGCCCATATCCGTGAGTCAACCACCCGGGCCAGCGGGCGCAAGTGGGGGCCTCATGCAAACGGGGCGTGGTCGCTCACCCCGTCGGTACCGGCCGGCGCGACCGGTGTGCTGCGCCGGATCACCCGGCGGGGGCCCGCTCCTCCAGCAGCCGGTGCCGCACCGCGAACGACGCGGCCTCCAGCCGGGAGTGGACACCGAGTTTCGAGAGCAGGGACTGGACGTGGGTTCGGACGGTCGCCCTGGACACCCCGAGCTTGCGGGCCATCGCGGCGGTGTCGAGCCCCTCGACCAGCAGGGCGAGGCACTGGCGTTCCCGCCCGGTGAGGAAGGAGGCCAGCCGCTGCGCGTCATCGGCCGCCTGCGGCTGACGGCGGCTGGGGGCCTTGGGCACGTCGACCACCACCTCGCCGCGCAGCACCCGGGTGATGGCCGCGGTCAGTGCGGTCACCCCCCGGGTCTTGTGCAGATACCCGGACGCGCCCGCCCGCAGCGCCGCCAGGATTCCCTCGGTGTCCGGGTCGGCGCTGAGCACGAGCACCTTGGTGTCCGGGCTGGCGGAGATCATGCTCTCGATCGCGTCGAGGCTGTCGTCGCCGCCGAAGTGCCGGTCGATCAGGCACACGTCGGGCCGGTCCTGGGCGACCGCGGCGGCGGTTTCGGAAACCGTACGGGTCACCGTGATCACGTGGCCCTGCTGGCTGAGGACCATCGCCAGCGCGTCAAGAAAGACCTTGTGATCGTCGCCCACCACCAGGCTGGCCACTAGGGCTCACCGGCCCAGGCGGGGGGTGAGCCGGCGGGGCCGGGGGGCGTGGCGGCCGCGGCAGGCGTGGCGGCTGCCACGGGGGTGGCCGCCGCTGCGGGCGGGCCTGCTGCCGTGGCCGCGGCGGGCAGCCGGACCCGGGCGATGGTGCCGCCGCCGTCGGGCGAGCTGATCTCCAGCGAGCCGCCACACGCCTCCAGCAGCGAGGTGACGATCTCCAGGCCGAGTGAGGCGGTCCCGCGGGGCCCGGTGCCGAAACCCGGGCCATCGTCGGCGACCTCGACGACCGTTTCGTCCCGGGCGGCTCCGGCCCCGGCCAGCAGGGACACGGTGACCTGTCCGCCCGGCCCGGCCGCCCGGGCGCCGTTGTCGAGCACGTTGGACAGCACCCGCCACAGCAGGACCGGGTTCAGCTCCAGCGCGGTGTCCGGCCCGGGCAGCAGTTCCACCTGCGCGCCGTGCGCCAGGCCGGCCAGCCTGGTCAGCTGGGTGAGCATCTCCCGCAGCTCGAACGGCTCACACTGGCGGGCGTTCTCCATACCGGTCACGCCATGGGCAATGAGGTCGAGCAGCCGCGACATCTCCAGCGACAGCAGTTCCAGCCGGCAGCTGGAGTCGTCGGGCAGCGAGACGTCCCCCCGCACCGCCTCCACCAGGTACGACAGCGTCGTCATTTCATGCCCGAGATCGTGCAGGAGTCCGCGCACGGCACGCGTGTCACGGGTATCCGACCGCCGGCGCCCGCCGCCCTGGCGCCGGTCGAGTGGCGACCCCATCGCCTCCCCCGTCTCGTGGCCGGTCCGCCACGGCGGCCCGCCCCCCGGGGGCCACCACTCACTGCGACGGATTAGCCACGGATAAGTGCTCTAGGTCCCAAAATACGTCCATGAGCACACCAGTCACACACCCGGTCCGCCTGCAGCGGGGTGGCAGGCCGCGGCCAGGGCCTCCCGCAGCACCGCCACGCGGGCCGCCCCGGGGGCGCAACGGGCCGGGGCCGGACGGCCGGCCGGGCGGGCGGCCGGCTGGAACTCGTGGAACGGAAAACCGTGATAAGTATGCACAATCCCGGCTATACCGGCCCAGCGAGCGGCTGCAGCCCCGCCGCCCGGGCCACCCTGACCGCCTCCAGGCGGCTGTGCACGTCGAGCTTGCCGAAGATGTTGCGGATGTGGGTGCGCACGGTGTCAGCCGAGATCGCCAGGTCCTGGGCGATCTGGCGGCCGCGCTTGCCCTGCATCATCTCCCGCAGCACGTCCTTCTCGCGCGCGCTGAGCAGGTCCAGCGATTCGTCCTGCTCCCGGGAGCGGGTCAGGTCACCGCGCAGCTCACGCAGGATCGCGCCGAGCATCGCGGGTGGGAACCAGGACTCGCCCCGGGCGACCCCGCGCACGACCGTCTCAAGTTCGGCCGCCCCCTGCTCCTTGGCGACCCAGGCGGCCGCCCCGGCCCGGGCCGCCTCGACCGCGTGCGCGACGGTGCGGTCGGCGCTGAGCACCACGACCTTGGCCTCCGGCCGGGCCTCGATCAGGCGCGCCACGAACTCGCCGATCCGGGCCCCCAGCGGCTCGACCTCGACGGTGATGACGTCCGGCCGGACCCCGCGGACGATGTCGAACAGGTTGGGCTCGGCGGTACCGCATCGTCCCGCGACCCACAGGTCCGGTGACGCCGACATGCGGGAGGCGAGGGCTTCGGTGATCATCAGGTGGTCATCGAGGAGGAGCAGGCGCAGCGGGTTCATCTCTTGACTTTCGCCGCTCAGCCCGGGGATGTCCTCATACAGATGCATGAGGGATCTCTCCGCCAAAGGCGGGAGCTACCCGCAGGCCACCGGGGGTAAGGCCGGCCATCATCGGGCCCGCCAGCGCGGGGCCGGCCGCCCTTTGGCCGCGGGCACCCTGGCCGGGCGGGCGGCCCGCCAGGTCGTCCACCCGTGCCGGGGCGAGGTCCTGCCGCATGCTGCCCAGCCCCTCACCGGGTCGCGACCGCCGGGCTGGTCCGCCCGGCCGTCTGGTCATCGATGACCGCGCCGATGATGTCGGCGAGGTTCCGCGAGGGCACGAAACCGACCAGCTCACGGGCGAGCGTGCAGTCCGGCACCCGGCGCAGCATGTCCTCGTACCCGGCGCCGTAGGCGGCCAGGTAGGAGGCGCGGACGATGCCGCTGGCCGATCCGGCCGCCTCGATCACCCGCCGGGCCAGCTCGGAGATGGATACCTGCTCGATGCTGCCGAGGTTCACCGCCCGGCCGACCGCCGCGTCCGACTCGATCAGCCCGATCATCGCGGGCACTACGTCGTGCACATGGCAGAAGCACCGGATCTGCCGCCCGCTGCCAAACACGGTCAGCGGCTCTCCGGCCAGCGCCTGCCGGACGAAGCGGGGGATGACCATCCCGTACCGCCCGGTCTGCCGCGGCCCGACCGTGTTGAACAGCCGGACGATCACTCCCCGCAGGCCGCGTTCCCGGACGTAGGCCTCGACCAGGCTCTCGTCGATGGCCTTGGCCTCGGCGTAGCTCCAGCGGGACTTCAGCGGCGAGCCGGCCAGCCGGTCGTCATCCTCGGTCAGCCCGATCTTGTCGTTCTTCCCGTAGATCTCGCTGGTCGAGGCGACCAGCAGGCGGGCCCCCACCCGGTCGGCGGCGGCCACCACGTTCTCGGTGCCGTGGATGTTGGTGCGCAGGCTCTCCAGGGTCTTGTCCCTGATCACGAACGCGCCGACGGCGGCGGCCAGGTGAAAGACTCGGTCCGCCCCCTCGGCCAGCTCATCGACCAGGGCGCCGTCCAGGATCGAGCCCTCGACCAGGCGGAAACCCGGGTGCCCGGCCACCGGGGCCAGGTTGGACATCCGGCCGGTGCTCAGGTCGTCCAGCCCGGTCACCTGGTGGCCGGCCGCGATCAGCGCCTCGGTCAGGTGTGACCCAATGAATCCGGCCGCGCCGGTGACGAAGATTCTCATCGAGCCTGTCCTCCCAGTGCCCGGGCCGCCCGCAGCACCGGCACCAGCCAGTCATCGTGACCCACGGGGGTGGCCACGATGACCCGGCCGATGCCGTGCGCGCGGGCAACGTCAGTGAGTTCGGCCGGGGCGCCGGGGAAGGTCGCAGGCCGCCACCCCGCCAGCCGGACGTCCACAGAACCGGTCGGCATCGGACTTACCGCCCCGCGAGAACCCGCGCAGGCGTGCGCGTCGCGGTCTCGGCCAGCCCGGGCGTGACCGCCCGCGCCGCGTGGTCCGCGCCGTACACGAACCGCATGGCCGGCCCGAACGTCGGCGCCACGGCGGGGCCGATGAAGTACATCCCCGGCACCGACGACTGGTAGTCCGCGCCCACCACGGGCGTGCCCGCCAGCGTGGACAGCCGGGTGCGCAGCGCGTCGCCGATGAACGACAGGCGGCCCAGGTCGGCCCGGTAGCCGGTGGCCGCGATCACGTGGTCGGCCCGGATGGTGTGGCTGACACCGTCACGGCCGAGCAGGCCAAGCTCCACCCGGTCCGCCGGGCCGGGCCGGGCCCAGCTCAGCTCGTGCCCGGGCAGGATGAAGATCTTGCCCTCCACCCGGGGGCGCAGCCAGCTCGCGCCCGCCGGGCCGAGTGCGGTGCGGGCCCGGTAGACCCGTGTCGAGCTGGGCAGGTGCCGGTAGATCCGGGGGTGCCGGGAGTAGAACCAGGTCGGCCAGCCTGAGCCCAGCCCGGCCTCGGGCTCGGCCATCCGCTGGAGGAGCGGCCGGTCCGGGGCCAGCGGGGCGCCGTTCCAGACGACCTCCATCTTCCGCATGACCATCTGGGCCCTGGCCCCGCTCTCGCGCAGCAGGGCGGCGGTCTCCAGCGCGGACTGGCCGGCGCCGATCACGACCACCTCCTGGCCGCGGAAGACCGACAGGTCGGCGTGATCGCTGGCGTGGCTGGCCAGCGAGGCCGGCAGCCCGGACAGCTCGGGCGGCACGTACGCGAAGTGCTCGATGCCGGTGGCGACCACGACCCGCCGGGCGCGGGCGGTCTCGCCCGTGGCCAGGCTCAGCTCGAAGCCGCCGTCGACCGGCGTGATGCCGGTGACCAGGGTCTCCTCCAGGTCAGGCACGAACTCGGAGGCGAACCACTTCCCGTAGTTGATGAAGGTGGCCAGCGGCACCGGCCGGCCGTAGTCGGCGTAGGGCTGCCCGGCGGCCCGGCAGAACGCCGCCAGGGTGTGCGTGCCGTCGGGGTCGGACAGATTGGAGGCGAACCCCTGCGACTTCAGGTACATGCCCTTGGGCATCGCGGTCTGCCAGGGGTGCATCACCTCCCCGAACTGGCGGAAGGTGACACCGGCCCGCCACAGGTGCGCGGCCAGCGAGAGCCCGTAGGGGCCGGCCCCCACGATGGCCACGTCAACGGCGTTGTTCATGGTTGTCCCCCTCGGTGAGAGCGAGCGAGCGGGCCGGCTAGCCTGCCCGGCTCCGGCTGTCCTGGCCGGTGCGTCTTTGATGCGGCACCCCCGGCGGCCCGCCCGGGCCGGAAGCGGGGATCAGCTGAGTGCTGGGCCGTGGGGGCCGGTGAGAAACGGCGGCTGACGGCCTGCCAGCCCATCCGCAGGCACATCAGCCCGAACGGCCGCAGGTCGTCCCGGGCGAACCAGGCGGTCTCGTCCACCGCCCGGACCGAGTCCAGCCAGGCCCGGGGCGACAGTTCGCCGCGCCGCCAGTAGGACAGGGCGCTGATCGGGTCGTAGTTCTCGGCCACGAAGCGGCGGCCGGCCGCGGGCTCGGCCGCGGTGACCGGCTGCCCGGTCAGGTCCAGGTAGGCGGCGACCACCACGTCCACCCCGTCGGGGTCGCGGAACAGCCGGAACTGGGCACCGAGCCGCGGGTTGAAGTCGAGCAGCTGGTACTGCCCGGTCCTGGCGTCCTGGCGCAGGTCCAGGTCGGCGATACCGCGGTAGGACAGCAGGGACAGCAGCGAGGTGATCTCCGCCCGCAGCTGGTCGTTGCGCACCACCCGGCCGAGGCTGGTCAGCCCGGCGTGGGCCGGATAGGAACGGTCCTTCACCCCGGTGAACGCGGCCCGGGCCGCCGAGCCGGCGTCGCAGTAGCCGTGGAAGAACCAGTCGGCTCCCGGCCCGCCCGGAATGTGCTCCTGCAGCATGAGCCCGGCCTCGGCCCGCTGGCAGTCGGTCACCAGCCGGGAGAGCTGGGCCGACCTGGTGACGATGGTGGTGCTGCGCAAGCCGGAGCCTGCCCATGGGGTGGTGAGCTTGGCCATCAGCGGGTAGCCAGCCTCGGCGGCGAACTCCAGGGCCTGGCCGGGGGAGTCGGCCAGCACGCTCATCGGTGCTGGCATCCCGAGTTCCTGGCACAGCTGGTACAGGGAGTACTTGCCGGCCAGCCGCCGGGGCAGGCCCGGCGGGGGGCTGGCGAACAGGAACGAGCCGCGGAGCTGGGCCCCGTGCTCGGCCAGGAAGATCGCGCTCGCGTCGTCGGTCGGGATCAGCACCGCCGGGCGGCCGATCAGCGTGGCCAGGTGGGCCAGCCCCGCCAGGGTACGTTCGGCATGATCGGCAGAGGGCTGCCAGAACAGCCGCCCGCGCAGGTAGCGCGAGCCGGCGGCCGGTGCCCACCGGTCCTCGTGCACGCCGTAAACCGGGACGCCCAGCCGCCCGAGGCTGCGGATCGCGCCCAGCCCGCCGTGGTGCTTGACGTTCGGGTCGAATTTCAGCACCACCGCGGGGGTGGTGACGTCGGCGCGGGTCAGGTCGGTCATCGTGCCCGCTCCCTACAGGACCGTCCGGTGCGGGGCGTCCCCGAACTGGTAGGTGGCGTCGAGGACGGCCGGGCAGTCGGGCACCCAGGAGTAATCGACGCCCGGGTGGACCGTGTGCACGATCGCGAGGTCGAAGTCCGCGCCCTGCGGGGTGGCGACGCTGGCCATCACGCTGCCGGTGGGCAGGGCCAGCACCGGAACCAGCGGGTCGTAGTAGCTGACGTCGGCCCCGGCCGCGGCCAGCCCGGCGATCAGCGGGAGAGCGGGAGACTCACGCAGATCCCGGACCCCGGCTTGGTAGCTGGCGCCGACCACGATGACGCTGGCGCTGGACAGGTCGAGCGCCTGGCCACCGAGCACCTCGGCGGCGCGCGTGATGACCTGGCCGGGCCGCAGCTCGATCGACCGCATCGCCTGCTCGATCAGCGGCGACCCCTGGCCGGACTTGGCCAGCTGCCAGAGCAGGTAGTGGGGGTCGCACGGGATGCAGGGCCCGCCTACGCCCGGGCCGGGGAAGGCCCCGGGGAAGCCGTCCGGCTTGGTGCCCGCGGCCAGGGTCACCTCGATCGGGTCCAGCGCGAGGGTGCGGCAGGCGCCGGCGAACTCGTTGGCCAGCGCCAGCGAGACCGCGCGGAAGATGTTCTCGTAGAGCTTGGCCGCCTCGGCCGCGTCGGGCGAGCTGACCAGGTACACCTCGTCGGTCAGGTGGCCGAGTACCCAGGCGGCCCGGGCGGTGCATTCGGCGGTGGCCCCGCCCGCCACCCGGGGGGTTTCCCGCTGCACGTGGCCGGGGTTGCCCGGGTCGATCCGCTCGGGGCTGAACGCCACGAACACGTCGGTGCCGGCCTTCAGGCCACGGGCCGCGAGCGGCTCGGTCAGCAGTTCGCTGGTGGTGCCCGGGCACGTGGTCGAGGTCAGGATGATCGTCTGCCCGGGACTGGCGTGGCTGACCACGCCGGCACAGGCGGCGCGCAGCGCGGTCAGGTCGGGCACCCGGGAGTCGTCCACCGGGGCCGGGACGCAGATGATGACGGCGTCGGTGGCGGTGATCGCGGCCGGGTTGCTGGTGAGCTCGAGCGTGCCGTCGGCCAGCGCGGCCTCCATCCGGGGCCGGTCGTCCTCGGCCAGGCCGGCCTGGCCGGCGGCGATGGTGGCCAGCCGGTCCTCGCTGACGTCGATCCCGATGATCCGCTGGCACCGTCCGTGCAGACCGAGTGCGGTCGGCAGGCCCACGTAGCCGAGCCCGACGATGGCCGCCGACCAGGTCCCGGCCAGTTGCCCGTCGCCGTGGCTGGCGGGGCGGAACGAGACGAGCTTGCTGTGAAGCTGCGCTTCCCGGCCGTTGACGGCCAGGGACGGCTGCGGTGAACCCATCTGCCGTTCCCCCTGTCTGGTGGCGGCTGACCCGCCTGAACTGCGAATGCGCTGGTGCCGTAGGCCTGAGGCTGCCAGCGTCATCACCCCGGGCAGTACGCCAACTGAGGTAGGCCGCCTACGCAGAGTGCGCGAAATCTGCCGGGGCGTGTCTGTGGTAGTCCCAGGTCATCCGGTGCCGGATCGCCTTGGCCCACAGCCGCCAGCCGGAGTCGGCGTCCCCGACGCAGGTGCGGGGCAGCGCGTGACGGCCGGTGAGGCCGGAACGCCAGATCGCGCAGCCGTAGTCGTAACCGGCCACCCGTACCACGGCCACCTCACGGCCGCCGACATGCCCGTACGGGTAGCAGAACCCGGTGACCGGCTGGCCGCTCACGCCCTGCAGGATGACCCGGCTGTTCTCCACCTCGGCGGTCAGCCCGGCAGCCGGCACGCCGGTCAGCGACACGTGGCGCAGCCCGTGCGAGCCGATCTCCATCCCGGCCTCCGCCACCTGCCGCACCTGCCGAGCCGTGAGCAGCGGCTTGCGGGGACCTTCCGGATCCCAGGCGTTGTCGCCGCCCAGCCGGCCGGCGATAACGAAGACGGTCGCGGTGAAGCCGTACCGGGCCAGCGCGGGCAGCACATGCTCGGTGAAGTCGGCATAACCATCGTCGAACGACAGCCCGACCAGGCCGTGCCCGGCGCCGCGGTCACGGGCGGCGAGCAGTTCGGCGACCGAGACGCCACGCAGGCCACGGCGGCGCAGCCAGCGCAGTTGCTGGCCGAACCGCTCCGGGCTCACGGTGACCCGATACGGGTCGCCGGAGTACCGGGTCACCGAGTGGTACATCAGTACCGCTGGCATGCTGCCGCGGGCCCAGCCGGCGTAGGCAGCCCGGCCGCGGCTGATGAGTGCCGCCATGTTCCTGCCCCTTCGTGGACCGATGATCCGGGCAGGCTAGGCGGGGCAGACGGGAGGTGGATCGTGCCTTCAGCCGGTTCCCGCTACCTCATTCGCAGGTGACCCGCTGGTCAGAGGTCCACGCCGGAGCCGACCTCAAGCTGGGTGAAGGTCCCGCCGCTGGGGCCGGTGGCCATGCCGAGGAAGGCGCCCAGCACCGCCAGGCCTACCTCGCCGAACAGGGCGTCGTGGATGGTGTAGCCGCGGCGGGCGTCGACCGTCCGGGCGTAGTCGATCATCTCCGACAGCTTGAGCCACGGCGCGCTGGCGGGCAGCAGCAGCGTCCCGACCGGATCCTCCGGCACGGTGAGCGCGTCACCGGGATGGAAGACCTCACCATCGATCATGAACCCGACGTTCGCGATCATGGGAATGTCCTGGTGCAGGACCGCGTGCTCGGAGCCGTACACGTGCACGTCGAAACCGGCCGCAGTGAAGGTGTCGCCGTGGTCGACCACATGGACCCGGCCGGCCTGGTCGGGGAACTCGGCGGCCACCGCGGCGGTCGACCAAACCTGCAGCCCCGGGTCGGCCGCCAGTGCGGCCCGCAGGCGGTCCGGCACCACGTGGTCGAAGTGCTCGTGCGTGATGAGGACCGCGTTCGCCCCGGCCAGCGCATCGTCACCGCTGAATGCCCCGGGGTCAACGACCAGCACTGCCCCGTCTTTCTGGAACCGGACACAAGCATGACCAAGCTTGGTGAGCCGCATTCTCGCTCCTCGGCGTTGATGGCCCGGGACGGCCATGGCGGCCGGCCCGCGATAGGTTGACATGGCCAGGATCGCACCACTGATACTGTTTTCGTCCCTTGCGACTTCTCTCCCACTGACCCCAACTATTCCGTGACGACCGGCCGGCGCGCACCCCGCCCCGCACCGGGCCGGACGGCGCCGCTGGAGGCGCGATGAGCGAGGAACACCGCCCGGGGCCGGGCGGGCTCGCGATCGGCACGCTGCTGGCCGGCTACCGGTGCGAGGAGGAGATCGGCCGGGGCGGCATGGCCGTCGTCTACCGCGCCTACGACGATCGCCTCGACCGCCGGGTCGCGCTCAAGGTGCTGGCCCCCGATCTCGCCCGGGACGAGATCTTCCGGGCCCGGTTCATCCAGGAGTCGCGGATCGCCGCGGCCACCGAGCACCCGCACATCATCCCGGTGTTCAATGCCGGCGAAGCGGACGGCATGCTGTACATCGCGATGCGCTACGTACCGGACGGGGACGTCCGGACGCTGATCGACCGGCTGGGACCGCTGCCGGTCGGCCGCGCCACCGCGCTGATCGGGCAGGCGGCCTCCGCGCTGGACGCGGCGCATGCCCGCGGCCTGGTCCACCGCGATGTGAAGCCGACCAACATGCTGCTGGAACTCTCGTCGCGGACGAGCCGGCCCGACCATCTGTACCTGTCCGACTTCGGCCTGGCCAAGCCCTCCACCGCGGCCTCCGGCCTGACCCTGACCGGCCAGTTCTTCGGCACCGTCGACTACGTCGCGCCGGAGCAGATCCAGAGCCAGCCGCTGGACGGCCGCACGGACCAGTACGCCCTCGCGTGTGCCAGCTTCGAGATGCTCTGCGGCTCCCCGCCGTTCAAGCGGGAGAACGGGATGGCGGTCATCTCGGCGCAGCTGACCGAGCCACCGCCGCGGCTCAGCGAGCGCCGGCCCGAACTGCCCGCCGCCGTCGACCAGGTGATGGCCAAGGCCCTGGCCAAGTCCCCGGCCGACAGGTACGAGCGCTGCCTTGACTTCGCCGAGGCGCTGGCCGCGGCCAGCCGCCCCGGGCCGGGTGCGGCGGTGATCGGCGGGGAGGCCCATCCGGCCACCCGGATCGCCACCCCGATCGGCCCCGCTACCCGCGTGGATCCGGGCAGCCCGGCGGGTTCGGGGACCCCGGGAGCGGGCGCCGATGCCGGTGCTGTTCTCCCGGCGGCAGGCGCGGCCGCCGCGGCCGCCGGTTCCGGCACACCCACCGTGCTGCCGCGCGGCCCGGGCTACCCAAACGCCTCGCCGCCCACCGACCCGCGCTTCACCGATCCCCGGCTC
>DATDGI010000116.1:0-15244 GCA_036522155.1 Streptosporangiaceae bacterium
TGGCTGGACCGCGCCGTTCCCGGGGCGGCCGCCGCCCGCTGGCTGGTACTGACCCGGAGGCAGCACGTCGGCTAAATCGGCCGGAGCCGGCGGGCCGGCCGCGGCCGGCACCCCCGCCAGGCCAGCCGCCGCCGGGCCACCCAGAGCAGCCGGGCCAGCGGGTCCGGCCAGGCCCGCCTGAGCGGGCGCCCCGGCCACCATCGGCCTGGTTCCAGGCCCGGATTCCGGTCCCTGGCCCGGCGCCGGTGCCAGACCGGGCGCGGGGGCCAGACCGGGTCCGGCCGCCGCCAGACCAGGCGCCACCGGCGCCACGGCATCCATCGTGGGCCCCGCGATCGCCGCCACACCCGGCACCGCCGGATCACCCGGCACCGCTGGATCACCGGGCCTGACCGCCCCGCCGGCCACATCGGTCCTGGTCACCGGGATTCCGGCGGAGTGCGCGGCCATACCGTCGGCCGTGACCAAGGCCCCCGGCAGGAACGAGGCCGGATCGAGCACCGCCGCCTGCGTGCTCAGCTGCACGGCCCCCGGCCGCCGCGCCGGGTCCCTGGCCAGCGCGGCCGTCAGCAGCGGCAGCATCGGCGCCGGGGCCCCGGTCAGGTCCGGCTGGCCGTTCACGATCCGGTAGAAGATCGCCTCGTACGCCCCGGTCCCGAACGGCGCGTGCCCGCAGGCGGCGAAGGCGACGGTGGCCCCCCAGGCGTGGATGTCCGAGGCCTCGGAACTCGGCTGGCCCTCGATCACCTCCGGCGCGAGGTAGCCGGGGGTGCCCATGAACATGCCGGTCATGGTCAGCCGGGTCGCATCCGCTCCCTGCGCGATGCCAAAGTCGATCACCACAGGCACCTCGCCCAGCAGCATCACGTTGCTCGGCTTGAGATCACGGTGCACCACCCCGGCCGCATGCACGCCGGCGAGCGCGTCGGCCAGCCCGCAGGCCAGCCGGACCAGAGGCTGCGGCGGCAGCGGCCCGCTCTCGTTCACCACCTGGTCCAGGGTCCGGCCGGCCACGTAGCGGGTCACGATGTAGGGGGTGTCGCCCGTCAGATCGGCGTCGATCACCTCGGCCACATACGGGCTGCGCACCCGGCGCATGGTCTCCACCTCGCGGGCGAGCCGCCGCCGGGCGGTGGGCTCCCCGGCGACACTGGCCCGCAGCACCTTCAGCGCGACGGCCCGCCCGTCTGGGTCCTGGGCCAGGTAGACCACGCCCATGCCGCCCTCACCGATCCGCCGCAGCAGGTGGTAAGGGCCGAGCTGGTCCGGCATCTGGTCGCTAGCGGTCATCGCAGACACACCAGCCTCGGCTCACATGGAGCACTCATGGCTTGCCCCCGAGTCAGCGGACGCCGTAGGGATCACTCCCCCTACGGTCCCGCGACTAGCCTACGCAGTGCCTCGGCCGCCTGGGCATTCTGCTCGGCATGAGCGACCAGGGCCTTGGCCAGTTCGCCGGCCCACTCCCCGACGCCGACCGGCTGCCGGGACAGCACGACGCCGCGCACCTCACGGCAGATCTCGGCGGCGGGCCCGCGGCCGGGCTGGACGCCGAGGGTCAGCACCTGGTCGCCCAGCCGGACGGTGATCTTCGAAACCTCGCCCGGCCGCCCGTGCATCCGGTCGGACATGCTCCGCACCCGGTCGACGGTCACGCAGTCGGGGGGCAGGGCGTCACCGAGCGATTCGGTCAGCACCCGCGCGTAGATGGACACATCCTTACTATCCGCGCGCAGGGCGGCGGTGACCATATCGAGGGACAGGCCGTCGGCGGGCTCGGTCATGGCCGGGCCGCCGCTCGCCGGGCCTGCGTTGTGATCGGGTGCATCGGGTTCTGCTGCTCCTCGCGCGCGGCGCCGGGATGGGTCGGAAGGCTACCGCCGCGGGCATGTGCGCGTCCCGTGCGGCAGGGCTCCCAGGCCTATTCTCAACGAAACCGAGCATTCCCGTGCACCGATCCCCGCTGGGCCCGGCCGGGCGGGCGGAGCCGGAGCCGGCCGGGCCTGGCAGGCAGCATGAATGATGGGCGCCACCAGGGAACACCTGATTGTCGTGGTGGCGCCCATCACGCGTGACACCGGGCGTCGCGGTGGGCGGATCCTGCTGCCGGGGACGGCCCGGCGGCAGGACCGGCTAGCCGCGGCCGCGCGCCGGGCGGGGGATTTGCCGTGCGTCGCCCAGGAAGGCCTGGATCTCAGCCTCGCTGTAGCGGCGGTGCCCGCCCAGGGTCCTGATCGAGTGGAGCTTGCCCTGCTGCGCCCACCGGGTGACCGTCTTCGGGTCGACCCGGAACAGGGCCGCAACCTCCGCCGGGGTCAGGAGGCGGTTCTCGGACTCTACGTCTGACTTCATCATCGCTGTGTCCTTTCACCTGCTCGGGTAGGTATCGCCGGTGGCAGAAGGGACAGCGGTGGAATTGGCAGCACGAATGCTGTGCGTTGTGTCACTGCCTCCCCCAAGGCTGATCGTTCGCCGTATCGGCAACAGAGGGTTCGCCTTCCGGACGCTTGGCCGCACAAGATAGACGTCTTACTCACAGCAACGGTTTACATCCTCTCAGTAGTTATACACATCTCTTAGTGATCGATTGATTGCTAAACGTTACCAGCCAATGGCGCGACGCACTACCAACCGGGCCGTTTCGGTCTTAGCGAAGATCCCCGTTGGTCATCCCGGCCGGAGCCTCCGGGAAGACCGCCAGGCCCAGCTCCGCGCTGCTGGCCAGCAGCGCGTGGCAGGGCACCACCCGCACCGTGTAGCCAAACGGTCCCGGCTGGCCAAGGCCCGCCCGGCCCTGGTAGTGGGCAGTGCCGCCGTCCACCGGCCCGGCCAGTGCCATCCCGGTCACCACCGGCTCGACGATCTGCTCGTCCTCGTTCACCCGGCCACAGACGATCTCCACCGCGATATCGGCGGTGGAGAGCTCACCCAGCGTCACGCTGGCCGAGACCACCAGCCCCTCACCCGGTGTGCGCGGGCCGTCCTGCGCCGCCACGTGCTCGATGCGGATCCCGTCCCAGGCCATCCGCACCTGGCGCTTCCAGGCGGCCAGCTCGCGGGCGGCCGCGAAGGGCGGCGCGTCCTCCGGCGCGGCCGCCAGTTCCCGCGAGCGCCGGGCGGCGGGCAGGTACAGGCTGGTCACATAGTCACTGACCATCCGGGACGCCTGGACCTTGGGGCCGAGCGCCCGCCAGGTATGGGCCACCATCTCCAGCCACCGGCCCGGCCGTCCGTCACTGCTGGTGTCGTAGAACAGCGGTGCCACTGCCTGCTCGATCGTGTCGTAGAGAGCGGCCGACTCCAGCTCGTCCCGGCGGCCGATGTCGTCCACCCCGTCGGCGGACGGGATCTGCCAGCCGTCCTGGCCGTCGAACCACTCATCCCACCAGCCGTCCATGACCGACAGGTTGAGGCCGCCGTTCAGCGCCGACTTCATGCCGGACGTGCCGCACGCTTCCAGCGGCCGGAGCGGGTTGTTCAGCCACACATCGCAGCCCTGGACCAGGGCGTGGGCGAGCCCCATGTCGTAGTCAGGCAGGAATACGATCCGGTGCCGCACCCGCGGGTCGTCGGCGAAGCGGACCATCTGCTGTATGAGCTGCTTCCCGCCCTCGTCCGCAGGATGCGCCTTGCCCGCGATCACGAGCTGCACCGGCCGGTCCGGATGGAGCAGCAGCCCCCGCAGCCGGTCGGGGTCGTGCAGCATCAGGGTGAGCCGTTTGTAGGACGGGACCCGGCGGGCGAACCCGATGGTGAGCACGTCCTCGGACAGCACCTGCCCGGTCCAGCCGAGCTCAGCGTCGGGCACCCCGCGCTGCCGCCAGGACGCCCGCAGCCGCTGCCGCGCCTGCGCTACCAGCCGGGCCCGCAGCTGCCGCCGGATCTGCCAGATCCGGTCCGGGCCTGCCGCCGCCGCTCGCTCCCAGGCCCCGCCGTCCATCTCGTCCCCGGCCGGCCCCTCGCCCTCCGGGCCAGCCGCCAGCGCCAGCACCTCGGGCGCCACCCAGGTGGCAGCGTGCACGCCGTTGGTGATCGACCCGATCGGCACGTCGTCGGGGTCGAACCCGGGCCACAGGCCGGCGAACATCGCCCGGCTGACCCGGCCATGGAGCCGGCTCACCCCGTTCACCTGCTGGGCCAGCCGCATCCCCATCACGGCCATGTTGAACACCGCCGGGTCGCCCCCGGGGTAGGTCTCCGCGCCCAGCGCCAGCACCCGGTCGGAGGGCAGGGCCGGGTCACCCGCCGGGCCGCTGACATAGCGCTCGATCAGATCCCGGGGAAACCGGTCGATGCCGGCCGCCACCGGGGTGTGGGTGGTGAACACCGTGCCCGCCCGGCATACCTCGACCGCCTCGTCGAAATCCAGGCCCGCCTGCGCATACTCGCGGATCCGTTCCAGCCCGAGGAAGCCGGCATGGCCCTCGTTGGTGTGGAAGACCTCGGGCTGGGGATGGCCGGTAACCTGGCAGAAGGCGCGGACCGCGCGCATGCCGCCGATGCCGAGCAGGAGTTCCTGCCGCAGCCGGTGCTCGCCGCCGCCGCCGTAGAGCCGGTCGGTGACCTCGCGCAACGCGGGCTCGTTCTCGCCGACGTAGGAGTCGAGCAGGAGCAGCGGCACCCGGCCGACCTGGGCCAGCCACACCTGCGCGGCCAGCACCCGGCCCTCGGCCAGGGTGACGCTGACCCGGACGGGCGCGCCGGCCGCGTCGCGCAGCAGCGTCAGGGGGAGCCCGGTCGGGTCGGTGTCCGGGTAGCGCTCCAGCTGCCAGCCCTCGGCCGACAGCGACTGGCTGAAGTAGCCGTGCCGGTACAGCAGCCCGACCCCGATCAGCGGCACGCCCAGATCGCTGGCCGCCTTGAGATGATCGCCGGCCAGGATGCCCAGCCCGCCGGAGTACTGCGGCAGCGCGGCGGCGATGCCGTATTCCGGCGAGAAGTAGGCGACCGCGGCAGGCCCGGCCGCCTCCCCGCCGCCGGCCTGGTACTCGCGCTGGTACCAGCGCTGGCCATGCAGGTAGTCGGCCAGGCCGGCGCTGGCATCGGCCAGCCTGCGCAGGTAGTCCTGGTCGGTGGCGAGCCGGTCCAGGTGCTCCGGCGGCACCTCGCCGAGCAGGGCGACGGGATCCCGGCCGGCCTCCGCCCGCCCGGCCGGATCCAGCGTGGCAAACAGCTCACGGGTCTCGGGGTGCCACGACCAGCGGAGGTTCAGCATCAGCTCGCGCAGTGCGGTCAGTGGCCCGGGCAGCATGGCCCGGATAGTGAACGTGCGGATGGCTCTCACGCAGGGGGTTCCTTCGTCACATGATTCCGTGGGTCACCTGGCCGCGCCCGCCAGCAAGCCGGCCGCGCCGGGCAGCGCCGGGAACGCCATAGCCCCGGCCGGCCGAGGGCAGCCAACCTACCAGCGGTGTCCATCATCAGTGGGCGTCCCGCCCGTCCAGCTCCCTCCTGTGACGAGTGATTACATAAGGTAATATTCCCACTACACACAGGCGTAGCTGTCGCAGGGCTCCGGGGGAGGCAGTCATGTCCACCTTGCCCGATCGGCCGGCTAGCCCGTATCCCGGCGAGGCAACGGGCCAGCTATCGCCCGAATGCCCGCAGGACCACCTGCGGGCACTGAGCGCCGGGCTGGCCGCCAAGGTCACCGAGCTGGAGCAGGCTGAGCACGCGCTCAGGAAGAGCGAGGCACGGTTCCGGTCGCTGGCCGAGTCGGCTCCGGTCGGCATCTTCTCGCTGGACAGCGCGGGGCACCTCGGCTATGCCAACCAGCGGCTGGGCGAGATCTGCGGCCTGGATGGCGGCCCGCGGGACGGCCCTTCGTGGACCAGTGCCCTGCACCCGGATGACCGCGACCGGGCGCTCATTGATCAGCGGGCGGCGATGCTGGCCCGGCGGCCCTACCAGCACCGGGTCCGGCTCATCCGGCCGTCGGGCGAGGTGCGCTGGGTGGACATCCTGGCCGGGCCCGCCACTGACATCGAGACCGGCCACCACTATGTGGGAACCGTGGTGGACGTCACCGAAGCGGTGGCCGCGCAGGCCGAGCGCGATGAGCTGCAGGCCCGGCTGCGGGTCTCCGGGCGGCTGGAGAGCGTCAGCCAGCTGGCCGGCGGCGTGGCCCACGACTTCAACAACCTGCTGGCAGTGATACTCAACTACACCCAGTTCGTGTCCGACGCGCTGGACCAGTGGCCAGGGACCGGGGAGGACCCGCAGCTGGTGCAGATGGGCCAGGACCTGGCGGCCATCGGGGAAGCAGGACGGCGCGCCGCCGAGCTCACCCACCAGCTGCTGGCCATCGGCCGCCGTGAGGTGATCCACGCCGAGACCTTCGACCTGAACGAGCTGGTCGCCGAGACCGGGACCAGCCTGGGGCGGACCATCGGTGGGCACGCCCGGTTCGAGCTGGTGCTGGCCGACGGCGTGCTGCCGGTCACCGCCGATCGCTGCTGCCTCGACCAGGTGCTGGTCAACCTGGTCGTCAACGCCCGGGACGCAGTCGGCGCGGGCGGTTCGGTCCAGCTGGCCACCGACCGGGTGGACCTGGACATGCTGGCCGGGGCGGGCCAGCTCGCCTGCCCGGCGGGCCGGTATGCCCGCATCACCGTTACCGACGACGGCGCGGGCATGCCCGCCGAAGTCGCCGCCCGGGCCTTTGAGCCGTTCTTCACCACCACGCCCAGGGGCAACGGGACCGGGCTCGGCCTGGCCACCGTGCACGGCATCGTCCGTCAGCTCGGCGGGGACGTGACCATCGACTCCGAGCCGGGCCGCGGCACCTCGGTGCGGGTCTACCTGCCCGTGAGCCAGGGCGCCGCACAGGCCGGGCATGGCCCGGAGGGCGAGCCCGCTCTCGCCGGGCACGGGGAGACCATCCTGGTGGTGGAGGATGACAGCCAGGTGCGCGCGGTCAGCACCAGGATCCTGGCCGGGCACGGCTACCGGCCGCTCGCCGTCGGCGACGGCCCGGCCGCCCTGGCGCTGCTGGCCGACAGCACCGTCGGAGTCGACCTGCTGCTCACCGACGTGGTCATGCCGGAGATGTCAGGCCCGCACCTCGCCGAGCAGGCCAGCGTGCTGCGGCCCGCCCTGCCGGTGGTGTTCATGTCCGGCTACGCGTTCGGCGCTTTCGGGCCGGAGAAGGAGGAGAAGGGGCCGGTCATCCTGCTGCACAAGCCGTTCACCCCGGCCGACCTGCTGGCCTACGTCGCCCAGGCCCTGGCCGGCCCCGGGCCCACCGCGGCCCGGTGACGGCAGCGCCCGCCAGCCGCCGCCCTGTGCGTGTCGCGGCTGCGGCACTGGGTAACGTTCTGGGGTGATCGGACGCATCCCCATCCTCGATGTGCAGCCGGTCCTGGCCGGCGGCCGCCCGGCGAAAGCGGTGCCCGGCGAGATTTTCGAGGTCGGCGCCACGGTGTTCCGCGAAGGCCATGAGAGCCTGGCGGCGGGCGTGGTGCTCTACCAGCCGGACGGGCAGCGCCGGCCGCTGGTCCCGATGGCCGAGGTGACGCCCGGCACGGACCGCTACGCGGCCGAACTGACCGCGGGCTGTGCCGGCCGGTGGCGCTTCGCGGTGGAGGCCTGGGGAGACCCGATCGCGCACTGGCGGCACGACGCCGGTATCAAGGTCCCGCGCGGGCTGGACGTCGCCCTGATGCTGGCGGAGGGGGCGCTGCTGTTCGAGCGGGCGGCCCGGGCCATCCGGCCCGCCCCGCTGGCGGCCGATGACCCGGGGGCCGGGGCCGTCCTGGGAACCGCGGCCGTCCTGGGAACCGCGGCCAGCCACGGGACCGGGGCCGGGGCGACGGACGGTGCGCGGTGGGGCGCCAGCGCCCGCGCCGCCCAGGCGGCGCGGGCCGCCCGGAGCCGCCTGCTGGCTCTGGCGGCCAAGCTGCGCGATCCGGCCATCCCGGCCTGGGACCGGATGGACGCCGCCGAAGATCCGGGCATCCTGGCCATCCTGGCCGACTACCCGCTGCGGGAAATGCTCACCCGGTCCGCCCGCTACCCGCTGGTGGTGCACCGGCAGCGCGCGCTCTACGGGGCCTGGTACGAGTTCTTCCCCCGGTCGGAGGGAGTGCGTAAAGACCCGATGGGCCGCCGCGAGCCCACCAGCGGCACCCTGCGCAGCGCGGCGCTCCGGCTGGAGCGGATCGCGGCCATGGGCTTCGACGTGGTCTACCTGCCGCCCATCCATCCGATCGGCACCACCGCCCGCAAGGGGCGCAACAACGCCCTGGTCGCGGCGGCGGGCGACCCCGGCTCACCGTGGGCGATCGGCTCCCCCGACGGCGGCCACGACACCGTCCACCCGGATCTGGGCACGTTCGCCGATTTCGACGCGTTCGTCCGCCGGGCCGGCCAGTACGGGCTGGAAGTCGCGCTCGACCTGGCCCTGCAGACGTCCCCGGACCACCCCTGGGTGCGCGAGCACCCGGACTGGTACACCACCAGGGCCGACGGCCAGATCGCCTATGCCGAGAACCCGCCCAAGAAATACCAGGACATCTACCCGCTCAATTTCGACCGCGATCCCGAGGGCATCTACGCCGAGGCGCTGCGCATCATCCGCCTCTGGATGGGCCACGGGGTGCGGATATTCCGGGTGGACAACCCCCACACCAAGCCGCTGCCGTTCTGGGAACGGCTGCTGGCGGAGATCGACCGCACCGATCCGGATGTGATCTTCCTGGCCGAGGCGTTCACCCGCCCAGCCATGATGCACACCCTCGCTCAGATCGGCTTCCACCAGTCGTACACCTACTTCACCTGGCGCAACACCGCCGACGAGATCACCGGCTACCTGCGTGAACTGTCCGGCCCGGCGGCCGCCTACATGCGGCCCAACTTCTTCGCCAACACCCCCGACATCCTCACCGAATACCTCCAGTACGGCGGGCCGCCGGCGTTCCGGGTGCGGGCGGTGCTGGCCGCGCTGCTCGCGCCGTCGTGGGGGATCTACTCGGGCTATGAATTGTGCGAGAACACGCCGGTCCGGCCGGGCAGCGAGGAATACCTGGATTCGGAGAAGTATCAGTACCGGCCACGCGACTGGGCGAAGGCACAGAAGCCCCCGGACGGGATCGCCCCGTTCATCACCCGGCTGAATGCCATCAGAAAAGCCCACCCGGCGACCCACTGGTTGCGTAATCTACGCTTCCATCACGTCGACCAGCCGGAGCTCATCTGCTTCTCCAAGCACAGCGAACGGGACGCGGACACCGTCCTGGCCGTCGTGAACCTCGACCCGCACCAGCCGCGAGAGGCCACGGTCTGGCTCGACATGCCCGCACTGGGGATGGACAGCCGGTCACAGTTCGTTGTCACCGATGAACTGTCCGGCAAGTCCTACCGCTGGGGGCAGGCCAACTACGTGCGCCTCGACCCGGTGCTGGCGCCAGCCCATATCTTCACCGTCACACACATCCCCGCCACGTGATGGCTGAACCGTTTTCCACAGGAGCCGCGCGTGGCCACTGAGCCAGACCACAACCCCCCCGGGCGGCCGGGGCTGCCGCTGCCCGTGCCGCCCGGCGGGTTCACGCTCCCGGCGGGGGAGCCCATCCCCGACTCGTTCTCGTTCGACACGCCACGCGACCCGCACTGGTACCAGCACGCCGTCTTCTACGAGGTGCTGGTCCGCGGGTTCCACGACTCGAACGCCGACGGCACCGGTGACCTGCCCGGGCTCACCTCCCGGCTGGACTACCTGCAATGGCTGGGCATCGACTGCATCTGGCTGCTGCCCATCTACGACTCACCCCTGCGCGACGGCGGCTACGACATCGCCGACTTCACCAAGATCCTGACGGAGTACGGGCACATCGGGGACTTCGTGGAACTCGTGGACGCCGCGCACGAGCGCGGCATGCGGGTCATCGCGGACCTGGTGATGAACCACACCAGTGACGCCCATCCCTGGTTCCAGGAGTCGCGGGCCAACCCGGACGGCCCCTACGGGGACTTCTACGTCTGGTCCGACACCGACGACCGCTACGCCGACGCCCGGGTCATCTTCGTCGACACCGAGCAGTCGAACTGGACCTTCGACCAGGTCCGCGGGCAGTACTACTGGCACCGCTTCTTCTCCCACCAGCCCGACCTGAACTACGAGAACCCGAAGGTCCAGGACGCGATGCTGGAGGTGCTGCGGTTCTGGCTGGATCTCGGCATCGACGGGTTCCGGCTGGACGCGGTGCCCTACCTGTACGAGCGCGAGGGCACCAACTGCGAAAACCTGAAAGAGACCCACGAGTACCTCAAGCGGGTCCGGGCCGAGGTGGACCGGCTCTACCCGGACCGGGTGCTGCTGGCCGAGGCCAACCAGTGGCCCGCCGACGTGGTGCCGTACTTCGGCGACCCCGCCGCCGGTGGCGACGAATGCCACATGGCCTTCCACTTCCCGCTCATGCCGCGGATCTTCATGGCGGTCCGGCGCGAGCAGCGCTACCCGATCTCGGAGATCCTGGCCCAGACGCCGCCCATCCCTGCGGCCTGCCAGTGGGGCATCTTCCTGCGCAACCACGACGAGCTGACGCTGGAGATGGTCACCGACGACGAGCGCGACTACATGTACGCCGAGTACGCCAAGGATCCCCGGATGAAGGCCAACATCGGGATCCGGCGGCGGCTCGCGCCGCTGCTCGACAACGACCGCAACCAGCTGGAACTGTTCACCGCGCTGCTGCTCTCCCTGCCCGGCTCGCCGGTGCTCTATTACGGCGACGAGATCGGGATGGGGGACAACATCTGGCTGGGCGACCGGGACGGGGTGCGCACCCCGATGCAGTGGACCCCGGACCGCAACGCGGGCTTCTCCACCGCCGACCCGCAGCGGCTGTACCTGATGATGAACATGGACCCCATCTACGGCTACCAGGCGCTCAACGTCGAAGCCCAGCAGCGCAACCCCGGCTCGCTACTGCACTGGACCAAGCGGATGATCGAGATCCGCAAGCGGCACCCGGTCTTCGGCCAGGGTGGCTATGAGGAGCTGAGCTCATCCAACCCGAGCGTGCTGGCGTTCGTCCGGGAGCACCCCCACCCGCCGGCGCCGGGCGGGACCGACCCGGGCGACCGCATCCTGTGCGTCAACAACTTGTCCCGCTTCCCCCAGCCGGTCGAGCTCGACCTGCGGCGATTCCGGGGAATCACGCCCATCGAATGCATGGGCGGGGTGACCTTCCCGCCCATCGGCGAGCTGAACTATCTGCTCACCCTGCCCGGGCATGGCTTCTACTGGTTCCAGCTACCTGATCAACGGGGAGGGTGATACCGGACGGCACCTGGCAGGCTAGACCCTGGGGGGCCGCTTACACCGACCTGACAGGGTAGGTCCGGAATATGGCATTTGCGGACGACCTAGCGGCCTGGCTGCCCGGACAGCGCTGGTTCGCGGGCAAGGGAACGCCCATCACCGGGCTCACCATCACCGCGGACACCGTCCTGGTGGGCGGCGACCCGGGGCTCCGCCACCTGATCGTCACGGTGGACCAGGACTCCGGCACCGACCGTTACCAGGTGCTCATCGGGGTGCGGGCCCACATCCCGGACCGGCTGCGGCACGCGGTGATCGGCCCGGCCGGGCCGCTGGCTCCCGGCCGGACCGGCTATGACGCGCTGCACGACCCGGAGCTGACCAAGTGGCTGCTGGAGGCCATGGCCGGACAGGAGAGCGCCGGGCCGCTGCGGTTCGGCGCCGAGCCGGGCGCCACCATCCCGGCCGGGGCGGACAGCCTGGTGCTCACGGCCGAGCAGAGCAACACCAGCCTGGTCTTCGGCGATGAGGCGATCCTCAAGGTGTTCCGGCGGCCGGCCCCTGGCCCCAATGCCGACCTGGACATCCCGCGGGCCCTGGCCCAGCGCGGTTCCCCGCACGCCGCCCGGCCGCTGGGCTGGCTGCAGACCACCCTCGATGGGCAGCCCACGGTACTGGCCGTCCTGTCGGACTACCTGAAGTCCGCCACCGACGGCTGGTCCCTGGCCGCGACCAGCGTGCGCGACCTGTTCGCCAGCGACCAGGTGCAGGCGGCCGAGGCGGGCGGGGACTTCGCCCCCGAGGCGCACCGGCTCGGTGAGGCCACCGCCGAGGTGCACCGCACGCTCGCGGACGCGTTCGGCACCTCCGAGCTGCCGCCCGGGGCGCATCGTGAGCTGGCGGGGCAGATGCTGGCGCGGCTGGACGCCGCGCTGGCCGAGGTGCCGGAACTGGCCGCCTGTGCGGGCCTGCTGGCGTCGGCCTTCCATGAGCTGGCCACGATCGACGAGCCGCTGCTGGTCCAGCGCATCCACGGCGACTATCACCTGGGCCAGGTGATGCGCACCCCGTCCGGCTGGGTGGTGCTGGACTTCGAGGGGGAGCCCGCCGCACCGCCGGACCAGCGCCGGGCCCGGGCCAGCGTGCTGCGCGACGTCGCGGGCATGCTGCGGTCCTTCGACTACGCCGCCCGGCACCAGCTGCCCGGCCACCCGGACGGCGACCGGGTCCGGGCGGCGGCCCGCGACTGGGTGAGCCGGAATCAGTCCGCGTTCTGTGACGGCTACGCCCAGGCGGGTGGCACCGACCCGGGCAAGCATGCCACCCTGCTCCGGGCGCTCGTCCTGGACAAGGCGGTCTATGAGGTCCGGTACGAGGCGCGGCACCGGCCGGACTGGCTGCCGATCCCGCTGGAGTCCATCGCCGATGCCTAACACCACCCGCCGCCCACCGCGCGACCCGGCCAGGGACGCCCTGCAGGGCGAGATCGACGCCATCGTGGCCGGCACCAGCCATGACCCGCACGCCGTGCTCGGCGCCCATCCCGGGCCGGACGGCGTGACCGTGCGGGTGCTGCGCCCGCTGGCGCGGACGGTGACGGTCGTGCTCGACGACGGCCGCCGCTTCCCGGCCGCCCACCTGCACCAAGGGGTGTTCGCCGTGACCCTGCCGGTGACCGAGGTGCCCGGCTACCGGCTCGCGGTCAGCTACCCGGGGCCGGATGGCGGCGACGGGCCGGAGACGGTCACCGACGACCCCTACCGGTACCTGCCCACCCTCGGCGAGATAGACCAGCACCTGATCGGCGAGGGCCGGCACGAAGAGCTGTGGCGAGTGCTGGGGGCGCACGTGCGCCGCCTGGGTGAGGTGACCGGCACCTCGTTCGCGGTGTGGGCGCCGAACGCCCGCGGCGTGCGGGTCATCGGCGACTTCAACCACTGGGACGGCCGCGGTCACCCGATGCGCTCGCTCGGCGCGACGGGGGTGTGGGAGCTGTTCGTGCCCGACATCGGCGACGGCACCCACTACAAGTACGACGTCTGCGGGCGGGACGGGCAGTGGCAGCGCAAGGCCGACCCCATGGCCAGCCTGGCCGAGCAGCCGCCCGCCACCGCGTCGGTCGTCTTCACCTCGGGCCACCAGTGGGGCGACGCGGACTGGCTGGCCCGCCGGGCCGGCGCCGAGCCCTCCCGGGAGCCGCTCAGCGTGTACGAGGTCCACCTCGGCTCGTGGCGGCCCGGGCTGTCGTACCGGGATCTGGCCGAGCAGCTGACCAGCTATGTGACCGACCTGGGCTTCAACCACGTGGAATTCCTGCCGGTGGCGGAGCATCCGTTTGGCGGCTCCTGGGGTTATCAGGTCACCTCGTACTACGCCCCGACGTCCCGGTTCGGCCGCCCGGACGACTTCCGTTACCTGGTCGACCGGCTGCACCAGGCCGGCATCGGGGTCATCCTGGACTGGGTGCCCGCCCATTTCCCGCGGGATGACTGGGCGCTGGCCCGGTTCGACGGCACCCCGCTGTACGAGCACGCCGACCCGCGGCGCGGTGAGCACCCCGACTGGGGCACCCTCATCTTCGACTTCGGGCGGCCCGAGGTGCGCAACTTCCTGGTCGCCAACGCCCTGTACTGGCTGGAGGACTTCCATGTGGACGGGCTCCGGGTGGACGCCGTCGCCTCCATGCTCTACCTGGACTACTCGCGCACCGACGGCCAGTGGGTGCCGAACGCCCGCGGCGGCCGGGAGAACCTGGACGCCGTCTCGTTCCTGCAAGAGGTCAACGCCACCTGCTACCGCCGGGTACCCGGGATCATGATGATCGCCGAGGAGTCGACCGCCTGGCCGGGCGTGACCCGGCCGGTGCACCTGGGCGGGCTCGGGTTCGGCCTGAAATGGAACCTGGGCTGGATGCACGACACCCTCACCTACCTGTCGCACGACCCGGTGTTCCGGCACTACCACCACAACGAGATCACCTTCTCGCTCATGTACGCGTTCAGCGAGAACTTCCTGCTGCCGCTGTCACACGACGAGGTCGTGCACGGCAAGGGGTCGCTGCTGGGGAAGATGCCCGGGGACGAATGGCGGCGTTTTGCCGGGCTACGCTCGCTGCTGGCCTACATGTGGGCGCACCCTGGCAAGCAGCTGCTGTTCATGGGCGGCGAGTTCGGCCAGGGCGCCGAGTGGTCGGCCGAGCGGGGGCTGGACTGGTGGGTGCTCGACCACGAGCAGCACGCCGGGGTGCAGCGGCTGGTCCGCGACCTGAACCGCTGCTACGCCGGGCAGCCGGCGCTGTGGACGCTGGACAGTTCGCCGGACGGGTTCCGCTGGATCGACGCCAACGACGCGGGCGGCAACGTGCTGTCGTTCCTGCGCCTGTCCGGTGACGGCGGCGCGCTCGCCTGCGTGGCCAACTTCGCCGGTCATGCGCATGACGGCTACCGCGTCGGGCTCCCGCGGCCGGGGCGCTGGCGGGAAGTGGTCAACACCGACGGGTACGACTACGGCGGCGGCGGGGTCGGCAACCTCGGCGCGGTCGAGGCCACGGCCGAGCCGTGGCACGGCCAGCCCGCCTCGGTTTCGCTCAGCCTTCCTCCGCTCGGGGTGCTCTGGCTGGTCCCGGACTGAGCCCGCCCGGCCCGGGCGCCGGCGACGGGCCGTTGCCGTCCGGCTGGTAGCTCAGCAGGTCACCGGGCTGGCAGCCGAGCGCGTCGCACAGTGCCGCCAGGGTGCTGAACCGGATCGCCCGGGCCCGGCCGTTCTTCAGGATCGACAGGTTCACGATGGTGATGCCGACCCGGTCGGCCAGTTCCGTCAGGGTCAGCCCGCGCTCGGCCAGCAGCGCATCCAGCCGCACCTGGATCGGCGGCCCGCCGCCGTCCTGGGTCACACCGTGCCCTGGATCTCCTCGTCCATGCTCACCCCGAGGCGGATGAACCGGGCCAGGATGATCAGGCTGACCCCGGCCAGCAGGGCCAG
>DATDGI010000117.1:0-2643 GCA_036522155.1 Streptosporangiaceae bacterium
TCACTGCCCTCGGCTATGGCACGACGAGGCTGTCGGTGGGACAGCGGGTGTTCGGCCTCACGGACTGGCATCGCGACGGCACCCTGGCGGAATATGTGGCCGTCGAGGCACGCAACCTCGCGCCCCTGCCGGGCGACGTCGGCTTCACGGTGGGCGCGAGCCTGCCGATCTCGGGGCTGACCGCGTGGCAGGGACTGTTCGACCACGGCCGCCTTCAGGCGGGGCAGAGCGTGCTCGTGCACGGCGCGGCCGGCTCAGTCGGGTCGATGGTGACGCAGCTCGCGCGCGAGTTCGGCGCCTACGTCATCGGCACCGGTCGCGCCGTCGACCGTCAGAAGGCGCTCGACTTCGGCGCGATGGAGTTCGTCGACCTCGACAACGACGCGCTGAAAGAAGTCGGCGGAGTCGATCTGGTTTTCGATGTCATCGGCGGCGACATCCAGAAGCGGTCCGTAGGCCTGGTTCGAGCCGGGGGAACGCTGGTGTCGGTCGTCGGACCGGCCGAGGCGCGGCCCGCCGACGGCCTGGCGGTCGATTTCGTTGTCGAGTCCGATCGTGCCCAACTGGGTGAGGTCGTGCAGCGGGTGCGGGACGGACGACTGCGGACGAACATCGGCAACATCGCGACCCTCGACGATGCCGTCGCCGCCCTCAACCCGACCGAGCGACGCAAGGGGAAGACGATCATCAGCGTTCGTCCGTGAGGACCCGGGGACAGCGACCGGTCCTGCCCTCCTCGTGGATCAGCGTCAGCCGCGTGACCAGGGCGGTGAGGGGCCGGCTGGTCCGCCGCGGGTTCCCGATTGCCTCCACCGCGCTGGTTGCGCCGGCGACGCGGCAGGTCGTCTCCGACATCTACGACTTCGCCGCGGCTCATGATGTGCCGCTGATCCGCTTTGCCAAGGGCCAGCGCAAAGACGACGCCATGGCAGCGCATCTGGCCGGGTTCACCGGCCGGGAAGGCATCGTGTTCACCGGCGTGGCCCAGGCGAAGGCGCATATCTTCCGCACCGAGCGGCGCTACAACCCGGCAGCCGGGGGACATTACGATCGGCGGGCCAGCAGCCATCTCCCAGGAAGAGGGACAATACCCATGGAGGACGCCGTGAATGGTTCCGCTGCCCGGGGCAGCGGTCCGATCGTGGTCGCCGGTGCGGGCTATGCCGGGCTGCATGTCGCCTTGCGCCTGACGGCCAGGCTGCGCAACCGCCCCCAGATAGAGCTGACCCTGGTCGACCGGCACGACTACCACCAGGCGGTCACCGAGTTGCCGCGGGTGGCCGCCGGCACCCGCGCCGCCGGCGCGGTGCGTATCCCGCTGCAGGACGTGCTGGCCACGCGGGTCCGCTTCGCCCGGACCGAGATCGATGGTTTCGACCTGCCCGGCCGGCGGCTGCTCACCGGGGCTGGGCCGATCGGCTGGGGGCGGCTGGTGCTGGCGCTTGGCAGCCGGCCTAACGACTTCGCCATCCCCGGCCTGGCCCAGCGCGCGCTGTCGCTGTATTCGGCTAGCGACGCCGAGCGAGTGTGGGCGGCGGTCAGCACAGCGCTCACGGCGGCCGCGGCCGCCACCGGCCCCCAGCAGCAGCGCCGCCTAGCGACCGTAGTGGTCGGCGGCGGCGGCGCCACCGGGGTCGAGCTGGCCGGCGAGCTGGCCGAGATCCTGCCCGAGGTGGCCAGCGGCCACGGCTTGGCGGCCGACCGGCCCGCCGTGCAGCTGGTCGAGGCGGGCCCCACCATCTTGGCCGGCTCCTCACCGCAGCTGATCGACAAGGCCGCCGGGATCCTGTCGGACCTTGGGGTCCAGGTCCGCACCAACGCGGCGATCGCCGCCGCGACCGAGGACGGCTTCCGGCTCACCACCGGCCAGCTGGTGGAGGGCGGCGTGTTCGTCTGGGCCGGCGGGGTGAAAGCGCCCGAGCTGGTGGCCGATTCGGGGTTGCCGACCGGCCACAACGGCCGCGTCAAGGTCGACCGGTACCTGCGCGTGCTGGACCATCCGGACATCTACGTCGCCGGCGACCTGGCCTCCGTGACCGATCCGCGCACCGGGCACGTGCTGCCCCCGCTGGCGCAGGTGGCACTGGAGGAGGGCGAGACGGTGGCCCGCAACCTGGACGCGGAGCTCGGGGGCAAACCGCTGGAGGCGTTCACCTTCCACGACAAGGGGTTCGTTGTCTCGGTGGGGACCCGCCGCGGGGTCGCCGACATCGCCGGCATCACCACCGGCGGGCGGCTGGCCCACCTGCTCAAAGACGCCATCGAGTGGGAGTACCGCCAGTCCGTCAGGCACCTCCGCGGCTGGGACCCGGTAGCCAAGTGACACCGGGGAAGCTGCCAGGACTTCAGCCGCGGGTTTAGGAGCGGATCGGTCCCGGCTGCAGCACCACAGCCTGGCCGCTGGTCCCCTGCTGGACGTGGGTTAGCGCGCGTGCGGCGTGTTCCAGCGGGAAGGGGGTACCCACTGCGACCCCGATTGTTCCGGCGGCGAGCAGTTCGCCGAGCCAGGCCAGCCGCGGCCCGTCGGGTGCCACATACACCTGCCTGATCTCGATGCCGCGCTCGGCGTCAGGCGGGTCGGAGGTGATCGTCGCGAGCCGGCCGCCGTTCGTGACCGCCCCGAGCGCGCGGGCCGCGCCGCCG
>DATDGI010000118.1:0-3818 GCA_036522155.1 Streptosporangiaceae bacterium
CAGCCGCTCCGGCCCGTTCCGCCGACGGCCGGAGCAGCCTGAACGGCTACGCCGGGCCGACTGGTGGTAGGTTCCAAGCCGTGTCCGCGCCCGAAGTCCGCGCGCCGGGCCAGGCCGGGCCCGGGGCGCATCCGCCGCCGGCCGCAGACCACGGCGTCCGCCCGGTGCTCGCCGACCTGTTCCCGGCGCCGGCCGGGCCAGCCCCCCGTGCTGGCCTCGCGCGCTGGGCGTTCCCCCTCGTCCAGGTCGCGGTGGTCGCCCTCGGCGCGCTGGTAATGCTGGCCCGGATCGGCGGCAGGCCGGCCTGGGACAGCGTCTGGGCCGAGGACCCGGGCGTCTACCTGCCCGGGGCGCTCGCGCATCCCTGGCACCTGCTGCAGTCGTATGGCGGGTACCTCCAGTTAGTACCGCGCCTGATAGGCCAGATTGCCGCGCTGCTGCCGATCAGGTACGCCTCGGTCGTCTTCGCGGTCAGCGGCGCTCTCGTCGCATCCGCGTGCGGGCTGTTCGCCTACCACGCCAGCGCGGGCCATGTCAGCTCGCGCTGGCTCCGCGCCTTGCTCGGCCTGTCCGTGGTGCTGCTGCCGGTGGCGCAGCTGGAGATCGCCGACAACGGCGTCAACTCCATCTGGTACCTGCTCGTCGCCCTGTTCTGGGCGGCGCTGTGGCGGCCGCGCACCAGGGCCGGCGCGGCAGTAGCCGCGGTCGTGGCGTTCGCCGCGGCCGCTTCAAGCTCGCTCGCCTTCCTCTTCGCGCCGCTGTTCGCGGCCCGCGCCATGGTGGTGCCCCGGCGCCTCCGCGAGCATGCCGCGACCGCCGGCTGGGCGCTCGGCTGCCTGCTGCAGATCCTGGTCATCCTGACCAGCCACCTGTCCCGGCTGAGACCCCATGATCCGTTCAACGCGGTGCTGTTCTACGCGCACGAGGTCCTTCTGCCGGCGCTTGGCTGGCACCTTTCCTGGCACCTGCGCCACCTCGCAGGGCTGACCGGAGCCACCGCGATCGCGGGCGGCTTCATCGTCGTTGTTCTGGCCGTCGTGATTGCCACGCAGGACCGGCGGTGCCGGGTGTTCGTGGTTACCGCCGTGGCGACCGGCCTCGTGTTCGCGGCGGTCAGCGCGGCGTTCGCCTGGGGCGGGCCGGGCCAGCGAGTCACGATCACAGTGGAACACGGCGCCCGGTATGCCACGGTGCCCATCCTGCTGCTCGATGCGGCGCTGATCGTGGCCGCCGACGCCTACGCGCGCCGGTGGTGGCCGCGCCCCCAGGCCATCGCCGCGGTCGCCGCGCTGATAGTGGTCCTGGCCGCCGGCTGGGCCACGGACTTCCGTTACCCGGTTCGCCACTTCGCCGGGCGAGCCGCAGACTGGAAACTGACGTCCGACAAGTGGCTCCGCTACTGCGAGCACAGGCCGGCAGGGACGATCACGGTCACCTTCCCCGACTGGTGGGATACAGGCCAGCTGGCCACTACCTTCAGCTGCTCTGGCTTGCGCCGCTGACCTGCCATGAAAGGCCAGCTCTTCCCGCCGCATGGCCGACCTTGGCCCCTGGGGCGGCTTGCGGCGATCATGCCCGCCGGGCGACGGCCTGCGAGACTGTTGTCATGTCTTCCCTGAGCGGGGCAGAAGTCCAGGCGCTGCTAGATGAGGTGGCCGGGCGCGCCGGGCGCTACCTGGCTGGCCTCGATAAGCGCCCGGTGGGCCCGGACGGCGCCGCGCTGGCCGGGCTCGCGCGTTTTGATGAGCCGCTGCCGGAGGTAGCGGGAGACGCGGGTGCGACGCTGGCGCTGCTTGATGAGGCGGGGTCTGCGGCGACCGTGGCGAGCGCGGGCGGCCGGTACTTCGGATTCGTGACCGGAGGCTGCTACCCGGTCGCACTGGCGGCGAATTGGCTGGCGACGGCGTGGGACCAGAACACGGCACTGCCGGTGATGTCGCCGGTTGCGGCCCGCGTGCACCAGGTGGTGACCGGGTGGCTGGGTGACCTGCTCGGCCTGCCGGCGGGCAGCGCCGCGGTGTTCGTGACCGGGGCGACCATGGCCAACGCTGCCGCGCTCACTGCTGCGCGTGATCAGCAGCTCGCCCGTGCCGGATGGGACGTGCAGGCGGACGGGCTGTTCGGGGCGCCGGAACTGACCGTGATCGTCGGGGAGAAAGCCCACGCCACGCTGATCAAGGCCCTCGGGCTGATCGGGCTCGGCCGGGACCGGGTCCGCCGGGTGCCCGCAGATGATCAGGGGCGGATGCGGGCCGACAGCCTCCCGGAGGACGTGACCGGCCCGGCGGTGGTGTGCGTGCAGGCGGGCGAGGTGAACACCGGCGCGTTCGATCCCTTCCCCAGCATCGTCGCGTGGGCCCAGCAGCGCCGGGCGTGGGTGCACGCCGATGGTGCGTTCGGGCTGTGGGCGCTTGCCGATCCCTCGCGTGCTCACCTGACCACCGGCCTGGCCGGCGCCGACTCCTGGGCGACCGACGCGCACAAATGGCTCAACGTTCCCTATGACTGCGGCATCGCCATGGTCCGGCGGCCTGAAGATCTCCGCCGCAGCTTCGCCACGGTCGCCGGGTATCTGCCCACCGGCACCGATTTCGAGGCCATGCACCACACGCCGCAGGCCTCACAGCGCGCACGGCAGGTCGAGGTGTGGGCGGTGCTGCGCACGCTGGGCAGGCAAGGCGTGACCGACCTGATCGTGCGGACATGCGGACACGCCCAGGCCATGGCCGCCCGCCTGCGCCAGGCGGGCCTTGAGGTCCTCAACAACGTTGTGCTGAACCAGGTGCTGGTGCGGGCGGCCACCGATGAGGGGACCCTGTCCATGGTGCGGGCCGTTCAGGAGGACGGAACGTGCTGGTGCGGCCCAACCACATGGCAGGGCCGGCTGGCCATGCGGATCAGCGTCTCGGGCTGGGCGACATCCAGCGAAGACATCGAGCAGAGCGCGGACGCCATCATCGCCGCCGCCGGGTAGATCATCCACCCCGGCAGCGGTTCCTGCGGTTCTGGTCAAAAGGGCGAACCATCAGCCTGGAAGACGGGCTGCCCGCCGACGACCGTCGCCAGGACCCGGATGTCCGCGATCCGCGCGGGCTCCACATCCAGCGGGCTGCGGTCCAGGACCACGAAGTCCGCGAGCTTGCCCGGCTCCAGCGACCCGATGTCCCGCTCACGCTGCATGGCGAACGCGGCTTCCGTCGTGTACAAGGCGAGCGCGTCCCGCACGGCCAGCCGCTCGCCGGGCCCCAGCACGCGCCCGCTGCTCGTGCGGCGCAACACCGCATCCCGGATCCCCACCAGCGGATCAGCGGTGATCACCGGCGCGTCGGACGACCCCGCGACACGGATCCCGGCCCGCCGCCACGACGCGTATGCGTACAGTTCATCGCTTCGCTCCGGGAACGCCTCAGCGAACCCGTCGCCGAGGATGGACAGCATCCCGGGCTGGACCGCCACCACGATCCCCAGCGCCGCGGCCCGGGCCGCCAGCGGCGCGAACATCGCGCCCGCATGCTCGATCCGGTGCCGCAGCGGGTTCCCGGAGCGGCCGCCCAGGACCGCGGCGTAGGCGTCAAGCACGGCCTCGATCGCCCGGTCCCCCTGCGCGTGGATGCACACCTGCAGCCCCCGGCCGTCGAGCTCCCGCACCAGCGCGGTCAGCTCATCCGGCGAGAAGTACATGATCCCCGAACCGTAGGGCGGGACCGGGTAGCTGCCGTGGATGGCCGCGGTCCTGCTGCTCATCCCGCCGTCGGCCCAGATCTTGGCGGCGCTCGCGGTGAGGTAGGCGGACTGGGTGCCCTTCAGCCCGGACGTCT
>DATDGI010000119.1:0-27182 GCA_036522155.1 Streptosporangiaceae bacterium
CCGGCGCCTCGGCCGCCGAAGCGGCGTGGCGGGCCGCCGCGGCGCGGGAGTACGGCTGGCTGACCGGCCCGGAGGCCGACGCCGCCGGCTGTGACGCCACCTTCGCCCCGATCGTCACCGGCTACGTCGACCCGGTGGCGCTCGACCGGCTGGTGGCGGTTGTGCTGGGGAGGCACGACGGCGGCCGCACCAGCCCAGCTGACCCGTCCGGTGCGGCGGCGCTCGCTGGCACACAGTTGCCCGCCGGAGCACACCTGCCCGCCGGAACGCCGGACCGGCTGCGCAGCGCCCTGCTGGCGATGGCGGCCGACGTGCTGTCCGGCCCGGGCGGGCTGGCCGCCTGGCTCCGCCAGTCGCTGCTGACCGCCCCGGAACTCCCGGCCGGCCCGGGCGCGTCTCCCAGCCTGCCGCTCGGCATCGCCTGCCCGCTGGACCTCGGCCAGATCGAGCCCGCGATCCCGCCGCATCTGCGCCGGGCGGTCACCAGCCGCCACACGCACTGCGCGTTCCCCGGCTGCGACCAGCCCGCCAGCGTGTGCCAGGTGCACCACCTGATCCCGCGGGCCGAGGGCGGCCCCACCACCCTGGGCAACCTGGTGCCGCTGTG
Source organism: Streptosporangiaceae bacterium (assembly GCA_036522155.1). Classification (GTDB taxonomy): domain Bacteria; phylum Actinomycetota; class Actinomycetes; order Streptosporangiales; family Streptosporangiaceae; genus UBA9676. Next base: position 608 of record DATDGI010000119.1, read on the forward strand.
CACGTTCCACCATCTGATCGTGGTTCACCGCTGGGGCTGGGCGCTGGCCCTGCACCCGGACGGCAGCACCACCGCGACCAGCCCGGATGGCACCCGGGTGCTGCACAGCCACAGCCCGCCCGGCCAGGCGGCGTGATCAGCCGCGCGAGTAGACGCGATCGGGCCTCACCAGCACGGCGGTCCGGCGTTCCTCCGCCATGACCCGGTCGTAGGTGTCCCAGTCATCGTGGGTCCCGCCGCAGGCGGTGAAGATCTCCCTGAGCAGCAGCCGGATCCGCTCGGCGTCCATATCCCCGAGCGGGTCATCCGGCCCGGCCAGATCGGCCGCGCCCTCGGCTGCCACCCAGCTCCAGCCGGCCCGGACCACCACCGTGGCGCGCGACCGGGCCCGCAGGTTGGCCAGCTTGCGGCTTCCGCCCTGGGCCACCAGCCCGACCACCGGCGTGCCGGTGAGCGGGTGCGGCAGCACCCCGGCGTTCACCACGGAGGACTGGATCGTGCTGTCGGCCCGCAGCGTGGACACCACGCACAGCCCGTGATCGCCGGCCACCAGCCGGGCGAAGTCTGCCAGGTCAGTCATGCCCGGAGACTAGCCAACCGAGGAGTAGGCCACCACTCCACGGCGCAGCGACCCAGCGGCCTGGCGCGCGGTGCGGGCCAGCTCGGCATCGGCCGCCACCGCGATCTGGCCGAGCAGGTCGATCAGCTGCTTGACCGCCCGGACGAAGTCACCGGGAGTCAGGTCCGGGCCGAGCACCGATTCCAGCGGCTTGCCCCGGGCCCAGGCGTGCGCGGCCCAGGCGAAACCGAGATCGGGTTCGCGCAGGAACGCCAGCCGGTGCTCCTTCTCGATGGCGGCCAGCTCGCCCCACACCGACACCATGCTGGCCAGCACGCCGCGGACCGGGCCGCCGGGCAGGCGGGGCGGCGGGGCATCGTCCGCCTTGCGCGTCTCGAACGTCAGCGCCGACACGCAGGCGGCGAGGTCGGCCGGGCCGAGGCCACGCCACAGGTCGCGGCGCAGGCATTCGGCGGCCAGCAGGTCGAGCTCGGTGTACAGGTCGGCCAGCCGCCGTCCGTCCGGGGTGACCTTGTCGTCGTCGAGGTAGCCGAGCTGGCCGAGCACCGCGCAGACCCGCTGGAAGGTCCGCGCGATCACGTGGGAACGGCCCGCGACCGTCTCCTCCAGCTGCTGGACCTCCCGCTCCAGCCGGGCGTACCGCTCGGCCTGCCGGGCGTGGTTCTCCCGGTCCGGGCAGGCGTGACACGGATGCCGCCGTAGCCGCTGCCGGAGCTGGGCGATCTCCGCTGGCGGCGGGGCAGCCGGGGCCCGGCGGGCCGCGGCCGGCTGACCGGCCAGCCGGTTGCGGACGGTGGCGAAGAGGTCGCGGCGGTGCTGCGGGGAGCGGGCGCTGAAGGCCGACGGGATCCGCACCCGGTCGAGCACGTCGGCCGGCGCCGGGAAGTCGGCTTCCGAGAGCCGTTTCACCTGGCGGCCTTCGGTCAGCACCAGCGGCGACCCGTTACCAGGATCGAGCACCACGGCCACCCCGGCCCGGCGGCCGGCCGGCACCCGGATGATGTCGCCGCGGCTGAGGGCCCGCAGCGAGCGCTGCGCGTCGGCCCGCCGGGCCGCCGACCGGTTCCTGGCGGCCTCCCCCTCCAGTTCCGACAGCTCCTTGCGGAGCCGCGCGTACCCGGCGAAGTCGCCGCGATCGCAGCTGACCGCCAGCTCAGCCAGCGCCTCCCGGCTCCGCCGCGCCTGGCGGGCGATGCCCACCACCGCCCGGTCGGCCTGGAACTGGGCGAAGGAGGATTCCAGCAGCGCCGTGGCCCGGTCCAGCCCGGCCTGGCCGACCAGGTTCACCGCCATGTTGTAGGAGGGCCGGAAGCTGGAGTTGAGCGGATAGGTCCGGGTGCCCGCCAGGCCCGCCACCGCGGCGGGATCCATATCCGGCTGCCACAGCACCACCGCGTGCCCTTCCACGTCGATCCCGCGCCGGCCGGCCCGCCCGGTCAGCTGGGTGTACTCGCCCGCGGTGAGCGGGGCATGGGCGTCCCCGTTCCACTTGTCGAGCCGCTCGATGACCACGGTGCGGGCGGGCATGTTGATCCCCAGCGCGAGGGTCTCGGTGGCGAACACCGCCTTCACCAGCCCCGCCTCAAACAGTTCCTCGACCACTTCCTTGAACGTGGGCAGCATGCCCGCGTGGTGCGCCGCGATCCCGCGCTGCAGCCCCGTCAGCCACTCGGCGTAGCCCAGCACCGGCAGATCGGCTTCGGGGACCATGGCGCTGCGCCGTTCCGCCACCTCGGTGATGGCTGCCACCTGGTCCGGCGTGGTCAGCCGGAGCCCGGCGTCCAGGCACTGCCGGACCGCCGCGTCGCAGCCGGCCCGGCTGAAGATGAAGGTGATCGCGGGCAGCAGGCCGGCCGCGTCCAGCCGCTTGATCACGTCCGGGCGGTACGGCGGCCGGAACCGGACCGGCCGCGGACGGCCACGGCCGCGGACGGCCGCCATCGCGGCCTCCCGGCGGGCCAGGCGCAGGAGTTCGGGGTTGACCCGCGCCTCCGCCACGAACAGGTCGTACAGCCGGCCGCTGGCCAGCACGTGCTGCCAGAGCGGGACCGGCCGGTGCTCGTCCACGATCACCGTGGTCCCGCCGCGCACCTGGGTCAGCCAGTCGCCGAACTCCTCCGCGTTGCTGACCGTGGCCGACAGCGCCACCACCCGGACCGACTCGGGCAGGTGGATGATCACTTCTTCCCACACCGCGCCGCGGAACGCGTCCGCCAGGTAGTGCACCTCGTCCAGCACCACGTAGCCCAGCCCGGCCAGGGTGCCCGAGCCGGCGTAGAGCATGTTGCGCAGCACCTCGGTGGTCATCACCACCACCGGCGCCTCGCCGTTGATGCTGTTGTCGCCGGTGAGCAGCCCCACCGCGGCCGGGCCGTGCCGCCGGACCAGGTCGCCGTACTTCTGGTTCGACAGGGCCTTGATCGGCGTGGTGTAGAAGCATTTGCGCCCTTCGGCCAGCGCCAGGTGGACCGCGAACTCACCGACGACCGTCTTGCCTGACCCGGTGGGGGCGGCCACCAGCACCCCGTGCCCGGCGCTGAGCGCCCGGCAGGCCCGGAGCTGGAACTCATCGAAGGTGAAGTCGTACCGGGTCTGGAACGCGGTGAGCTCGGCCCCGTCCTCGTCCCGCTGGCGGCGGAACGAGGCGTACCGCTCCGCCGGACTGGACATGCGATCAAGCCTAGGCGAGCCCGCCGGGCCGGCGGGCCAGCCCCGGGATCTACATTACTGACAGTAATACATTTATTACGCAAAGTTGGGTCGTTCGGCCCTATGACCAGAGATACAGCAGGTCAGGATGGGAACAGAAGTACCTGGAGTGAAGTAGAGGGATCGAGATAACCGGGGGAAATATGAGCAAACCTGGTCATACCTTGGCCCGATCCGCCGCCCGCGCGGCGGCCGCTCTCGCCCTGGCCGGGGCGGCCCTGCTGGGCACGGCCGGTTTCACCGCGGCGGGAACCGCCGGGCCGGGGCCGGTATCTCCCGAAAACGCCGAGATCGCGGCCTATGCGCAAACCTTCGTCGGCGAGTACCCGTACCGGTGGGGCGGGGACTCACCGGCCACCGGGTTCGACTGCTCGGGCCTGACCTCGTACATCTACCAGCAGTTCGGGATGGTCATCCCGCGCACGGCCGAGGCCCAGTTCCGGTTCGTCCGGCGCGAGACCGCGGCCCAGGCCCAGCCCGGTGACCTGGTCTTCTTCCACGGCCGTCACGGGTACGTCTACCACGTCGGCATCTATGAGGGCGCCAGACTCACCGGCGTGGGCACGCTCGTCGCGGCGGCCGACCCCCAAGAGGGCATCATCGTCGAGACCATCTGGACAGCCAGGGTCACCTTCGGGACCCTGACGCACTAGGGCTCGGCGTCGATCCTGTCACCGGTGTCGATGGGCGAGATCTCGTCGTCGGACAGGCCCTCGTACACCGACGGGCGGCGGGCCCGGCGGCGGTCGTTGGCCCAGACGAACAACTCGGCCAGTTCGACCAGGGCCACGCAGGGCAGCGCGAGCAGCAGCATGCTGAACGGGTCCGGGCTCGGCACCGCCACCGCGGCGAACGCGAACACCCCGAAGATCATCAGCCGGCGCCACTTGCGCATCCGCGCGTGGGTCAGCACCCCGGCCATGTTCAGCAGCACCATGATCAGCGGCACCTCGAAGGCGAGCCCGAAGATGAGCAGCATGGCCGTCATGTAGCCGAAGTAGGTGTCCACGGTGATCAGCGCGGTAGCACCGTACGGCACCATATGCAGCAGGAACCTCAGCCCGTTGCTCATGGCCAGGTAGGCGAACGCGCCGCCCAGGGCGAACAGGGGTACCGCCGTGCCCACGAACGCGTAGGTCCAGCGGCGCTCCCGGGCGTACAGGCCGGGCGCGATGAACGCCCATAGCTGGTAGAGCCAGACCGGCGAGGAGATGAGCAGGCCCACGATGAACATGATCTTGAGGTGGATGAAGAACCCGTCGAACAGGCCGTTCACCACCAGCGTGCAGCCGTGGGTGCCGAGCAGCCGGTCCTTCTGGGGAATCTTGCAGTAGGGACGTTCGAGGAACGTCCAGACCGGGGTGAAGACGAACCAGCCGACGGCCATCCCCACCGCCAGCCCGGCCAGGGCTTTGAGCAGGCGGTTCCGGAGCTCACGGATGTGCTCGATGAGCGACATCCGGGCTTCTGGGTTCTCCCGCCTGACGGAGGGCCGTGGGGTGGTCATCGCCCGGCGGGTGGGTCAGCTCTTCTTGTTCTGGGCTTCCGAGATCGGAACCCCGTTCACCAGGGTGCCGTCGTCCTTGGGCGTCGCCAGCTGAGCTGGCGGGGGCGACTGCACCTGGCCGTCGTCGGTCTTGTCGTCGCTGCGCAGCCCGGCCGTTTCCGCCTTGAAGATGCGCATGGCCCGGCCCAGCGAGCGGGCGCTGTCCGGCAGCTTCTTGGCCCCGAACAGGACCAGTACCACCGCGGCCAGGATCAGCAGGTGCCAGGGGCTCAGTTCACCAAGCATGTTCGTCCTTCTCAGTGAGGAAGCGGCCCCTGTCCAGCAGGGACATCTTCAGGCACATGGTACGCCCCACCGGCTGCTATCTCACCCGTCTGGCTCGCCGGGCGATCCGTACTGGGCCAGCGCGGCCGCCGCGGCCTGCCGTATCTCGGCCACCAGGGCGGCGGGCGCGACCACCCGGCCGTCCTCACCCAGCCTCAGCGCGAGCCGCCGCACCCAGCCGGGATCGGGGGTCCGCAGCACCACCCGCAGCCGCCCCTCCCCGAGGTCGGTCACCTCCTCGCACGGGTAGTACTCGGCCGCCCAGCGCCCGGCCGGGGTGAGCTCGATCACCACCCGCAGGTCGTCCGGGGAGGGCCGGAACAGGCCCTGGTCCACGTCCCGCGGTTCGGCGTCCTGCGGCACCTCCGCCGCTACGTCCAGCAGCTCGATCGAGAGCACCCGGTCGAGCCGGAACAGGCGCACCGCTTCCGCCTGCCGGCACCAGCCTTCGAGATAGGTCCGCCCTTCCACCAGCAGCAGCCGCATTGGGTCCACGTCCCGCTCGGTCGCCTCGTCGCGGTTGGGCACGTAGTAAGACAGATGCACCCGCCGGCGGGCGGCCAGCGCCTCCCGCGCCAGGGTGGCCACACCCTCCTCGGCCGACCGGTCCACCTGCACGGCCACCTGCGCGCTGGGCGCGGCTGCCTCGCCCGCGGCCGCCTCCAGCTTGGCGATGGTCCGGCTCAGCGCCGAACCCCCGGCCTGGCCCAGCTCGGCCAGCATCCGCAGCGCCACCAGCAGCGCGCTGGCCTCGTCCACGCCCAGCCGGAGCGGCCGGTCCATCGACTCGGCCTGGCTGACCATGATCTCGCCACCCTCGTAGGACAGGTCGATCGGGCAGTACGGGTCCGGCGCCCGCAGCTCCACGCACCACAGCATGTTCAGGTCGTCGACCAGCTCGCGCTCGCTCACGCCGAACGCGGCGGCCGTCTCGCCCAGGCCCACCACCTTTCGGCTGACCACGTAGGGCACCAGCGCCAGCAGGCGCTGCAGCCGGTCGGAGCTGGTACCGGACCGGGCCGGTGCGGTCATGCGAGCGCCCCTTTCAGCCGGGTGATCACCGCGTCACGCAGATCCGCGGGCTCGCTGACCACCACATCGACGCCGAACGAGGCGATGTGCTCGGCGAACCAGCCCGGGTCCGCGTACGGGACGTCAACCAGGTCCCAGCCGTCGCCGTCAGGGCGTGACCGGGTCGCCCGCCTGCGGAGCCCGAACCCGGTCCCGGCCCGGACCCGCAGGACCGCCGACTGGTGCTCGACCGGGTGAGTGTCCCACTGGGCGACCAGTTCCCGCACGTCGGTGCCGGGCGGCACAGTCACCGTGCCGCGCTGGCCGCTGAACTCGACCCGGCCCTCGATCCGGCTCAGCCGGAACACCCGCACCGCGTCCCTGACCTGGTCGTGACCGGCCACGTACCAGCGGCCGAGCCGGTTCACCACGCCCCACGGCTCCAGCCGCCGCTGCTGCGGCTCGCTGCGCCCGACGGCCCGGTAGCTGAAGGTCACCGGGCGGCGGTCCCGCACCGCCTCCCAGAGCGGCCCGAACGCCGCCTCGCCGGTCAGCCGCGGCTCGATGCCGGGCTGGCTGGCCTCCGCCGCCTCCACCCCGGCCGCGCGCAGCTTGAGCAGGGCCCCGGCCGCCGCACCGGCCAGTTCGGCGTGCCGCCAGACCCGCGCGGCCAGGGACAGCATCGCGGCCTCGTCCGGCTCAAGCCGGATGTCAGGCAGCACGTACTCCTGCCGGGGGATGCGGTAGCCCACCTCCTCGTCCAGCGGCCCGTTGCTCCCGGTGTCGAGCGGGATTCCCAGCTCCCGCAGCTCCTCCTTGTCCCGCTCGAACATGCGCTTGAACGCTTCGAAGGAGTCGGGGTAGCCGGGGACGGCGGACCGGATTTGGGTGGCGGTCAGGTAGCGCTGGCTGGAGAGCAGGCAGACGACCAGGCTGAGCAGCCGCTCGGTCTTGCGTCTCGACATCGCCACCCTCCCGTCCCTGGCCATTCTTCTCCGGCGCCGGCCCCTGGCCAAGTTACCCTGCCGGGGTGATCCGATGGCGGAATGCAGTGGTGACGGCGGTGGTCAGGGAGTGGCCCGGCGCGCTGGAGCTGACGGTGACGGCGGACGGCGCGGAACTGCCCGCGCTGGCCTACCCGGCGCTGACCGGCCGGCCGGAGATCGGTGACCGGGTGCTGCTGAACGTGACCGCGCTCGAACTCGGGCTCGGGACCGGCGGCTACGCGCTCGTGACCGCGGTCCCCGGCCGCCTGCCCGATGCCCCGGCCGGGCCCGGGCATCTGGTCAAGGCCAGGTACACGCCGCTGCAGGCCACCGTGGCCGGCGCCGACGAGCAGGGATCGCCGTATCACGACCTGCTCCGCGACGCCGACGACCTGGCCGGGATGCCGGTGGTGGTGGCCGACCTGCATTCGGCCCTGCCCGCGGTCATCGCCGGGGTGCGGGCCGACGGCGCGCCGCTCACCGTCGCCTACCTGATGCTGGACGGCGGGGCCCTGCCGGCCTGGTTCTCCCGGACCGCGCCCGCGCTGCAGGCGGCGGGCTGGCTGGCGGGCACGGTCACCACCGGCCAGGCGTTCGGCGGCGACCTGGAGACGGTGACCGTGCATACCGGGCTGCTGGCGGCGCGGCACGTGCTCGGCGCCCAGGTCACCGTGGCCGCGCAGGGACCGGGCAACCTGGGCACCGGCACCCGGTGGGGATTCTCCGGGGTGGCCTGCGGGGAGGTGGTGAACGCGGTGGCTGCGCTGGGCGGCCGCCCGGTCGCCTGCCTGCGGGTCAGCGAGGCCGATCCGCGACCACGGCACCAGGGGGTGTCCCACCACAGCCTGACCAGCTACGGGCGGGTCGCCCTGGCCCGGGCGGATGTCGTCGTCCCGGACCTGCCCGGACCGTTCGGTGAGTGGATCGCCAGCCAGGCGGCACCGCTGGCCGACCGGCACAGCCTGATCCGGGTGCCGGTGGACGGGCTGGCGGACGCGCTGGACGGTTGCCCGGTCCGGCTGTCCACCATGGGCCGCGGGCTGGCCGAGGACCCGGCCTACTTCCTGTCCGCGGCCGCGGCCGGCCGCCACGCCGCGCGGCTGGCCCGATGATTCGGTTCGATCTGGAACGCGACGCGGTCCGGGTGGTCCTCACCGACGACGGCGGCCGCGTCCTGCTGTTCCATGCCGTCACCGACGACGTCGGCCCGGCGGGCTGGTGGGAGCTGCCCGGCGGCGGCATCGACGAGGGTGAGTCCTACCTGGACGCGGCCGTGCGGGAAATCCGCGAGGAGACGGGGCTGGTGCTGGACCCGGCCCAGTTCGGGCCGCCGGCCTGGCGGCGGGACACCACCTGGCGGTCGCGCGGGATCCGGCGGCTGCAGCACGAGGTGGTGGTCGCCGCCCGGGTGCCCGGGCACCGGCCCGCCATCCGCAACGACGGCCAGACCGCGACCGAACTCGAGGTCTACGTCGAGGCGCGCTGGTGGGAGGTGGCCGACGTGGTACGCAGCCGGGTGCGGTTCTACCCGGGCCGGCTGCCTGAACTGCTGCCCGCCTTCCTGGCCGGCCAGGCCATCGACGAGCCGTTCGAGTTCTGGAACTAGCTGAACCCGCCGAGGATGTCCACCACGAACACCAGGGTGTCGGTGCCCTTGATGCCGGCCTGGGTGTTCCCGGTCTTGCCGTAGCCGTCCGCGGGCGGGATGACGAGCATGACCCGGCTGCCCACCTTCTGGCCGGTCAGGCCCAGGTCCCAGCCCGGGATGACCTGGCTGGGCGTGGAGCCGATGACGAAGCCGAACGGCTGGCCGCGCCTCCAGGAGGCGTCGAACACCTTCCCGGAGGCCCAGATCGCGCCCACGTACTGCACGACTACGGTCTGGCCCTTGGTGACGACCGGGCCGGTGCCCTGCACCAGGGTCTTGGTCACCAGCTTGGTGGGCGGCTGGCCGGACGGCATCTTGATGGTGGGCGCCGAGCCGGTGACCGCGGTGACCGTGGGCAGGCCCTTGCCGCCGTCGGACACCGGGGTGCCGGCCGCCGAGTCGTTGCTGGCGAAGTCCTTGATGAGATCGACGACGAAGACGAGCGTGTCGGTGCCCTTGATGCCCACCTGCGGGTTACCGGACGTGCCGAAGCCCTCCTTGGGCGGGATGACCGCGAGCACCCGGCTGCCCATCTTCTGCCCGATCAGCGCCTTCGAAAGGCCCGGCAGCAGCTGGCCGGAGAACAGCGTCGGGTTGCCCGGGTGCGTGGTGGTGCCGAAGCTGCTCTGGGCCAGCCGGTGCGCAGTGCCGCTCCAGACGTAGATGGCGTAGTTGCCGATGAAGGCGTCGGTCGTGTGCAGCGCCGGCCCGGTGCCGTGGATCACGGTCTTGAACGACAGCTTGCTGCTCGCCTTGGCCGCCGGGATCTTGATGACCGGGGCCTGGTCGAAGGCGCCGGTCACGGCCACGTCGGCCCCGGCCGAGGTGGTGCCGGTGGACCCGCCGCAGCCCGCCAGCACGCCGGCGGCCAGCAGGGGAAGCACGATCATGGCAGCGATACGTCGCATGGGGGAAGCCTTGTCGTCGGTCGGTGATGAGCGGAGCCAGCCTACCGGCTGCCAGCGGTGGCCGGGCCGTCACATTCCGGCGATCAGCTTCTCCACCCGCTCGTCCACCGACCGGAACGGGTCCTTGCACAGCACCGTGCGCTGCGCCTGGTCGTTCAGCTTGAGGTGGACCCAGTCCACCGTGAAGTCGCGCCGGCGCTCCTGAGCGCGCCGGATGAACTCGCCCCGCAGCCGGGCCCGGGTGGTCTGCGGAGGCACCGACTTGGCTTCGAAGATCTCCAGGTCGGACACGGCCCGCTCGACCGCGCCCCGGCGCTGCAGCAGGTAGTAGAGCCCGCGGCCCCTGTGCACGTCGTGGTAGGCCAGGTCGAGCTGGGCCACCCGCGGCGAGGACAGCGGCAGGTCGTGCCGGGCCCGGTAGCGCTCGATCAGCTGGAACTTGGTGACCCAGTCGATCTCCCTGGCGATCAGGTCCAGATCCCCGATCTCGATCGCGGTCAGCGCCCGCTCCCACAGATCCAGCACCCGCTTGGTGGTGGCGTCGGCGCCCCGCCGGTCGGTGAAGTCGCGGGCCTTGGACATGTACTCGCGCTGGATCTCCAGGGCGCTGGCCTCCCGGCCGTTCGCCAGCCGCACCCGCCGCTGGCCGGTCATGTCGTGACTGACGTCCCTGATGGCCCGGATCGGGTTCTCCAGCGTCAGATCCCGCAGCACCGTGCCCGCCTCGATCATGCGCAGCACCAGGTCGGTCGCCCCGACCTTGAGCAGCATGGTGGTCTCGCTCATGTTCGAGTCGCCGACGATCACGTGCAGCCGCCGGAACCGCTCGGCGTCGGCGTGCGGCTCGTCGCGCGTGTTGATGATCGGCCGGGACCGGGTGGTGGCGGAGGAGACGCCCTCCCAGATGTGCTCGGCCCGCTGGCTGACGCAGTACACCGCGCCGCGCGGGGTCTGCAGCACCTTGCCCGCGCCGCAGATGACCTGCCGGGTGACCAGGAACGGGATCAGGATGTCGGCCAGCCGCCCGAACTCACCGTGCCGCCCCACCAGGTAGTTCTCGTGGCAGCCGTAGGAGTTGCCGGCCGAGTCGGTGTTGTTCTTGAACAGGTAGATGTCGCCGGCGATGCCCTCCTCACGCAGCCGCCGGTCGGCGTCCACCAGCAGGCCTTCCAGGATCCGCTCGCCCGCCTTGTCGTGGATCACCAGGTCGCTGATGTTGTCGCATTCCGGGGTGGCGTACTCCGGGTGGCTGCCCACGTCCAGGTACAGCCGGGCGCCGTTGCGCAGGAAGACGTTGCTGCTGCGCCCCCACGAGACCACACGCCGGAACAAGTACCGGGCCACCTCGTCCGGTGAGAGCCGTCGGCTCCCCCGGAACGTGCAGGTGACCCCGTACTCGTTCTCCAGGCCGAAAATGCGCTTGTCCATGTCCGCTTCAGTTAATCACGGCGGACCGAACGCGCTAGCTCACCACTCGACCGCGACGTACTTCGTTTCGGTGAACTCCAGCAGGCCGTCGTGGCCGCCTTCCCGGCCCAGACCTGACTGCTTGACGCCGCCAAACGGCGCTGCCGGGTCGGACACGATGCCCCGGTTGACGCCGACCATGCCGGTCTCCAGCGCCTCGCTGACCCGCAGCGCCCGCCGCAGGTCGGCGGTGTAGAGGTAGGAGACCAGGCCGTACTCGGTGTCGTTGGCCATCTCGATGGCCTCGGCCTCGGCCGAGAAACGCACCACCGGGGCCACCGGGCCGAAGATCTCGTTGTCCAGGATGGTGGCGTGCGGCGGTACGTCGCTGAGGACCGTGGGCAGGTAGTAGAAGCCCCGCCGGTCCGGCGCCCGCCCGCCGGTGACCGCGTGCGCGCCGGCCGCGGTGGCCGAATCCACCAGGCTGGCCACCTTGGACCTGGTGTCCTCGTTGACCAGCGGGCCCAGGTCGGTGCCCTCCTCCAGCCCGGGCCCGACCGCCAGCTTGCTGAGCCGGTCGGCGAACCGCGAGGTGAACTCGTCGGCCACCGCGTCGTGCACGTAGAACCGGTTGGCGGCGGTGCACGCCTCGCCGCCGTTGCGCATCTTGGCCAGGAACGCGCCCTCGATGGCGGCGTCCATGTCCGCGTCCTCGAAGATCAGGAACGGGGCGTTCCCGCCCAGTTCCATCGAGCAGTTGGTGACCGTCTGCGCCGCGGTCTTCAGCAGCACCCGGCCGACCTCGGTGGAGCCGGTGAACGACAGCTTGCGCACCCGCGGGTCGGCCAGCATGGCCGACACCAGCGGCCCAGCGCTGGAACTGCAGACCACGTTGACCACGCCGGCGGGGACACCGGCCTCGCGCAGGATGTCCGCGACCACGAACGCGCACAGCGGGGTCTCCTTGGCCGGCTTGAGCACGACCGTGCAGCCGGCCGCCAGCGCGGGCCCGATCTTGCGGGTGGCCATCGCGGCCGGGAAGTTCCACGGCGTGACCAGCACGCTGACCCCGACCGGCTGGCGCAGCACCAGGATCCGGTTGGCCCCGGACGGCGCGGTTACCACCGCGCCGTCGATCCGGACCGCCTCCTCGGCGTACCAGCGGAAGAACTCCGCCGCGTAGGTGACCTCGCCCCGGGCGTCACGCAGCGCCTTGCCGTTCTCCAGCACCATCAGCCGCGCGATCGCCTCCGACCGCTCGATCATCAGCGCCCAGGCCCGGCGCAGGCACTCGGCCCGTTCCCGGGGCGGGGTGGCGGCCCAGCCGGGGAGCGCCCGGTACGCGGCCGCGACCGCGGCCAGCCCGTCCTCCGGGGTCCCGTCGGTGATCTGGACCAGGGTGTCCTCGGTGGCCGGGTCGGTGACCCCCAGGGTCTTGCCGTTGGTGCCCCATTCGCCGCCGATGAACAGCCCGGTCGGTACCTCGATGCCGGTCAGCGCGGCCAGGTCAGCGCTCACGTGTCCTCCAGTGACGTGCGCACGGTGTGCATGATCCGGTCGACCGACGGCAGCACGTGGTCTTCCAGGGCGTCGGCGGCGGGCAGCGGGATGTGCGGGGTGGTGATGCGGACGGCCGGGCCCCGCAGGGTGCCGAACGCCTCCTCCGCCACGATCGACACGATCTCGGCGCCCCAGCCGCACAGCCGCGGGTTCTCCTCGACGGTGAACAGCCGTCCGGTCTTCGCGACCTCCGCCAGGATGGTGCGGGTGTCGAGCGGGACCAGGCTGCGCACGTCAACGACACTACAGCCGATGCCGTGCTCGGCCGAGAGCCGCCCGGCCGCCGCCACCGCCCGCGGCACCATCGCCGCCAGCGCCAGGATGGTCGCGTCGCTGCCCTCGGTGACCACCTTCGCCTGGCCGAGCGGCTCGACGATCTCGCCGTCGCCGACCTCGCCCTTGCTGGCGTAGAGCGACTTCTGCTCGAAGAACAGCACCGGGTCGGGATCGCGGATCGCGGCGGCCAGCAGGCCGACCACGTCGTGCGGGCTGGACGGGGCGACCACCTTCAGGCCGGGCACGGCCATGGCCCAGTTCTCGACCGACTGCGAGTGCTGCGCGCCGAACCGCACCCCGGCCCCGTTCGCGGCCCGGATCACCAGCGGGAACGAGACCTGGCCGTCGGACATGTAGCGGCTTTTGGCGATCTCGTTGGCGACCAGGTCCCAGCAGACGGCGAAGAAATCGCTGAACATGATCTCGGCGATGGGCCGCAGCCCGGTCATGGCCGCGCCCATGGCCGCGCCCAGGATGGCCTGCTCGCTGATGGGGGTGTCGCGGACCCGCTGCGGGCCGAACTCCTCCAGCAGGCCGACGGTGGCCTTGAACACCCCGCCCGCCGCCGCCACGTCCTCGCCGAGGAACACGACCCGGTCGTCCCGCCGCATCTCCTGGGCGATGCCCCGCGCGACCGCCTCCCGGTAGGTGATGACCGCCACTACTCGATCACCGCCAGCACCGTGCCGACCGGCACGGTCTCGTCCGCGCTCACCCTGATCTCGGCGAGCGTGCCGGAGGCAGGCGCGGGGATGTCGGTGTCCACCTTGTCGGTGCCGATCTCCAGCAGCGGCTCGCCCTCGGTGACCTGGTCGCCCTGGGACTTGTGCCAGACGTTGACGGTGCCCTCGTCCACGGTCTCGCCCATCCTGGGCATCACGACCTCGGTGCTCATGTCAGTTCCTCCAGTCCCAGCCGCCGTCGCTCCAGACGTCGGTGAACGCCAGTTCCAGCCGGGGCTCGGCGCCGGCCTTCGCCTCCTCGGTGGCCAGGTCGACCGCGGCCTTCGCCTCCGCGTCGATCCGGTCCAGTTCCGCCTCGTCCACCCCGCGCGAGACCAGCACCCGCCGGTAGGCCGGGATGGGGTCGCGGGCCAGCCATTCGGTCACCTCCTCGGCCGGGCGGTACTTGGCCGGGTCAGCCCGGGAGTGTCCGCCGTGCCGGTAGGTCAGCGCCTCGATCAGCGACGGCCCGCCGCCCTGGCGCGCCTTGTCGATCGCGTCGCCGGCGATCGCGTAGACCGCTTCCACGTCGTTGCCGTCCACGATCTGCGGTGACAGCCCGTAGGCGGACGCCCGGTCGGCGGCGGGGTGCTTGACCGCGGTCACGGTCTCGATCGCGGTGTACTCCATGTAGCGGTTGTTCTCGCAGATGAACACGACCGGCAGCGCCCACACCGCGGCCAGGTTGAGTGCCTCGTGGAAGGCGCCGATGTTGGTCGCGCCGTCGCCGAAGAAGCAGACGGTGACCTGGCCGGTCCCGCGGTACTGGGCGGACCAGGCGGTGCCGTTGGCGATCACCAGCTGGGCGCCGATGATGGCGTAAGAGCCGAGCACGCCGTTGGACACGTCCAGCAGGTGCATGGACCCGCCCTTGCCGCGCATGAGGCCGTTCTCCCGGCCGAGCAGCTCGGCCATCACCGGGGTCATGGCCGTGCCCCGGGCCAGCACGTGGTTGTGGCCCCGGTAGGTCACGAACGTGTAGTCATCGGGGCGCATGGCCTGCGCCACCCCGGCCGCCACCGCCTCCTGCCCGGTGCCCAGGTGGGTGGTGCCCTTGACCAGGTTCTGCAGGAACAGGTCGTGGGCGCGCTTCTCGAACTGCCGGATCCTGGTCATGTTCCGGTACAGGCCGAGAGCGGTTGCCTCGTCCATGACGCCTCTCAGTACGGGTTGGTGACGAACAGTTCCTTGGACGGGAACCTGGTGATGATCTGGACGCCGTCGTCCACCACCACCACTTCCTCCTCCAGCCGGGCGGCCGACACCCCGTCGCTGGCCGGGCAGTAGGTCTCCAGCGCGAAGACCATGCCCTTGCTGATCTCCATCGGCGCGTCCAGCGACGACAGCCGGCTGATGATCGGCCGCTCGTGCAGCGCCAGGCCCAGGCCGTGGCCGAACTGGAGGCCGAAGGCGGTCTTCTCGTCCGGCAGGCCGATGTCCTGCGCGGTCGGCCACAGCCGGGCCACCTGATCGGTGGACACGCCGGGCTTGATCACGCTGATGGCGGCCTCCATCCATTCGCTGGCCCGCGCGTAGGCGTCCCGCTGGGCCTGGCTGGAGCTGCCCACGCTGAACGTCCGGTAGTAACAGGTCCGGTAGCCGTTGAAGGAGTGCATGATGTCGAAGAACGCCTGCTCGCCGGGGCGGATCATGCGGTCGGAGAAGTTGTGCGGGTGCGGGTTGCAGCGCTCGCCGGACACCGCGTTGATCGACTCCACGTCGTCGGAGCCCATCTCGTACAGCCGCTTGCTGGCCAGCGCCACGATCTCGTTCTCCCGCACGCCCGGCTTGAGCGCGTCGGTGATCTCCTGGTACACGCCGTCCACCATGGCGGCCGCGGTGGTCAGCAGCGCGATCTCGTCGGGCGACTTCAGCTGCCGGGCGTCCAGCATCACCTGCTGGCCGTCCCGCACGTCCAGGCCCTGCCGCTGCAGTTCGAACAGCACCGGTATCTCGGCGAAATCCACCCCGACCGGCATGCCCGCGACGCCGGTGTCGGCCAGGATGCCCTTGACCTCGGTGACCAGCTTGGCCGGCAGGCCCGCCTCGGGCGCGGTCGCCCCGCGCATCGTGGTCCAGGAGGCGATGCAGTGCTCGGGCTTCAGCCACGGGCAGTACATCCGGTGGTGGACGGCGGCCGAGCCGAAGTCCCACAGGAACAGCTCACCGGTCCGGGTGTACAGCGCGTACCGGCAGAGCTTGTCCCGGGTCCATTCGCCGATCGCGACCCCGGTCAGGTACCGGATGTTGTTGTTGTCGAACACCAGCAGGGCGCCGAGGTCACTGGCCTCGAGCGCGGCCATGGCGCGGGCGAGCCGGTAGTCGCGCAGCCGGGCGAAGTCCACCCGCTGCTCGAAGTCGACCCCCATCCGCCCGGGGGCAGGCGTCAGCGGGAGCGCGGGAACCGGCGGGATGGGCGGAACCATAAGGTCTCCTGAAGCCGACATATCGCTATGTACAGCATGATTAAACGTATGTACAGTGTGACTGTCAAGATGCTGGCTTACCGCGCAGACGGCTCCAGCATGACAGGTGCGGCAGGCGGGCCACGAGTGAGGCGGAAGTGGGAGCCACCACCTTCGATCCCGGCGTGCAACTAGGGCCACGGCTGCGCCGCGTCCGCGAGGACCGCGGCCTGTCCGTGCGCGAGCTGGCGCGCCGGATCAGCTGCTCGCCCAGCCTGATCTCGCAGATCGAGCGCGGGCTGTCGGCTCCCTCGGTGGGCATCCTGTACGCGCTCGCGAGCGAGCTGCGGACCTCGCTCGACTTCCTGTTCGGGGTGGCGGTCCCGGGCGACGCCATGACCGCGACCGCGCACGGCGACGGCCATGTACGGGCCGGCCAGGCCAGCCCCGCCGGGCCCGGCGTCGTCCAGCGGGCCGGCCGCAGGCAAACGATCGACCTGGCCAGCGGCGTGCACTGGGAACGGCTGACGCCGGGCGCGGACGGCCGGGTGGACTTCCTGGAAGTGATCTACGAGCCCAGCGGCCATTCCACCGACAGCAGGCGGCCGCTGCGCCACGACGGGCGCGAATACGGGCTCATCGTCACCGGCACGCTGATGGCGAGCGTCGGTTTCGACACCTTCCAGCTCGGCCCGGGCGACTCGATCGCGTTCGACTCCGCCGTGCCGCACCAGTACTGGAACGCCACCGACGCCGACGTCCACGTGATCTCGGTCGTCGTGCACGCCGAGCCCGGCCGCGCCTGACGGGTACGTGATGCCGGCCGACATCCCGGACGCCCAGCGCCGGGCCGTGGAATTCCTCAAGGACCGGTACGCGGCTGCCGCCATCGACGCGGCCGAGCTCGACGCCGGCGTCGCCAGCCTGCTCGATGCCACCACCGAGGCCGAGCTGGCGGCCGTGGTCCGGTCGGTGCCGCCAGTGGTCGCGCTGACCAGCCCGGACCGGCGGCTGACGGGGCCGCTGGAGATCCGCTCTGGCATGCGGCGGCTGCGCCTGGCCGGGCAGTGGCAGGTCGCCAGGCAGACACACGTCAGCGCGGACCTGGGCAGCGTCTGGATCGACCTGACCCAGGCGGAGTTCGACGACCACACCGTCGATCTGCACGTCTACACCGGTTGGGGCAGCATCACCGTCGTCGTGCCCCGGGGGGTCGGGGTCCAGCTCATTCGCGGCCGGGGCGGAGTGGACTCACGACTGGAACCACCGGTTCCCGGGCTCCCGCTGGTCCGGCTCGACGCGACGGCCAACATCGGCCGGATCCGCCTGCGCCACCCCCGCTAATCTGCGCCCGTCTCGCCGCCGTCGCCAGCGGCCGGCTTGGCCGCTGGCCGGGCGCGCGCGGAACCCCGCTGGCCCGGGGCGCTACCGCCCGGCATCAGCTCCGCCAGCCGGGCGCCGGTGAGCCGCCGGAACGTGCGGTGCTGGCGGTCCCGGACGAGCACCGCCACCTCCAGCTGGCCGGCGGTGAACTCGGACTCGCCGTTGTCCCGGCCCGCCAGCGCGGCCAGCGCCACGGCCAGCGCGGTGGCCAGCGGCATGCCCTCGGTATAGCGCTCCTTCAGCACCCCGGCCACCTGCTCCGCCTGGCCGCCCATGGCGACGAAGCCGTGCTCGTCGGCGACCGAGCCGTCGAAGGTGATCCGGTACATCTGGTCGCCGGCCGGGTTCTCCCCCACCTCCGCCACCACGATCTCCACCTCGAACGGCTTGTTGCTCTCGGTGAAGATGGTGCCGAGCACCTGGGCGTACCAGTTGGCCAGGCCCCGGGCCGTCACGTCCGCCCGGTCGTACTGGTAGCCGCGGGTGTCGGCGTAGCGGACACCGGCCACCCGCAGGTTCTCGTACTCGTTGTAGCGGCCCACCGCGGCGAACGCGATCCGGTCATAGATCTCGCTGATCTTGTGCAGCGCCCCGGACGGGTTGGGGGCGACGAACAGGACGCCCTCGTCGTACTGGAGCACGACACTGTTGCGCCCGCGGGCGATGCCCTTGCGCGCGTAGTCCGCCTTGTCCTTCATCGCCTGTTCGGGCGAGACGTAGAACGGCATGGTCACCGCGGCGTTCCCCTACTCGTGAGTTCGGCTGACGCTGGTCGTTGCGCTAATTGGCGGGCCGCAGCGGCGCGATCGGGCCGCCCGGGGAGCGCATCCGCTCGTTCACCACGGCCTGCGCGTACTCGCCGGCCTCGTCGTCGGTCAGCCGCCGGAACCCGTCCTCGGTGATCATGGCGACCACCGGGTAGATGCGGCGGGTCAGGTCCGGCCCGCCGGTGGCGGAGTCGTCGTCGGCCGCATCGTAGAGCGCCTGCATGCACATGGTGACCGCGTCGTCGGCGGACATGCTGTCGGTGTAGAGCTTCTTCAGCGAGCCACGGGCGAACACGGACCCGGAGCCGATGGCGTGGAACTTGTGCTCCTCGTAGCGGCCCCCGGCCACGTCATAGCTGAAAATCCGGCCCTCGTGGGTCTCCTCGTCGAAGCCGACGAAGAGCGGCACCACCACCAGGCCCTGCATCGCGGCGCCCAGGTTGCCGCGGACGAAGGCGGACAGCCGGTTCGCCTTGCCCTCCAGCGACAGGCCCCGGCCCTCGATCTTCTCGTAATGCTCAAGTTCCAGCTGGAACAGCCGGACCAGCTCAAGCCCGACGCCGGCCACGCCGGCGATGCCGACGCAGGAGTAGTCGTCGCTGCGGAAGACCTTCTCGATGTCCCGCTGCGCGATCATGCTGCCGGCCGTGGACCGCCGGTCGCCCGCCATGATCACACCGCCGTCGAAATCCGCCGCCACGATCGTGGTCCCGTGCGGCACCTCCTGGCCACCTAGGACGGGCACGGCGGAGGTACCTGCCTGGCCGGCGCCGGGCAGCAGGCCGGGCGCGCAGTCCTGCAGGAAATCGGCAAAGGACGAGGTGCCAGTGCGCAGGCACGCCGCCGTGAACCGCTCGCCGAAGTAATCCACGCCCACGGGGATCCTTCCGGTTGGGTGAGTTCCTGACCCGACCCTACTGCCCGCCCTTTTGGACATAGGACCGGACGAACTCCTCGGCGTTTTCCTCCAGCACCTCGTCGATCTCGTCCAGGATCGCGTCCACGTCGTCGGCTAGCTTCTCCTGGCGCTCCTTGACCTCTTCGCTGGTCTGCGCGCTGCTGTCCTCGGTCTCCTCGCCGCGCCGGGTGGTCTGGCGCTGGCCGCCGGTGTCCTTTGTCGCCATGCCGAAACCTCCGTCGTCCTCGGGGCTTTCGCCACTCACACGCTATCTTCGCCGGTCGGCGAGTGCTTCAACCCTGGCCTGTCAGCGCCGCGACCAGTTCCGCGGCGGTCCGGCAGCGGTCGATCAGGTCGCCCACGTGCGCCCGGGTGCCGCGCAGCGGTTCCAGGGTCGGCACCCGCTGGAGCGAATCATGCCCCGGGATGTCGAAGATCACCGAATCCCACGACGCCGC
The DNA here is from genome assembly GCA_036522155.1 of Streptosporangiaceae bacterium. GTDB lineage: Bacteria > Actinomycetota > Actinomycetes > Streptosporangiales > Streptosporangiaceae > UBA9676. The sequence continues at coordinate 20,157 of DATDGI010000119.1, forward strand.
GGCCACCGAATCTGGGTACTTGGCCAGGCAGCGGCCACGGAAGTAGGCCCTGGTGTCCTCCGGCGGAGCCGCCATGGCCTGCTGGACCTCGGCCTCGGTGACCAGCCGCTGCATCCGGCCCCGGGCCAGCAGCCGGTTGTACAGGCCACGCTCGGGCCGCACGTCGGAGTACTGGAGGTCGACCAGTTGCAGCCGGGGATGGCCCCAGGCCAGCCCGTCCCTGGTCCGGTAGCCCTCCAGCAGCTCCAGCTTGGCCACCCAGTCCAGCTCCCGGGCGGTCTGCATGGGATCCTCGGCCAGCCGGGTCAGCAACGACTCCCAGCGGTCAAGCACGTCCGCGGTCATGTCGTCCACGTCGGTGCCGAACCGGTCCTCGGTGTACTTTCGGGCCCGCTCCAGGTACTCCATCTGGAGCTGCACCCCGGTCATCTTCCGGCCGTCCCGCAGGGTGACCAGGTGCCGGAGCGCCGGGTCGTGCGAGATCGCCCGGAGCTCGGCGACCGGCGCCTCCAGCGTCAGCTCGCCGTCCAGGAACCTGTCCTCGATCATGGCCAGCACCAGTGAGGTGGTGCCGAGCTTGAGGTAGGTGCTGATCTCGCTCATGTTCGCGTCGCCGATGATCACGTGCAGGCGGCGGTACTTCTCCGGGTCGGCGTGCGGCTCGTCCCGGGTGTTGATGATCGGCCGCTTCAGCGTGGTCTCCAGGCCGACTTCCACCTCGAAGAAGTCGGCCCGCTGGCTGATCTGGAAGCCGTCGTTGCGCCCGTCCGCCCCGATCCCGACCCGGCCCGCCCCGCACACGACCTGGCGGGACACGAAGAACGGGGTCAGGTGCCTGACGATGTCGGCGAACGGGGTGGACCGGGGCATCAGGTAGTTCTCGTGGCAGCCGTAGGAGGCGCCCTTGTTGTCGGTGTTGTTCTTGTAGAGCTGGATGGGGGACGTGCCGGGCACGGTCGCCGCCCGGGCCGCGGCCTCGGCCATCACCCGCTCGCCCGCCTTGTCCCAGATCACCGCGGACCGCGGGTTGGTGGTCTCCGGCGCGGAGTACTCCGGGTGGGCGTGGTCCACGTACAGCCGCGCCCCGTTGGTCAGGATGACGTTGGCCAGGCCCAGATCCTCGTCGGTGAGCTGGGTCGAGTCGGCGGCGTCCCGGGTCAGGTCGAACCCGCGGGCGTCGCGCAGCGGGTTCTCCTCCTCGAAATCCCACCGCGCCCGGCGGGCCCGGGCCGAGGTGGCAGCCTGGTAGGCGTTCACCACCTGGGACGAGGTCACCATGGCGTTGGCACCCGGCTGCCCGGGCACGGAGATGCCGTACTCGGTCTCCGTCCCCATCACCCGGCGCAGGCTCATGCGGCCAAGCCTAACCGGGGTCGCCGACCGGCACGGCTCACAGATACTGGCCGGTGTTGGCGACGGTGTCGATCGACCGGCCCGCCTCGGTCCCGTGCTTGCCGGAGACCAGGGTCCGGATGTAGACGATCCGCTCGCCCTTCTTGCCGGAGATCCGCGCCCAGTCGTCCGGGTTGGTGGTGTTCGGCAGGTCCTCGTTCTCGCTGAACTCGTCCACGCAGGCGGCCAGCAGGTGGGCGATCCGCAGCCCCTTGTGGCCGGTCTCAAGGAACTCCTTGATCGCCATCTTCTTGGCCCGGTCCACGATGTTCTGGATCATGGCGCCGGAGTTGAAGTCCTTGAAGTACAGGACCTCCTTGTCGCCGTTGGCGTAGGTGACCTCCAGGAACCGGTTCTCCTCGGTCTCGCTGTACATCCGCTCGACCGCGCGCTGGATCATCGCCTCGACCGTGGCCGCGGCCGAATCGCCGTGCTCGGCCATGTCGTCCGGGTGCAGCGGCAGGTTCGCCAGCACGTACTTGGAGAAGATGTCCCTGGCCGCCTCGGCGTCCGGCCGCTCGATCTTGATCTTGACGTCCAGCCTGCCCGGGCGCAGGATCGCCGGGTCGATCATGTCCTCCCGGTTGGAGGCGCCGATCACGATCACGTTCTCCAGGCCCTCGACGCCGTCGATCTCACTGAGCAGCTGGGGCACGATCGTGTTCTCGACGTCGCTGGAAACCCCCGAGCCGCGGGTTCGGAAGATCGAGTCCATCTCGTCGAAGAACACGATCACCGGCATGCCCTCGCTGGCCTTCTCCCTGGCCCGCTGGAAGACGAGCCGGATGTGCCGCTCGGTCTCGCCGACGTACTTGTTGAGCAGCTCGGGGCCCTTGATGTTGAGGAAGAAGCTCTTGCCCTCGCGCTCCTGCTCGGCGGTGCGGGCGGCGACCTTCTTGGCCAGCGAGTTGGCGACCGCCTTGGCGATCAGGGTCTTGCCGCAGCCGGGCGGGCCGTAGAGCAGGACGCCCTTGGGCGGGCGCAGCTGGTGCTCCTTGAACAGGTCGGCGTGCAGGTAGGGCAGCTCGATGGCGTCCCGGATCTGCTCGATCTGGGCCGCCAGCCCGCCGATCTCGTCGTAGGTGATGTCCGGCACTTCTTCCAGGATGAGTTCCTCGACCTCGGCCTTGGGGATCCGCTCGTAGACGTAGCCGGACCGGGGCTCGAGCAGCAGCGAGTCCCCGCCGCGCAAGGGCATCTGCCGCAGCGGCTCGGCCAGCCGGGCCACCCGCTCCTCGTCCGCGTGCGAGATGACCAGCGCCCGGTCGCCGCCCTCCAGGATTTCCTTGAGCATGACGACCTCGCCGATCGTCTCGTAGCCCTGGGCGATGACCACGTTCAGTGCCTCGTTGAGCACCACTTCCTGGCCGGGCCGCAGGGTGTCGAGGTCAACCGCGGGGCTGACGCTGACCCGCATCTTGCGGCCGCCGGTGAACACGTCGGCGGTGCCGTCCTCGCAGGCGCCGAGGAACACGCCGAAGCCGGACGGCGGCTTGGCCAGCCGGTCGACTTCCTCCTTCAGGGCCACGATCTGGTCCCGGGCTTCCCGCAGGGTGTCGGCGAGGCGCTCGTTCTGCCCGCTCACGGTGGTGAGCCGGGTCTCGGCCTCGCGCAGCCGCTCCTCGATCAGCCGCGCCTGCCGCGGCGAATCGGCCACCCGGCGGCGCAGGACCGCCACTTCCTCCTCGAGGAAAGAGATCTGCGTGGTGAGGTCTTTGACCTGGTCGTCATGCCGCGCGGAAAGCGAGCCGTCATCACGAGTGGCCACGCCCCCACCTCCTTTCGAAAGCAGGTCTCACCTAGACCCTACCTACCCGCAGGCCGCTCGTAACCTGGGCAGGTAGGCCGGCCGGGATTTCCGGCGGTCAGGAGCCTTCGCGGGCTCCCTTGGCCGGCCGGCGCTGCCGCGGTGGCGGCGTGGTCCCCGGGGCCAGCCGCCGGGCGGTCAGCAGGAAGCCGGTGTGGCCGACCATCCGGTGCCCGGGGCGGACCGCGAGCCCGTCCACGTGCCAGGCCCGGGTCAGCGACTCCCAGGCCGCGGGCTCGTCGAAGCTGCCCTGCTCCCTGAGCGTCTCCACGGTCCGCGACAGCTGGGTGACGGTGGCCACGTAGCAGCAGATCACGCCGCCGGGCAGCAGCGCGCCCGCGGCGGTCCCGACGTACTCCCAGGGCGCGACCAGGTCCAGCACCACCCGGTCGAACGGCTCATCCGGCTGGGCCAGGCTGGCCAGGTCGGCCACGTGCAGCTGCCAGGCCGGGTGCGGGCCGCCGAAGAACCGCTCGACGTTGCCCCGGGCGATCTCGGCGAAGTCAGGCCGGCGCTCGTAGGAGACCAGCCGCCCATCCGCGCCGACCGCCCGCAGCAGCCAGCAGGACAGCGCCCCCGAGCCGGCCCCGGCTTCCAGCACCCGGGCCCCGGGGAAGATGTCGGCCATGGCCACGATCTGGGCCGCGTCCTTGGGATAGACGACCGCAGCGCCGCGCGGGGTGGCCAGGGTGAAGTCGGCCAGCAGCGGCCGCAGCGCTACGTACGGGGTGCCGCCGGAGGAGCGCACCACGCTGCCCTCCGGGCTGCCGATCAGGTCGTCGTGGGCCAGCGACCCCCGGTGGGTGTGGAAGACCTTGCCCGGCTGGAGGACGACCAGGTGCTGGCGGCCCTTGGGATCGGTGAGCTGGATCTGGTCACCAGCCTGGAACGGGCCGCGGCGCTGTCGGATCACGCCGCACAGAGTAGCCGCGGAGCGGCCAGCAGGCAGAGTAGCCACGGAGCGGCCAGCAGGCAGAGCAGCCGCGGAGCGGCCAGCAGGCAGAGCCGCGAGTTACGCCCCGGCGAACGCATGGTCGAGATCGGCGGCCGTAAGCACGCCGTAGACCTGCCCGGACGGCTCCACCAGCAGGTACTCGGAGGCCGGGGTGCGCCGCACGGCCTCGATCAGCTCCATCCCGGACAGGTCGGCGGACAGGATGAGGCCGGGGTCGATGGTGCGCGCCAGCGACCCCGCGTCGATCCACGGGCGGCGCTGCGGCGGCGTGGCCATGACCGCGGTCTCGTTCACGATGGCGATCGGCCGGTCCTCGTGGTCGACCACCACCAGGGCCCGGGCCTGGGCGGCGTCCGCCCGCCGGATCGCCTCGGCCAGCGGCAGGTTGGCCGGGATCGCGATGGCCCGCCGGGCGAGCGCCCGCGCCTGCAGCCCGGGCAGCCGATCGCGCACCCGGGTGGCGCGCATCGCCTGGGTGGCACCGCTCCACATGAACGCGGCGATGACGACCAGCCAGGCGGCGTCGAACAGCTGGATACTGGTGCCCGCCCGGACGTACAGGGCCAGCGGCACCACCAGCACCAGCACCGCGAGCACCCGGCCCGCCCAGGCCGCCGCCACCGTCGCCTGACTGGGGCGGCCGGTGATCTTCCACACCCCGGCCCGCAGCATCCGGCCGCCGTCCAGCGGCAGGCCCGGGAGCAGGTTGAAGAGGCCGACCAGCAGGTTCGCCACCACCAGCTGGCCGATCAGGACGCCGGGCACGCCGCTGTGGACGGCCCGCCACAGCAGATAGCCGCCGCCCGCCAGGGCCAGCGAGAGGGCTGGCCCGGCCCCGGAGACCGCCAGCTCCTGGCCCGGGCTCGGGGGCTCGCGCTCGATCTCGGAGAAACCGCCGAGCGGGTAGAGCAGGATCCGGCGCACCGGCAGGCCGAACGCCCGGGCGACCAGTGAGTGGCTGAGCTCGTGCACCAGCACCGATGCGTACAGCAGCACCACGAAGGCGGCGGCGACCGGGTACCGCAGGTTGCCGGGAACCGACTGGGCCAGGCCGCGGGCGTACAGGAACACGAACAGGCCCGCGACCAGGAACCAGTAGGGCGAGATGAACACCGGGATCCCGAACGGGCGCGCGATCCTCACCCCCGGGCTCGGGTCCCTCGGCCCAGCGGTACCCGGTGCATTGCCTGCCACGCCCCCGATGCTACGTCCTGGCCCGGGCCGGGCGTACTGTCCCGGCACCGGCGCTCACGCGGCGCGCCGGGGAAATCACGGCCAAGTGTCGTAGCCGTCCCCTACCCTCCGAGGCATGGGCAACGAGACCATGGCGGCGCCCCCGGCCGCCCCACCGGACGCCCCCCCGCCCGACGTGCCCCACCGGCGCTCGCTGTCGCCCTCCCGGGCCGGTGACTTCCTCACCTGCCCGCTGCTCTACCGGTTCCGGGTCATCGACCGGCTGCCGGAGCCGCCCAGCCCGGTGGCGGTCCGCGGCACGCTGGTGCACGCGGTCCTTGAGCACCTGTTCGACGCCCCGGCCACCGGCCGGACCCCGGAGGAGGCCCGCTCGCTGCTGGCCCCGGAGTGGGAGCGGCTGGCCGCCGAGGACCCGGAACTGGCCAGCCTGTTCGAGACCGGCGAGGAGCGGGCGGCCTGGCTGGCCAGCGCGGGTGAGATGCTCGACCGCTACTTCACGCTGGAGGATCCGCGGCGGATCGAGCCCGCGCACCGGGAGCTGTGCGTGGAGGCCGACCTCGCCTCCGGCTTGCGGCTGCGCGGCTACATCGACCGGCTCGACGTGGCGCCGGGCGGTGAGATCCGGATCGTGGACTACAAGACCGGCACCGCCCCGCCCGAGGAGTTCGAGGCGCGGGCGCTGTTCCAGATGCGGTTCTACGCGCTGGCCATCTGGCGGTCCCAGGGCCAGGTGCCGGCCATGCTCCAGCTCATGTACCTGGGCAACGGCGAGATCGTGCGGTACGAACCGGACGAGGCCGACCTGCTCGCCACCGAGCGGAAGGTGGAGGCGCTGTGGCAGGCGATCGAGCGCGCCTTTGTCCAGCGTGACTGGCGGCCACGGCCCGGCCGGATCTGTGAGTGGTGCGCGCACCATGCGATCTGCCCGGCGTTCGGCGGCACTCCCCCGCCGGTTCCCGACGACCTGCCGGCCAGCCTGGCCGACGTGACCGGCCAGGAAACCGCCCAGGACGCGATCGCCAGCATTTGACGTCAGGAGAACGCGTGACTACCGAAGGCGTGCCGCGCACCGGCACCGCCGTTGTGCATGTCCTGCACGAGGGTTATGCCCGCGAGGAAGACGGCGGTGACCGGGTCACCAGCACCGTCACCCTGATCACCGACGCGGGCCGGGTGATCGTGGTGGACCCGGGGATGGTGGCCGACACCGGCCGGCTGCTGGCCGCGCTGGCCGCGGCCGGGCCGGCCCCCGGTGACGTGACCGACGTGGTGTTCAGCCATCACCATCCCGACCACACCGTGAACGCGGCGCTGTTCCCGGCCGCCCGGGTGCACGACTACTGGGCCACCTACCAGGGCGATGTGTGGATCGGCCGGGAGCCAGGGGATCTCGCGCTCACCCCGTCGGTGTGGCTGGTGCCGGCGCCCGGCCATACCGGGGAGGACATCGCCACCCTGGCGGCGACCGCCGACGGCGTGTACGCGTGCACCCACGCCTGGTGGGGCGCGGCCGGGCCAGCCGAGGATCCGCTGGCCACGGACCCGGTGGCCCTCCACGCCAGCCGGGCCCGGCTGCTCGCGGTGGCCAGCGTGATCGTGCCCGGGCACGGGCCCGCGTTCCGGCCCGGGCCGACCACCCCGCGCTGAGGATCCGGCTGGCTCAGGCCGTCTCCCCCTT